>JAISEE010000009.1 GCA_031264325.1 Endomicrobium sp. | reverse complement strand
CACGAGTTGCTGAATTCTAATGTTCAAGTAAATTTGATGCCTTTTAATCCTATCGATGGAATAAACTTGCAAGTTCCACAAGGAAAAACAGCACAAAGGTTTAAAAATATTTTAAAACTCAATGGAATTGTAGCAAACATAAGACAAGTAAAAGGTGTTGATATTAAAGCTGCCTGTGGTCAGCTTGGATGTTAATTTGAAATTTTTTAAAAGTTAAGGCAATGTTTTTAGTTATTTATAGTTAAGTGTGTTAGAAAAAGTCTTTTTGTATTCAACTTTAATTTTTATAGCAAAAGTTTGAGTACTTAAACTGTTTTTTATAAAATCTATTAAGATGTTGTTGTAATATAAAATAGAATTTTAAACTATAAACGAGGTTTATGATTTTATGGGATCAAGGAGAGAGGCGAGGGAGAGTTCTTTGCAGATGCTTTATTTGTTTGACAATTGCAACACTTCGGTTGATACCGTTTGTGACGCTTTTGAAGATGCTATATCAAAAGATGAAATTTATAGAAATTTCGCTGTAGAATTGTTTAAAGGAGTTTGTAAGAAAAAGGGAGAAATAGATGCTCTTATTAAAAAATATGCCAAAAATTGGGAATTGGATAGAATGGCTGTTGTTGATCGTAATATAATACGTTTGGCAACTTATGAGATAATTGCTACACCTATGACACCAATTAACGTTGTGATAGATGAAGCTGTAGAAATATCAAAACGATATTCCACAAAGGATTCAAGTAAGTTTGTAAATGGTATATTGGATAAACTAAAAGCAGTAAGGGCTTAATTTTTACTTGGATTGTTTATCTGCAAAATTTAAAAAATAAATAATGGAAAATATTCAAAATTTAATAAAACGTTTGAGAGAGGAATTAGTTAGACATAATGCTCTTTATTATGACAAGAATGAGTCTGAAATTTCTGATGGAGAGTATGATGCCCTTGTAAGAAAACTTGAATGTCTTGAGCAAGAATATCCTCTTTTTGCGTTGCCCAAGTCTCCAACAAAAAAAGTTTCAGGTTATGTTTCGTCTTCCTTTAGATCTATAAAACATGCTGTTCCTATGCTTTCGCTGGATAATACATATTCGCGGGATGAAACTGCGTCATGGTATGAGAAAACGGTAAAAAAGCTTAATAATTCAAATTTAGAATTTGTGATAGAGCCTAAAATAGATGGAGTAAGCGCAAACCTAATGTATTTAGATGGGGTTTTGGTTGTTGGGGCAACTCGTGGTGATGGGAAAACCGGAGAAGACGTAACGGAAAATATAAAAACTATACAAGATATACCTCATAAACTTAAAATAGAAAGTCCTCCGAGTTTTTTTGAACTTCGCGGCGAAGTGTATATAAATAAATCAGATTTTAAAAAGTTTAATGAAAAAATATTTTACTCCACAGGTAAAAAATTTGCAAATTCAAGAAATGCTGCCTCAGGCTCACTAAGGCAAAAAAATTTTCAAATTACTGCTGAAAGAAAGCTTCGTTTTTTTATTCATTCTTTTGGAAAAATTGAAAAGGGGCACTTTGAAAAACAATCTGAATTTTTAAAGTATTGTCAAAGCTGTGGTTTTAAACTTCAAAGCAACTTTAAAATCTGCAACTCTTTTGAGGAAATGTCGAAGTTTATGGACATAATGCTTGAAAAAAAATTTTTGTTAAATTATGAAATTGACGGTCTTGTTATAAAAGTAAATAATTTAAGGTTACAAAGTGAATTGGGAAGCACAAACAAAAGTCCAAAATGGGCGGTGGCGTTTAAATTTCCATCTAAGCAAGCTACAACTAAACTTATAAAAATAAGATCTCAGGTAGGACGTACTGGAATAATTACGCCTTCTGCAGTTTTAGAGCCTGTTCCGCTTAGTGGAGTTATAATATCCCACGCTACACTTCATAATTTTGAAGAAATTGAGCGTCTCAATGTAAATGAAGGCGATATTGTTTTAATGGAACGTGCTGGAGATGTTATCCCTAAGATAGTTAAAGTTATGAGAAAGGAAAGTAAAAGTTTTTTTAAACCTCCAAAAAAATGTCCATCATGTGGCAGTGAAGCTGTAAAAGAAAGCGAAAAAAAAGTAGCCTACAGATGTATAAATTTAGAGTGTCCTGCACAATTTAGAAGGCATTTGATACATTTTGTTTCAAGAAACGCTATGGATATAGATGGATTTGGAGAATCTATAGTAGATCAACTTCTTGAAAAAAAGAAATTATATAAGTTGTCTGATATTTATCGTTTGAGTTATGACGATTTTATGGCGCTTAAATTTTTTAAAAACAGAAAAGCCAGTAATCTTATCAAGGCTATTGCTGAAAGCAAAAAACGCTCTTTAAGCAGACTTATATTTGCTTTAGGAATACGCCATATTGGAGAAAAAGTTTCGAAAATTGTCGCTAAAAGATTTAAAACTATGGAAGCTTTATTTAGTGTATCTTTTGAAGATTTTTCAAAAGTACAAGAAGTAGGCGAAGTATTGGCATTGTCTTTAAGGGAATTTTTTAAAAATACTACTGTACGCCATGTAATAGAAGATATGGCTTTAAATGGAGTAAATATGATGGAAGATGAGACTTATAAGAAAGGTTCACAACTTGAAGGAAGAACGTTTGTTTTAACTGGAGAACTTGAAAGGTACTCTAGACAAAAGGCATCTGAAATTATAAAGTCTTTAGGTGGAAAAGTTACATCTTCAGTAAGTAAAAAAACAGATTATGTTCTTACGGGAGAAAATGCCGGATCTAAGCTTGCAAAAGCTAAAGAATTAGATGTAAACATTATTGATGAAACAGGGTTTGAAAAATTAATAAACATAATGAGATAGATAATAGATATATGGTGCAAAACATAGAAACAATTTATCATGACGATGATATTGTAGTAGTGAATAAACCCTCAGGGATTATGGTTATACCTGATCAACATACTAATGAAGACAAAACTCTTATTGGTATATTAAAAGAGCAGTTAAATCAAAAAATATGGGTGATTCACAGAATAGATAAAGATACGTCTGGTGTTTTGGTTTTTGCAAGAAGCGCAGAAAGCCACAGAAATTTAAGCATGCAGTTTGAAAGTTTTCAAGTATATAAAAAATATATTGCTCTTTTATCTGGCGTTTTGGAAGAAGATGAAGGAATTATAAACAAGCCTATACTTATTTCAGGAAAATATGTATCTATAGGCATAATTGGAAAAGAGTCAGTGACTAAATTTAAGGTTCTTGAAAGGTTTAAAAGTTATACTTTAGTTGAAGCTATACCCTTGACAAGCAGGAGACACCAAGTAAGAATACATTTTTGGAGTTTAGGCTATCCATTAGCTATAGATGCTGAATATGGCGTGTCAGATCCTATAATGTTATCAAGGTTGAAACGCAATTATAAGGTAAAAAGATATGAAACTGAAAAACCCCTTATATCAAGACTTACTTTACATGCACGATCTTTAACATTAACATTGCCTTCTAGCAGTGTAGGAAAGACTTTCGAAGCCCCTTTTCCAAAGGATTTTGAACTTACGTTTAAACAATTGAAAAAATATGATAAGTATGTGACAAATAAAGCATATCGATGTTGGCGGTGGTAGTGTTATATATAGCGGCTGTGCGTTTAAAGTATTTAAACCTGCTACAGTTCAAGGAAAAGTATGTGAGTATAAAAACCATCCACCTATAAGGTTTTAAAAAATAAAAAGACGATTTATATAAATTTAACCATATAAGTAAGTTTGTGATTTTTGTCTAAGAACAAATCCTCACTATTGAAGATATAGAGTATAGTTGTAGATACAAATCTGGCTGTTGCAGATCAATTAAGTTGTGTTTTAGTATAAATAAAAAGTTTTTACAAATACATTAGTTACTGTATTTGTAAATTCAAAGAGTACTGTAGATAAAAGAATTATATTATGTCTCTTATTATAAATCTGTCGCATTAGCTTCAGTTGCTTCATGATTCAGCTATAATAATAAAGGTATGGTTTGAATATTTGAGCATTGTTGATAAATTTTCAAAAGTTATGATTTTACTTATCTCAAAAAGGTGATGGAGTAAAATCTCAAGAAGACATTACGAACAGATTGTTAAAGTAATGCCTTTAAAATTTGAAAATTTTAAAGGAAAAGATAAAAGTGAAACAAGAGCGACATCAGTGTTTTTTTTAAGAAAAGAGTTTTTTTTAGAAAATATAATGAATGCGCTTGAAGAGTACAAAGTATTTTTAAATTAAACAACAGGAGAAAGTAATGAGTACGGTGTTGATTAGCGTGTCGGACAAAGTAGGTATTGTTGAGTTTGCAAAGGAATTAAAAAAATTAAATTGGGATATAATTTCTAGTGGAGGTACGACAAAAATTTTAAAAGAAAATTCTATTGACTGCGAAGAAATATCTGAAGTTACTGGATTTCCAGAAATTTTAAATGGTAGAGTAAAAACACTTAATCCGAAAATTCATGGCGGAATACTTGCTATAAGAAATAAAAATGAGCATATAAAACAGTTGCAAAAGTATAATATTGGTGCTATAGATATGGTTATCGTAAATTTGTATCCATTTGAAGAAATAATAAATGCAATTCCTAAGCCTGAAGACAAAAAAATAACTCAAGAGGTTATAGAAAATATAGATGTTGGAGGTGTAGCTTTGCTTAGAGCAGCTGCAAAAAATTATAAAGATGTCATGGTTGTTTGCAGTTCAAAAGACTATTCGGTTATTATTGATAATTTAAAGAATAAATCTGTAAATGAAAGCTTAAAATTAAATTTGGCTGCAAAAGCTTTTCGTTATACAGCTTACTATGACTCTTTAGTTTCAAATTATTTAACTTATGAAAAGTTTCCTACGCATATATCTATACCTTTAAAAAAGTTATTAGATCTTAGATATGGCGAAAATCCTCATCAAAAAGCTGTATTGTATTCAAATGGTGTAGAGACAAATAAGCCTATAGTGATATCTGCAAAACAAATTCACGGAAAGGGGTTGTCATATAACAACTACTTAGATTTGGAGTCAGCATGGATGCTTGTTCATGAATTTGACGCACCTGCCTGTGCTATTATTAAACATAACAATCCTTGCGGTTGTGCTGAAGGGGGTTATATAAAAAGTGCATATTTAAAAGCTTTGTCTTGCGATTCCATGAGTGCTTTTGGTGGCATAGTAGCTTTTAATAAGTTTGTTGAAAAAGATACAGCGGAGGAAATAATCAAATTATTTATTGAGTGTGTTATAGCTCCGGGTTATTCTAAAAGTGCTTTAGATATTTTAACTCGCAAGAAAAATATAAGATTATTAGTTCAAGAAATACCTTACAAAGAAGATAAAAATATTGTTGAATATAGAGCTATGTCTTATGGTATGCTTGCTCAGGATAGAGATAATATTTTGTCAGCCGAAATAAAGCTTATGACAAGACGTCAACCAACAAGAGAAGAAAACGATTCTTTAAATTTTGCTTGGAAGATTGTAAAGCATGTTAAATCTAACGCTATTATTTTAGTTAGAGGCAAACAAATAGTAGGTATTGGAGCCGGACAGATGAGTCGTATAGATTCTTTAAAAATAGCTGTTGAAAAAATGAAATATGCAAATCATGCATTAGATGAGAAAAAGTTTCCTCTTGTTTTAGCTTCTGATGCTTTTTTCCCTTTTCCCGACGTTGTTGAAGAGTCAGCTAAAGCGGGAGTTACGGCTATAATTCAACCTGGGGGTTCAATAAAAGATGAAGGTTCTGTTAAAGCTGCAGATGATAGAAATATGGCTATGATAGTTACTGGTATTCGTCATTTTAAACATTAAGTTACGTAAAAGTATGTTTTTACAACAAAGGAGTGTTGATTGTTAAGAAATTTTAACGATGCCGGTATTAGCGTTTCATTAATGGTGTGTGTTTTTTCTGATAATGTGTTGGTAAAAAGAAGGACGTTATTTTAAGATAATATAATACAACACAGTTTATATCCTTGCGATTCAATTGACAGTGATTTTATTATATTTTGCAAGTTATAATAATTATGAAACTGAAAGAAGTAAAACTATTAATACAATATTAAATGAATATAGAGTTTTTTTGAAATAAAGAAAAGTTGAGTATGAAAAGGTTAAAAAAAAATTAACAGAAATAAAAAATTCAGAAGCTAAAAGTTAAATTTTATAAAAGTATAAAAGTATAAAAGTATGGATGTTCTTATCGTTTCTATGGCTGAGATCGAAAAATATTTATGAAATAGCTTAAATGATTTTGAGTGTTTGGAATAAAACAAAAGCTTCTGATGTGTCAAATGATGTTCTTGTAAATTGGGCTAGGTGCAAGTGATAAGACAATTTATGTGATCATTTTTTCAAACAGTGATTAAAAAATTATATTTATCAAGAAAAAGAAGAGTACGGGTAATAAAAAGACTATAATTAATGATACTAAAACTTTAGAACTAAAGGATCAAAATATCGTTTGTTTAAAGTTCTAAGTTTCAAATATAGGCAAATGTTTAAAAAATAAAAGCAATTTAATGCTTGAAAAGATTGTATAAGAAAGTGTGTTTTTACACTGTGAAAATATATCCCTATATCTCAAAATCGATCGGATTATAAATGAGCCTTCTGAAGCTGTAAAAGTAATAAAAAATTTAATTTTTGCAATGTTATAATATTCAACAACAGTGGACGATTTGTTTTATGGCGGTTGGATGGCATTAAAAACAATTAATGAAGTAAAGTTTATTTTTTTCTAGTTGAAGTTTTGTGTTAAATTTTTTAGACAAGACAGAATTTATAGATATCGTTAGCTTCAAAATCAGATGTTTTAAATTCTTTATGAAAGTTAAATTATGCAAAAATGCGAGTTATGGTATTGATATTTTCACTATTTGGCAATAATATATTGCTTTTACAAAAGTATTATTCTGTTGTTAAGTAATATAAGTATAAAGTATAAAAAGAAAGAGTTTTAAAATATAAGATATTTTGATCTTTCAATTGACATAAAGCAAGTAATTTTAGGAAAATATATCCACAGTTCGTGTATTTAGTAGAAGAATTTTTTGAGGTAATTTTTGAATAAAACGTATTTATCGGCATGTGTGAGGTAGTGGTAAGGTTCATTACTTAATTTAGGGGCATGTTTAAAGAACAAGTTGACACTAAAGGTAAAAAATTAGATTTATGTGTTTTTGCTTTTGCTAAAGATGAAGAACTTATTTTTTTACGGTGATTTGAATTTTTTTTAATTCAAATGATGCGGTAGCTATATTTTTGTTTCCTTCTGGCAATGCTGAGCAAAGGTTTTTGTAATAAATAATAAAATAAAAGAACTGAAAATTTTGTTGTTTGCGTTTCTGATATTTCAATAAACTCTCGCGTTTTAAGTCCCAAAAACCAATATTTGTTTTATAGTTGTAAAAGAATAATAAATACGATTTAAATAATTTAGTCGTGAATCTCGTCTTTGGATATGTAAAGTTAATTTTGTTGAAGGTAGAATGCAGTTTGCTGTAAGGGGCGATTAATAGATGCTTGATCTGTTGCAAGCGCCAATACCAGTTAGAATTTTTTTGAATATGATGTTTGGTGTGCTATAAAAGTTTTTGATCCAACAAATCAATTGCCAAGCGTTTTTCTTAAAGAAATTAAAATACTTCCAATCAGGCTTTTGGAATCAAAATTAACAATTAGTAATTATTTTAAACATGAAAAAGTCAGAAACATTATTATATTTTGATTATGATATGATATTGATGAGGAAACAGGAATATTAGTTGAAAACATTAAAATTATCATAAATAATCCGCTTAACCACGAAGCTCAAGTATCAAGGGGTATAAAAGTTTTATGGGTTTTCAAGACAATATAAGATTTTGTAAAATTGCTTAAAGGTTTGCTTGAAACGATGCAATGATAAAAAATTACTGCATCAATGATGGAATTACAACAAATAATGTGTTAAATGTTTTTATCAACTTTAATGCACAGACGCAATGGGGCGTATTAAAATGTCAGGCACAATTTTATCTTTATAAGGAATAAATAAACATAGAACGTGAAAATACAGTAAAACATGTTTTTGAAATATGCAAGCACGTATGGAAATATATTTAGTAATACTGTATACCGTCAAATATTTGGGATAGTTAGAGGAAATGTATATGGCCTTGAATTAATGAAGATATAATTTTATTCACATGCACAGAAAGTTTTATGGAAAGGTGAACTAAAGTGAGTATAGTGCTTTTAGTGGGAATGTTTTTAAGATCTATTATACTATTGCGGTATTAATAATTTTGAATTTTATAATTTTTATTCCTTGATAATATAAAAACTGAGAAATGACAATAGTTGCCTGTTTGCAGGTATGGGATTTGGGTCTAGTTTGGGAGAAACAAGGTACTATAAAGGTACTATAAACTATATAGTGCTTATTGATTTATGAAGAATATGGAGAAGTAGATTAATGTGTAATTTACAATTAGGCTATATTTTTATTTTAGGCCAAGCGGATAAGTTTTGCTTGATAGTATAAAAAGCTTAGGAACTGAGGGCTAGGATAGTAATAAGAAAAAAGTCTGTTAATGAAATATAGTAGATAGTTTTGGATTTGTACATGATAGCTAGTTGATAAAACTTATAATATCATTTATAAAAATAAAAAAAATTTGGTGAGGTGTGAATATGAGTTTTGAAGATAAGGTAATAACCAAAACTTTTATACTTGAATATAGATCCTGAAGATTTGGGCGTGGTTAATTAGGTGTACAAAATTAGAGAACTTTGTGGAGGAATAAAGGTCGAGTTTAATAATTTTTAGAAAGGGGAGAGTTAAGCGGATATGTATGAAAAAAGAGAAATTTTGATTAGTTTGTTAAGATTTGTATATCTGTTGTGATATAAATTAGGTGTTAGAAAATTTCGTATATCAAACTATTTCCTATAAAATGATTTAACGTTTTGTCAATGACAAAACGTTATAAAACTTGTACAATTATATATAAAACAAAATTATAAAAATGTAAGTAGTTTGTTGGCTGTAAAGGTCGTTTTTTTTGATAAACAGGATAAAGTCAAAGTATGAAAAGAAATGATATAAGAAATGTTGCAATTATAGCTCACGTTGATCATGGCAAAACTACTATAGTGGACTCTTTATTAAAGTTTTCAGGTCAGTTCATTGTTAAAAGCGACAAAGTTCAAGATATGGTTTTGGATTCTAATCCTCTTGAAAGGGAAAGAGGGATTACGATTCTTGCAAAATGCGTTTCGGTAAACTATCTAGGAAACACTATAAATATAGTAGATACTCCGGGGCATGCAGACTTTGGCAGTGAAGTTGAAAGAGTGTTAAAGATGGTAGAAGGCGCCATACTTATGGTTGATGCTGTTGAAGGCCCTATGCCGCAAACAAGGTTTGTCTTGAGAAAAGCTTTAACGTTGGGATTAAAGCCTATAGTAATTATAAACAAAATGGACAGACCAAACGCAACTCCAAGCACGGTGCTGGACAGTGTTTTTGATTTGTTTATGAAGCTTGACGCTACTGACGAACAACTTGATTTTCCTATACTTTATGCCTCAGGACGTGAAGGCTGGGCAAGTGTGAATATGAGCACAAGAGGCAAAGATATAGAGTCTGTGTTTATGACGATTATGTCTCATATTCCCCCACCTAACGAAGCTGATGAGAGTAAACCATTACAAATGCAGATAACAATGCTTGATTATAACAATTTTTTAGGGAGCGTAGGTGTAGGAAGAATTTTAAACGGTTCTGTTAAAAAAGGGCAGACCGTGGCTCTTGTAAATGAGAAAAGTATTTATTTTCCAAAAATAACAAAAGCTGTTTATATAGATAAATTCCATGGACTTAACAAACAAGAAGTTGAAGAAGCAAAAGCTGGGGATATAGTTTCTATAGCAGGACTTGAAGGTGTTGAGGTCGGTGATACTGTATGCGACGTGGACAATATATTGCCGCTGCCTCGTCTTTCTATAGATGACCCGACAGTTTCAATGAATTTTTTTGTAAATGATTCACCTTTTGCGGGCTGTGGTGGAAAGTTTTTAACAAGTCGACACATAAAAGCAAGGCTTGAAAAAGAAGCTCAAACAAATGTGGGATTGAAAATAGAAACGCTTGAAGTTGAAGGTAAGTTTAAAGTTTATGGAAGGGGGGAGTTGCATTTAACTGTTTTAATTGAGACTATGCGTCGGGAAGGTTTTGAACTTTCAGTTTCTTCTCCGGAAGTTATTTATAAAGAAATAGAAGGTAAGCTCTGCGAGCCTATGGAGTTTCTTACTTTAGATATAGAAAGTCAATACCAAGGTGCTGTTTTTGATCTCGTAGGAAAACGTTCTGCAAAGCTTGAAAATATAGTAAGTGTAGGTGATAGGATACGCCTTGAATATATAGTTCCTTCAAGAGCTTTGATAGGTTTTAAAAGTGAGTTTTTAACAAACACTAGAGGCCGAGGCATAATGCATCACAGTTTTTACGACTATATGCCTAAAGTTAATGTTGTGGATTTAAGAAGAAATGGTGTGTTTATAGCTAAAGAAAAAGGGAAGACTACGGCTTACGCATTAGGCAATCTTCAAATAAGTGGTCAGCTTTTTGTAGGACCTGGGATTGAAGTTTACGAAGGGATGATAGTTGGGCAGAACTCAAGAGAAAACGATTTAGTCGTAAATCCTTGTAAACTTAAAAAGCTAAGCAATATGAGAAATAAAAGTACTGATGACGTTCCCATGCTTACGCCTCCAAGAGTTATGAACCTTGAACAAGCGGTAGGATATATTGCCCATGATGAACTTGTTGAGGTAACTCCAGTTTCTGTGCGTTTAAGAAAGAAAATTTTAAATCATTTGCTAAGAAAGCGTTCTTCGCAGAATGAAGTCGAAAAATAGATAGCACTTTTATTATAATCATAGGCTTCTATACTATATATGATAATTTGTTGTTTTGCATGTGCAATATAAAGTTTTTGTCATTAAAGAGTGCAGTTTTTGTCTTTATGAAATTGATAATCTAAAAGCTAGTTAACAAAAAAAGTCCAGTTGAATTTTCAAGCAAGGTTTTGGTGGTTAAATCTTTATCAACAAAAAACTGACCTATCTATTGCATTTTTTAATAAAATCAATGAATAATAGTTCAGTAGCTTTATAACGCTGATTATCCCAAGCCCTATGAAGTTTTATTATCTTCTTATCATGCAAGTCATCGCAAAAAGTTCTCACTCGCTTAATATAATAGGGATCCATATACGTTACTATAAAAGAAATGTTTTTTTTGAAAACATATCCTTCTTTGTACCATGCATATTAAGATATTCATTGCTTTCCTTCATATAAACAGTTCTACTTAAAAATATCCAATTATTCTCTTTTTTTATTTATTCTTTCTTCTAGTTCCATTACAAATAAATTATGTCCTTTTACTTTTATGGATTTATTTGTATATTCAATATGATTCAGTTCAAATTCATTCAAAATTTTTATAATGGCTGCTTTTTTATCAGGTATTATCAGGTATATATACCATGTTGGGATGGAGTGGACTTAATCAAAATGACATAAACTTTTTATTGCGACTATCGATGCTAGTTTTTATAATTTTTTCTATTTTTGCTAGAGTTTGATATGAAAAATAACAGATTCATAAAACATACTTCTTTTTTACAGAATTTATTCATTAATTACTTTATGCTGAATTTTTTATTATTATAATATAATGATAATGTTTTTTAATGTTTTCAAATTGTAAAATTTTAAAAAAAATGTAAAGTTAAAAATAAGAAGAAAAAATGGTTATCAATAACTCAATTATTCAGAATACTAAAGTTAAATTATGTTATGCTTAATTTTGTAATGTAATAGCTATTTTAAGAAATCATTAATTGGATTATCTATTCCTAATAATAAGTTTGATTTTATTTTTTTTCTTCTATCTATCTTAATGATGTTATTTCTTCTTTTACTTCATCCATTAGTTCTTTAACATATTCTGCCTGTACTATTTTTTCTTTTTTTTAGACTTTAGACAAGAAATTATGTTATGACAAAAAACGAAAAATATATATAAGTGAGTATATAGAAAACAAAATGTTAAATAGAGCGGCGAAATTGCAATTGTTTACGATTTCGACATAAGATTTTATTGCTTGAAATATTAAAGAGTATGGGCTTTTGGAGATACAAAGTGGTTCAGATCTAAAGAATAAACAGAAATAGAACAGGAGTTAAAAATATTTTAAGAGAAGGAAATTTTTTCCTGCTGGAAAATTATTCAAAGTTTTAAATCTAATTGTAAATTTAAACGCTGTGTTTTTATAGTGTATAATATAAAAAAGACAAGGTTTGATGTGATTCGATGTGATTTATACTTGTCTTACTGATTGCGTTTGTTTTTCTATGTATCTTATATATTATATTGACGAAATATTGATGAAAAAAGTAAATAAAAACTTTTGGAACTTGAAAATAAATGTTCAAATTTTTAAAAGTCGTTTTATATCTAATTTCTTTAATTTATATCGTTTTATTAAAAGCTGACAGAAAATTTACTACTGCGAAAAAGTTGCCTAAATCTGTAATAAGCGTAGGAAATATAACTTGTGGTGGTACTGGTAAAACTCCGATAGTTATAGAACTGTTGGAGTTTTTTGTGGCAAATAAATTAAAATGTACAGTTTTAACGCGTGGTTATTTAAGAAAAAATAAAACCCCAGTGCTTTTGAAAGACGGCGCGTTGGATGTTTGTGCTATAACGAGTGGCGATGAGCCTCTTTTGATAGCAAGAAGCGTGACCAATGCAACTGTTATTGTTGGCGTTGATAGATATGACAATGCTTTAATGTTTGGTTCTAAAGTAAACTCTGATGTTTTTGTTTTGGATGATGGATTTCAACACTGGAAAATAAAAAGAGATTTAGATATAGTTTGCGTTAATGCGGTTAATCCTTTTGACAATGGCATGCTTATTCCTTTTGGAGTTTTGCGGGAAAGGCCTAAATCGCTAAAGAGGGCTGATGTTATAGTTGTTACTAATTGTGATATGATTTCAAAAGACAATCTTAATAAACTTGAAAAAAAATTGTTTGAGCTGTCAAGAAAGGAAGTGGTTTTAACATTTTACGGTGATTTTAAATATAAAAAAATTGATTTAAAGACAGATTTTAATGTTGAACTTTTGAAGAAATCTAAAGTTTATTCTTTAAGTGCAATAGGTTTTGCTCAAGGTTTTAAAAATTCTATAGAGAAGTCAGGCATAACTTTAAAAGACAGTATAATTTTAAGAAATCACAGTCGATGTGTCAACTATGAATTAAATAAGTTGATTTCTCAAAAGGGAGCAGATGCTTATTTTGTTGTGACTGCTAAAGATGCGGTTAAATTACAAAATGTTGATGCTGAAACGAAAGAAAAAATTTCTGTTCTTATGGTTAAGCCACAGTTTATAAAGGGAAAAGAAAAGTGGGAACAAATAATATTAAAATGCCTGCAGTCTTTTTAGATCGTGACGGGACTGTTATTTTTATCAAAAACTACTTAAATTCACCTAAGCAAGTAAGGCTTTACCATTATGCGGCGGACAGTATAAATAGATTACGCGCAGCAGGTTTTAAGGTGATTATAGTTACAAACCAGTCTGGTGTTACAAGGCGAATGTTTACTGAACATGATTTACAAAAAATTCATGAAAAGTTTGTATTTTTGCTTAAAAATGCTGGAGCTGAAGTAGATGCTATTTATTATTGTCCTCATACTGATGAAGATTTTTGTAATTGTAGAAAGCCAAAACCTGGAATGGTTTTGCAAGGGGCTAAAGATTTTAATATAAATCTTGAAAAATCTTATACAGTTGGTGATAGCATAAGAGATTATTTACTTGGGTGCAATGTTGGTGGTAAGGGTATTTTGGTTCTTACGGGACATGGTAAAAAACAGCAGACAAAAATAGTGCAAAAAAAAAACAAACCTATGGCTGTATGTAAAACTTTAAAAGAGGCAGTTAGTTTAATAATTAAAGATGTAAAAAAGATGTAAAAAGATATTTCGGTAACCAGTGTCAATTTATGTTATTTTCGATTTTTTTTGTTTTGTACAAAACAAAGTGAAAATTTTTAATAAAATACATTTTTGGACAAAAATTGGTGATTATAAGCTTTAAATAAATGAAAAACAGTTTATGTTTTGTTTTCAGTTGGAATTTTGTGAATTTAGATATATTGAGATCGAAATAAAAGTTTAAAAAATACAAGCTAGAGAAAAATGCTATAGTGTATTTTACGCGTTATAACTAATTTTTTTTAAGTTCTCTTTGGAGAAGAATTAATTATTTTACCTTTCAAATGCATCATATAAATTGCCAAACCTTTGGAGAAGTTAAAGAAGGAATAACGTCAAGTCATAAAAGGATATAAAGATAAATTAAAACAAGATAAGAGAAGGAAGTTTCAGCACCTCAGTAGAAGATTTTATGATAATTTTTATAATAAGTGCAAGATAATTATGACGTGCCGTCGTATATGTTTAGTTTAACTATATTTTAGAAAAAAATTAATTTTTGTTTCTATCATTTGATGTTATTTACGGCATGGTATTTGTGATATATTATTAAACTTTTAGAAACAATTGAAAAACTGTGTGTTTATGTGTGTTTTAGATATTTATGGATTTATATTACTTCAAATTGGAGTAATCCTAATGAGTGTAGATGGGGTTGCTATTTACGGTAGCGTTTGGAGTAAGACTATGGGAATAATAAACATAAATTTATAATTTGACAAATTTTGAAATAAAAATTATACTCTTCTTAATGTATTAATTATATGTATTATATATGTATATGACAAGATTGTAAATAGATGGTAAATGGCAAGAAGTAAAGTTAAATAATTGAGAGTAGATTGGATGTTTAAGAAAGCAATGCTTACAATACTACAACAACATCACCATAATGAGCGACATTTGCGCTAAAATATGAAATTTATGTAGGCGCAAGTGTTGTTTTGTGTCTACATTGCTATAAGAAGTTTTTAAGCTGTGTGGATGGGGCGGGTTATAATCTATGCGGTTTTTTTATTTTGAAACTAAAGGAGATAATTATAATGCTTAGAGTTGCAGTTACAAAAGGACGTATTGAAGAGGAATTTATTGGACTGCTTAACAGGGCAGGTTTTGATAGTGTGTCAATTCGCAACAAAGGAAGGCGTTTACTTGTAAAATCAAAAGACAATATAGAGTTTATATTTTCAAAATCAAATGATACTTTGAGATTCATAGATTTAGATATTGTAGATTTAGCGGTTGTTGGCAAAGATGCAATTATTGAAAATGACAAAGAAATTTACAACGAATTATTAGATTTAAAAATCGGGAAATGTTATTTTGCTTTAGCTGGTTTTTCATATTTTAAAACTGCAAATATAATAGCTTCAAAATACCCAAACGTCGCAAGAAAATTTTTTGCAAAAAAGTGCAAATATCCAAAAATTTTAAAGATAGAAGGTTCAGTTGAGCTTGCACCTATTTTAAATATTGCTGATGCTATAGTTGATATTGTTCAAAGTGGTGATACGTTAAAGGCCAATGGATTAGATGTTATAGAAAAGATTTGCGATATAAGCGCAATGCTTGTAGGTAATTCTAATAGTATTGGATTAAAATCGTTAAATAATTTTACAGAAAAGCTGAGGAAACACATATGTTAAAACTCGTTAAATATAATCCAAATAATCCAAAAGAATTTGTGATAAAAAAGTCACCTAATAATAAAATAGAAAAATCTGTTCAAAAAATAATCGACAATGTTCGACGGTTTGGAGACAAAGCGGTTTTGTCTTACGCAAAAGAGTTTGATGGTTTTAACAGTAGGAATATAAAAGTAAAAAATGAAGAAATAGAGAGTGCATTGAATACGGTTGATAAAAACATATTGCATATTTTCAAAAGGTCAAAGATGCAAATTGAGGAATTTCATAAAAGACAGATAGAAAACTCTTACTCTATTTATAAAGAAAATGGTGTTATTATGGGGCAAATTATAAGACCTTTGGAACGTGTAGCTATTTATGTTCCTGGTGGTTTAGCAGCATATCCTTCAACAGTTCTAATGAATGCAATTCCGGCAAAACTTGCTGGCGTTAGAGACGTTGTTATGTTTACACCTGTAAAATCTGATGAAAAAGTTGAAGATTTTATTTTAGCCGCAGCTGCTGTTTGTGGTATAACTGAAGTTTATAAAATAGGAGGTGTGCAAGCTGTTGCGGCGGCGGCGCACGGTACACGTAGTATCCCAAAAGTGGATAAAATAGTAGGTCCAGGCAATGTTTATGTGACAACTGCAAAGAAGCTGTTGTTTGGTGTAGTTGATATAGACATGATAGCCGGGCCTTCGGAAGTTCTAATAGTTGCAGATTCTAGTGCCAAACCGGAATATATCGCGGCGGATCTCCTAAGTCAAGCTGAACACGATAAAATGTCAAGAGGTATTTTAGTTACAACCAACTTGAGTTTATACAAAAAAGTTGAAAAGGAGTTAGAACTACAACTTTCAAAACTTAAACGCAAAAAAATAGCAAAGAATGCGCTAGAAAGTAATGGAATATGTGTCATAGCAAAATCTATTAACGATATTTTTGCGATATCAAATCTAATTGCTCCGGAGCATTTAGAAATAATGACCAAAAATCCTTTGGAAATGCTAACTAAAGTTAAAAATGCTGGAACAGTTTTTTTGGGACACAATTCTCCCGAGGTGCTTGGTGATTATACTGGTGGAACTAATCATGTATTGCCAACGGCAGGTACGGCTAGGTTTGCTTCGCCATTGGGTGTATATGACTTCGTAAAGAGAACTTCGTATAATTATTATCCGAAAAATGTGTTATTGGAATTTAAAGAAGACGTTACATCTTTTGCTTTATTAGAAGGTTTAGACGCTCATGCAGTTGCGGCAAATATTCGTTTTAAAAGGAGCTATAAGTGAGAATATGTGAGATTAAACGTAGTACCAAAGAGACAAAAATAGAAATAAAATTAAATCTTGATGGAGTGGGGGAATTTAAAGGAAGTAGCGGAATTGGCTTTTTTGACCATATGCTTAATATTTTAGCTTTTTATGCTAACTTTAACATTAAACTTTTTTGTACAGGTGATTTAAATACTGGTGCGCATCATATTATTGAAGATATTGGTATAGTTTTTGGACAAGTTTTAAAAAATTCTCTAGGAGATAAAAAGGGAATAGTTCGGTTTGGAGGTTGTTTTTTACCTATGGATGAGGCTTTAGTTAATGTGAATTTAGATATTTCAGGGCGTGGTTATTTAGTTTTTAATGTGAATTTTTCGACTGAACGAGTAGGAGATTTTGAAACTCAATTAGTTGAAGAGTTTTTTAGAGCTATTGTTGTAAATGCGGCAATAACGCTTCATGTTAATCTTGAGTATGGTAAAAATACTCATCACATAGTAGAAGCTGTTTTTAAGGGTTTTGGAAGTGCGCTAGGGCAAGCAGTTGGAAAAGTTGGAAGCAGAATAAACTCTTCAAAAGGAGCTATATAGGTGATAGCAATTATTGACTATAAAGCCGGCAATACAGAAAGCTTATTGTCGGCTTGCAGAGAATTAGGTATTGAAGCCAAATTAACAAATGATGTCAAAATAGTGGCTTTATGCAATGCCATTATTATACCTGGAGTTGGTGCTTTTAAAACTGCTATAGAAAATTTAAAGGCGGTTGGGTTATTTGATATTTTAAAAAATATTGATAAACCTATTTTGGGAATATGTTTAGGTATGCAAATTTTATTTGAAAGGAGTTATGAAGGTGAAGAAACTGAAGGTTTGGGGTTTATAAAAGGGGAAATTATAAAAATACCTGTTAATGCAAGGCTTCCCCATATAGGCTGGAACAATTTAAATATTGGAGAAGACGTATATTTTGTTCATTCATATATGGCAAATACTGCATCTGAATATATAGTTTCTTATGCAGGGTATAGTGGAGTTAGAATACCAGCTATAGTCAAATACAAAAATGTAACTGGGTTTCAATTTCATCCTGAAAAAAGTGGGAAATACGGACTTAGGCTTTTGGAGGAATGGTATTGTGGTATAGAGGGGTAATAAATGCTTAAAAAAAGAATAATTCCATGTTTGGATATAAAAGATGGAAAAGTTGTAAAGGGTATTAATTTTTTAAATCTAATCGATGTAGGAGATCCCGTTATTCTTGCAAAAGAATATGAAAAACAGGGGGCTGATGAAATAGTATTTTTAGATATTTCGGCTACATGTGAAAATCGTGCTATAGCAGGTGAAATATTAAAAAGAGCATCGTCGACATTAAGAATACCATTAACAATCGGTGGAGGTATATGCTCAATAGATGATTTTCGTAATATTTTGAGGTTGGGTGCAGATAAAGTTTCTATAAATTCAGCAGCTGTTAAAAATCCAGACATTATTTTGCAAGCAGTAAAAGAATTTGGAACACAATGTGTTGTTGTTGCTATTGATACCGATGGAGAAAATGTGTTTATAAATGGTGGTCGGTTTGATACTGGTGTAAAATTAATTGATTGGGTAAAAAAATGTGAGGCTTTAGGCGCGGGAGAAATTTTGCTTACGTCAATAAATACAGATGGAACAAAAATAGGGTATGATGTTAAAACATTGAAAAAAGTTGCAAATTGCATAAATATGCCTATTATCGCAAGTGGAGGATGCGGAAATGCGTTTGATATTGTTGATATGTTTAAAAAAACAAAATGTTCTGGTGCTTTAGTAGCGTCTATACTGCATTATAAAACCACAACTATATACGATATAAAACGAGAAATGATTAAAAGTAAAATTCCTATAAGAAGGGGATATAGCAATGATAGACTTTAATAAAACGCCTTTAATTGTGGCGATTATTCAGGATTATAAAACAAGAGAAGTATTGATGTTAGCATATATGAACAAAGAAAGTTATAATCTTACACTTGAAAAAGGCGAAACGTATTTTTATTCGCGCAGCAGAAAGAAACTGTGGCATAAAGGAGAAATTTCAGGGTGTGTTCAGAAAATAAAAGGCATGTATTTAGACTGCGATGGTGATGCTCTTTTGATTTTAGTGGAACAGTCCGGTGTTGCATGTCATACAGGAAAGTTTTCATGTTTTTTTAATGAAATAATTTCTTGTAATTTTCAAAAAAGTATAATTGAGGATATTTGTGGTCGTATTTTAGACAGGATAAAAAATCCAGTCAAGAATTCTTATACAAATTATTTGTTTAGCGAGGGGATTGATAAAATTTGCAAAAAAGTTGGAGAAGAATCTTCAGAAATTATTATCGCTGCAAAAAATGAAAATAAAAAAAACTTGATTGAAGAAATATGCGATTTAATTTATCATATTCTTGTTTTGATGCAAAATAAAGATATAAGTTTAAAAGATATAAATATTAAACTTCAAGAACGTTATGTTATTGAAGGTAATAAAAAAGAGGAAAGAAAATGATTTTAATTCCTGCCATAGATATAAGACAAGGTAATTCCGTAAGATTAAAACAAGGAAAGGTGGAGTATGAAACTATTTATTCTAACGATCCTGTAAGCGTTGCAAAAACATGGGAATCTTGTGGAGCAAAATGTATACATGTTGTTGATTTAGACGGCGCCTTTAATGGAGAAAGCAAAAACAAAGAAATTATTAAACGGATATGCAGTGATGTAAATATACCTATACATGTAGGAGGAGGCATAAGAAGTTTAGAAAAAATATCTGAAATTTTTAGTCTGGGAGTTGCAAAGATAGTATTAGGCACCCTTGCTGTTTCTAATATTCAGATTGTAAAAGAGTCTATAAAAGAACATGGTAAAGAAAGAATTATTGTTGCTGTTGATGCAAAAGATGGGAAAGTAGCTGTTAATGGTTGGAATGATATAACTTCTATTGATGTATTAAAGTTGGTTGATAGTCTTAAGGAGATAGGTGTTCAAAGTATTTTATATACAGATATTTTCAGAGATGGGATGTTTTATGGACCTGACTATAAAGGAATAAAAAAGCTTTTGGAAAAGAATAAAAATATTAAAATTATAGCTTCGGGAGGTATAAAAACAGAAGATGATGTTATTAAGCTTAAACAATGTGGTGTTTTTGGTGCGATTGTTGGCAGCGCATTATATAAAGAAGAATTTAACTTAAAACGCTCTATAGAAATAGCAGAAATGTAGTTAATTTTGAAAGTTAAATTTTTAAGTGTAAAATGCGTGTATTGTTTCAACGATCTTGACAATGCGTAGTTTTAGTTGTATAATAGCAGTCATTAGACTAAAGCGCTAAAAATGTTTATTTAAAACAGCGCAAAAATATAAGGAGGAAGTGAAATGATTAAACCACTTGGCGAAAAGATTTTAGTTAAGCCTGCAGAAGTGAAAGAAGTAAAAAAAGGCGGAATAATTATTCCAGATACCGCTAAAGAAAAACCTCAAGAAGGGGAAATTGTAGCTGTAGGAAGGGGTAAGAAAACCGAAGATGGAAAGATAATAGCTTTGGAGGTAAAAGTAGGAGATAAAGTTTTGTATGGAAAATACTCAGGAACTGAAGTAAAATTTGATGACAAAGAGTATCTTATAATGTCTCAGGACGATATTTTAGGAATAATTGAATAATTGCTAATACAGAAAAACAGGAAAACAGAAAAAGGAGAAATTCTATGGCAAAACAGTTAATTTATAACGATGATGCTCGTAAGGCTATGAAAGCCGGTGTAGATAAACTTGCAAATGCAGTTAAGGTTACTCTTGGACCTAAAGGCAGATATGTCGTTTTGGATAAAAAATTTGGTTCTCCAATCGTTACTAATGATGGAGTAACAATAGCCAAAGAAATAGAGCTTGAAGATCCATTTGAAAATATGGGAGCTCAGCTTGTTAAAGAAGTTGCTTCTAAGACAAACGATATAGCCGGCGATGGAACGACAACAGCTACAGTTTTGGCTCAATCTTTAATAAATGAAGGCCTTAAGAATATTACTGCAGGAGCTAATGCTAATCATATAAAGAGAGGTATAGATAAAGCTGTTGCAGCGGTTATAGAAGAAGTTAAGAAGATAGCAAAGCAAGTTAAAAATAAAGAAGAAATTGCTCAGATTGCTTCAATTTCTGCAAATGACAAAGAAATAGGTAGCTTGATAGCAGATGCTATGGAGAAAGTAGGTAAAGATGGTGTTATAACAGTCGAGGAAGGTAAATCTTCCGAAACGACTCTTGATGTTGTTGAGGGCATGCAGTTTGATAGAGGTTACAGTTCTCCTTATTTTGTAACTGATACAGAAAGGATGCAGGGTATTTTAGAAAATCCTTATATAATAATTACAGATAAGAAAATTTCTTCAATGCAGGAAATTCTTCCTTTGCTTGAAAAAGTTATTCAGACTGGAAAACCATTTATTATAATTGCAGAAGATATTGAAGGCGAAGCACTTGCAACTTTGGTGCTTAATAAAATTCGCGGGACACTTAAAGCTATAGCTGTAAAAGCTCCAGGGTTTGGTGATAGAAGAAAAGAAATGCTTCAAGATATAGCAATTCTTACTGGCGGGACAGTTATTACTGAAGAAACAGGTTTGAAACTTGATAGTGCTACAATAGAGCTCCTTGGTCAGGCAAAGAGAGTTGTTGTTGACAAAGAAAATACAACAATAGTTTCAGGGCTTGGCGATAAGAAGGAAATTGAGTTAAGAATATCTCAAATTCGTAAGCAGGTTGTAGATACAAAGTCTGAATATGATAAAGAAAAACTTCAGGAAAGACTTGCGAAATTGGTTGGTGGTGTAGCTGTGGTAAATGTAGGTGCTGCGACTGAGTCTGAAATGAAGACAAAGAAGTTTAAAGTTGAAGACGCTTTAAATGCAACAAGGGCAGGGGTAGAGGAAGGTATAGTTGCAGGTGGCGGTGTAGCTCTTTTAAAGGCTCAAGTTGTTTTGGAGAGAATTAAATCTAATGATGTAGACGAAAAGACAGGCATTGAAATTGTTCTTAAGGCTCTTGAAGGGCCTATAAGAATGATAGTAGAAAATGCAGGTCTTGAAGCTTCTGTAATAGTAGATAAAATAAAAAATTCAAAAGATGCTGCTTTCGGGTATAATGCTGATAGTAATGAATATGTTGATATGATAAGAGTCGGTATTGTAGATCCAGCGAAAGTTGCAAGAACTGCATTGGAAAATGCTGCTTCAATAGCAGGCCTTGTTTTAACGACTGAAACGTTAGTAACAGATATTCCTGAAAAATCTTCTAAGACGTCGATGGGCCCAGGAATGCCTCCAATGCCAGAGTATTAATAATTAGTATAATATTCTTAAAAAAAGATAAGAACCAGCCTTTGAGTTCACAAAAGGCTGGTTCTTATCTTTTTTTATAAATAAACTATCAAGCTCCCTGCAGGGCAATAAAGGTAATAAATGAAAAAAAGACAGGATTTGAAAAATTTTTCAAATCCTGTCTTTAAGAAGGTTTAGAGCAAATTTAAATTCTTTTTATGTTTGCTGCTTTAGGTCCTTTGTCAGAATTTACAACTTCAAATTCAACACTGTCACCTTCTGCTAATGACTTGAAACCTTCAGATTGAATAGCTGAGTAGTGTGCAAAAACATCACCTGTTCCATCATCATTAGAAATAAATCCATACCCTTTTTGGTCGTTAAACCACTTAACTTTACCTTGTGCCATTACTGCAACTCCTTTTTTTTGTCTGCATTACATTAGCAAACACTAAGATTACAACCACTTTCAACGATTGCTTTATTATTTAATAAAATAATTATATAATTGTCAAGTATTGGTATACATGCAAAAAAAACATCATTTTATTTTCGGGAGAAATAATTGAAAATAAAAAACAGTAAAAAAGACATAAATAAAATAATAAGTACTAGCATTGCGAAAACGAAATGTGTTTTATTTACCGATCCAAAGGAGATTTTTTATCTTACGAATGCTGATTTTTGTGGTTTTTGGTTTTTATATGTTGTCGACAAAGCTTATGTTATTTGTTCTAAGATGGTAGAAAATCAAGCAAGAGAATTTTTTTTTGAAATAAACACTGCTGATATATATGTCAGTGTTTATTTTTATAAAACTGTTTTAGAAATCTTAAAAAAAAATAATGCAAAAAAATTGTTTATTGATCCGAAATATATGATAGCTTTGGATTTTATTGTTTTAAGTGAAAAATTAAGTCAAAATGGCATAGAAGTTAAAAAAAAGATAGGCATACTTGACAGTGCAAGAATGATAAAAAAAAATAACGAAATAGAAAATTTAAAAAAATCGTGTAAAATAGTTTCAAGTATTTGTGACACTGTCAGAAAAGAACTTAAATCGGGACTTAGCGAACTAGATGTTCACTATAAAATTCTTGAATTATTTTTAAAAAATCACGTAACCGAAAGTTTTACTCCTATAGTAGCTTTTGGAAAAAATTCTGCAAATCCTCATCATAGAAGCTCTGGTAAAAAGTTAGTTCAAAATGATATTGTAATGATAGATATAGGCTGTATCTACAATGGTTATTGTTCAGACTTGACGCGTACATATTTTTTAGATAAAGTTGATGATAATCGTAAACATATTTGGAATGTTGTTAAACATTCGCAGGAAGCTGTGTTGAAAGGAATAAGGGCGGGTTTACCTATTGCTTGGGCTGACAAAACTGCAAGGAATGTTATAGAATCTGCCGGATACAAAGATAAGTTTATACATACCATTGGACATGGAGTTGGAATAGAAATCCATGAAACGCCTTCGTTATCTTCAAATGCTGAAGGCGTTTTTTTTACAGGAATGACTGTTACTGTAGAACCTGGCATATATATTAAACAAAAATTTGGTGTTAGGATAGAAGATACAATACTTATAAAAGAAGATGGTTGTGAAGTATTGACTTCAGCAACATATTAGTTAATAGGGGGAAAAGATGATTTCAACATCGGATTTTAAAAATGGACTTAATATTTTAGTAGATGGCAATCCTTATCAGATTACTTGGTTTCAGAATCATAAACCAGGAAAAGGTGGAGCTATAATGCGCGTTAAGTTAAGGCATCTTAAGAAAGGTTGTACTATTGATCGTACTTTTAAGTCAGGAGAAAAGTTTGAAACTTTAAGTGTTACAAGACATAAAAAGCATTTTTTGTACAAAAAGGGCATAAATTTTAATTTTATGGATATGAATACGTATGAACAGATAAGTGTTCCTTCAGAACTGCTAGGAGATAAAATAAATTATCTTAAAGAAAATCTTGAAGTTGAAGCCATATATCTTGAAAATGAACTTATTAGCATAGATCTTCCAATAATAATAGAAATGACAGTAGCTGAAGCAGGACCAGGAATCAAGGGTGATTCAGTTTCTAACCTTACAAAAATGGTAAAACTTGAAACAGGCACGGACGTTCGTGTTCCTCTTTTTATTAAAGAAGGCGATAAAATAAAAGTGGATACAAAGACTGGAGAGTATGTAGAGAGAGTATAGTCCAAAGCCTGTGTAAAAAATTTGTCATGAAAATTTAATATTATTCGTTATTAATTCGTTTTGACGAGGATATAGTGAGGTTAAAATGAGTCTGCAGGAAATAAAGGAATTTTTAAGATCAGTCAGGTATACAGATATTGAAGAAGTGAAATATCATAACGGAGACCATTTTTTGTATTTTAAAAAATTTGAAATAGAAGGCACAGCCACAACACCTACTGTATCTGTCAAAAAAGTTGTTGCTGAAAATAAAAAGATGGAAAAAAAAGATTCTATAGTTTTAATTAAATCGACAATGGTAGGCACCTTTATGAGTACTTCTGGTGCTGATAATTCTTTTTTTGTAAAAGAAGGCGACAATGTCACATTTGATCAAAAAATTGGTCAAATAGAAATAATGAAGATTATTAAAGACGTAAAAGCTAAAGTTAAAGGTAAAATAGTAAAAGTTTTTGTTTCAAACGGTCAAGCTATTGAGTATGGTCAAAAATTATTTTTAGTTGATACGAACAAATAATTTATCAAACATTTCGATTCAATTGCTGTTTTTTTGTAACAAACAGGAGATAAGATGTTTAAAAAGGTTTTAATTGCAAATAGAGGTGAAATAGCGTGCAGAATAATAAGAGCGTGCAGAGAACTTGGGATTGAGACGGTTGCTATACATTCAGAGGCTGACAGAGATAGCATGCATGTAAAGCTTTCTGAGCAGTCTGTATGCGTCGGCGAGGCAAGTGCTTCGGATAGTTATCTCAATATACCAAATATCATAGCTGCAGCAGAAATTTCAGGTGCTGACGCTATTCATCCAGGATATGGGTTTTTATCTGAAAATGCTTATTTTGTCGAGGTTTGCGAAGCTTGTGGTTTAAAGTTTATTGGACCTTCAAAAGAATCTATAAAAAATATGGGAGATAAAATAGTCGCTATTGGGCTTATGAAAAAATTGGGTGTTCCTGTAGTTCCAGGCTCTGATGGTCATATAAGTATTGACGATCCTAAAATTTTTGCTATGGCAAAAAAGGTAGGGTATCCTGTAATAATCAAAGCTACTGCAGGTGGTGGTGGAAAAGGAATGAGAATAGCAACTTCCGAAAAAACTCTTCAAAATGCTATTGCAATAGCTCAGACTGAAGCTAAGGCTGCATTCGGTAATTCTGATGTATATATGGAAAAATATATTGAGGAGCCTCATCATATAGAATTTCAAATTCTTGGGGATAAGTACGGCAAAACTGCTTATCTGCCTGAGAGAGATTGTTCAGTACAAAAAAGACATCAAAAACTTGTTGAGGAGAGTCCATCTCCATTAATAAGCGAATCTTTTAGAAAGAAAATGGGTAAGACCGCAAAGAATATCGCTTCCGCAGTTAAATATATTACCGTAGGTACGGTAGAGTTTCTTGTGGATAAGAAAGGTCATTTTTATTTTATGGAAATGAATACTAGAATTCAGGTTGAACATCCTATAACTGAAATGGTTACAGGAATAGATCTTGTAAAAGAACAGATAAAGCTTGCCGCAGGAGAAAAACTTTATGTTGTTTCTGAAAAAGTAAAGATATTAGGTCATGCCATAGAGTGCAGAATAAATGCCGAAGATCCAGATAAAAACTTTATCTCTTCGGCTGGTAAAATAGGTAAATTATATTTACCTGGAGGCCCTGGAATTAGAGTTGACACGCATATTTATTCAGGGTATACAATTTCTCCATTTTATGATAGCCTAATAGCAAAGATTATATCTTTTGGAACAGACAGAAAAGAATCTATTACAAGAATGCAGAGAGCTTTGAGAGAAGTAGAAATAGAAAATGTTAAAAATACATCTTCTCTGCATGTTAAGATTATGGATAATGAACAATTCTGCAGTGGAAAAGTAAGTACGGATTTTCTTTCAAAACATATATTTGGGAAACAAAGTGTGGAATAATGGAAAACAATGACAAAAAAGTAATTAAAGTCCTTATAAATAATAGCATTGAAGCAAAGAAAAAAATGCTTGAAGATGTCCAAATTGATTACATTTATAATGTTGCGAATAAAGTTGTTGAAGTTTACAAAAATAATAAAAAGACTATTATATGTGGAAACGGTGGATCAGCCTCTGATGCCTTGCATTTTTCTGCTGAGATGGTGGTTTGTTTTGAAAAAAGTAGAGCAGCTCTTGCGTCTATTACTTTAAATGAAAATGTATCTTCTTTGACCGCAATAGGCAATGATTTTGGTTATGATTATTCTTTTAGCAGGCAGTTGGAAGCTTTTGCGCAAGAAGGTGATATTTTTATAGTCATATCAACAAGTGGCAATTCAAAAAATGTTATAAATGCTTTGAAAGTTGCTAAAAATTTGGGGGTATTTACAATAGGAATGACAAGTTCGGATGGCGGAAAAATGAATGATATGTGTGATTTATGCTATTGTGCGCCATCTAAAGTTACATCAAGAACGCAAGAATGTCATATACTTTTGATACATATAATAGCTAAGCTTGTTGAAGAAAAAGTTTTTAGCTAAAATAAATATTAACAAAGCGTAGGTTGTTTAAAGTCCATGTTTTGTTAATATTACCTCCTCTATTCTAAATTTGCTAATGTCCTTAAAGCGAAAAGATATCCATCTGTACCAAGTCCTGAAATTTGTCCAAAAACTATAGCAGAAATATAAGATTTATGTCTAAAGCTTTCTCTTGCATAAATATTTGAAATATGGACCTCTATCGTAGGAATTGAGACTGTTGCCAAAGCATCTCTTATGGCAACAGATGTATGTGTAAAAGCTGCGGGATTTATAATAATTCCAAAAATTTTTTTATAGCAATTTTGAATTTTGTCTATAATTTCCCCTTCATGATTTGACTGAAAAAACTCAACCTCAATTTTTAATTCTTTTGCAAGATCGCTAATTTGTTTCTCAATATCAGAAAGATTAATATTTCCATATATTTCAGGCTCCCTTTTACCGAGCATATTTATATTTGGACCATTTAACACAAGTATTTTTTTTTTCATTTATTTACCCTTTAAAACATTAAGTACAATATTATCGTTTACTTGTTTGTTGACAGTTCTACCTATATCTTTAATAAGAACAAAGTTGATATTGCCGTTAACAGATTTTTTGTCTTTTTTCATAAGTGTTAGAAGTTGTTTTGGGTTATTTTTTATATCTAAATCAAACATTGTCAATTTCAGTAACTTTTTCACTTTGTTGTATGTTTCTTTTCCACACAGTTTTAATTTCAAAGAAAGTTGTGTTGAAAAGAGCATTCCTACTGCCACAGCTTCACCGTGTAAAATTTTTTTATAATGAGTTGCAGTTTCAAGTGCATGCGCGTAAGTGTGACCAAAGTTTAATACAGCCCTGATTCCATTTGTTTCCTTTTCGTCCTTTTCAACAATTTTTGCTTTATAGGAACAACTTTTATAAACCATATAATCAAAATCCTTTGATGACATAGTTTTATTTCCAAATAAATTTGTCAAATAGTTGTAAAATTTATAATCAAAAATAAAAGCATATTTTATAATTTCTGCAAGTCCGTTTTTTACCTGCCTTTTAGGGAGAGACTTTAAGAAAAAAGTGTTTATCCATACAAGTTTAGGCTGATAAAAAACACCAGCTATATTTTTTCCACAAGGTATGTTAGCTGCGGTCTTGCCACCTATTGAAGAGTCTGTCATGGCAAGAAGTGTTGTTGGAATTTGAATAAAATCAATTCCTCTCATATAAGTTGCAGCAAAAAATCCAGTTATATCTCCTACAACTCCACCGCCAAAAGCTATTGCACAACTTTTTCTATCAATTCCTACCTCAAGAGCTTTATCGTATAGATATGAAAGATTTTTTATGCTTTTACCGCTTTCCCCGGCATTTATAACAGCTGTTTTTGCATTATAACCGTGTTGTTTAAATAGATTTACCAAATATTTTAAATGTAGCTTTGCAATATTTGTATCAGTAACTATAAAGAAAGTTTTTGTTTGGTTTTTTATAATTGAAAAAAAATCATTTGTTGATTGAGAAATGAGTATATTGTATTTATGTTCTTTTAAACGAATAGTTATTATTTTTTTCATGAAGTTATAATAGCATTTTTTCTATACTTACTCTAGTTGATGTTTTAATACGTCCATCTATTATGTCGGTTTAAAAAAGTTTTTAGTTTTTTCATTTGAGCAATGCAGTCTATGGTTCTTAACGTTCTATTCGAAAAAATTTTTTAGTTTGATTCCAATTTTACTGTGATAAAGTTTGACATATTTTAAGATATAAAGGCTCAATTAATATTTTTTCAATTAATAAGTTTTTCCCAATATTTTTAAGAGTAGTGCCTTTTCTGTATATTATGGCTTCAGAATTTTTAAGTTCGCTTTTCGCCAAGCAAAAAAAGTTTTCTATAAATGGCAAAGCCAACTTTTTAACGGAATTTAGTCGCGAATTAAATTTTTCAATGTCTCTAAAGGTGAACGTGTCAAGTTTAAAACTTGATAAGGATTTTGTAACTTTGTAATAAGAGAAGTACTTTTCTTTTACCCGATTGCCAAAGTGCCTCAAGTCTGTCAAGTACCAATATGACCCCTGTTTTTTCTTTTTTATATTTGTCTAACTTTATTTCAACTATGTCTAACTTTGAAGTTCAGTAGGGATTTTCGCATATATATAATATCTATTTCTTTTTTTATGCTATATAGTTACTTCTAATTTAAAAATCAAAAATATGAAGTATTTTATATAAATTATATTAAATTATTAATTACTAAACAATTTCTAAATGAAACAGACGTCATTAACTATTTCATCAAAATAAGATACAAAATGTTGCAGAGTTTTAAATTATCTAATGTTGCTTTTATTATAACAAAGCTTTTTCTAAATGCTAAAAAACTAATATATTATAAAATTGTTTACAGATTTGGCGTTTAGGGGAAAATTTTTGTAGAGTTATAGATGAAGTTTGTGATGTTGACGGAGTTTTAGTTTAGCTGAGGAAGCACTTGTTTTATTAGTTTCACCAATTTAAAATGTTGCCCGTTAAATTTATTCTTCAAGTAGTTTTTCGCTTGGTGGATAAAACATCCAAAGAAGGAGATTAATTGTTGATCCTTTTGGCAGTTGCAGGACAATATTTGTTGAATCAAAAAGTTATGTTGGATGCTGTTTTAGGTTGCTTAGTTGGGGGTTGATATAAGTCCAGGAATGAGTTGTTAAAAAGAGATATCAGAACACAGGGGAAGTTTCTACCTATTTTAGCGAAATGAATCAGGCTTTTGTTGAAATGAAAAGAATGCTAAAAGGTAAAATTTGTATTGTTATCGGTAATATCAGTTTAAAGGTAGTTGAAATATTGAATGCTGAAGTTTTTTGCAGAGCAATTGTAAAATTTGGGATTAAGAATTGTTGATATTATCAAAAGGGAAACTCTTTCAAAAAATTGCCGTTCGCCATATTTCAAATGTTTTGAAGGAAGCTAAAGATCAACATAAAAGAGATTTTAGAGGTAATGATCATGAGCAATCTTGGCGTGCTTTTAAAGGAAAAAATTTTGAAAAGTTGATTGAATATATTATTAGCGACGAGGTTAGGACTTTAGCGTTACAGGTTGTAAATGGCAATAGGTTAGAGCGAACAAATGGTGCTAACTTATCCAAAGAACTGAGTTTGGTAAAAAGAAATTTGAGCGTTGATTATGGTGAGCTTGGTTCGCATTTGCCTGACGCTGATTTGATTATTTACGATCCAAAAACAAGTATGATTGTCGCTGTTTTATCAAGCAAAGTAACTTTACGGGAAAGAATCGCTCAAACTGGTTATTGGAAAATCAAACTTGCTTGTGATGAGGTGACAAAGCATATCAAAGTTTATTTTCTAACGCCGGATGAAGAGATGGAACGCTGACAATTAAAAACCCTGCAAAGAAAGGACGAGCTATTGTTGAGGTGGACACGGATGGTAGTTATGTTCTGAGCGAAACCAATATTGAGGAAAGCGATAAAGTAAAAATGTTTGATAAGTTTATTGATGATTTGAAAAAACTATTAAAATAATTTCCAAATGAAAACTATAAATGAAATTAAAAGTTGGATTTTTGTAAAGTATGTTTGGAATTAATATCTTTAAGCCTGATTATTCTGCATTGTTCTAAGTACATAAGCATTCTTTTTATAGCGTAACTATCTATTAAAGCCGTGCGTTCTCTCTTTCATTAGTTTATATAGTTGAGATACTTGTTGCAAAATGTTTGAAATGTAACATCTTTTAGTTTTACTGGAGAAGCCCACATGAGAAAGAAACCTAACTACAGTTTTTTTGTTTTTTATATGAAGCGACTTCAATCGTTTACGTTTTTGTGTTTCGCTTTCATAATACCTGTTTTATATTAACTTAGTAATTTTATTTTAAATTGTTAATTTATATCTTACCTCCAGCATAAATATCATACTCAATATTTTTTTGAAGTGTTTTAACGCCTTTTGGAGTAATTTTACCAATATAAAAAGAGTGTGTTTTAAATTTAAGTACAAAAAGAAGGCTAAGGTAATATAAAACGTTTATTTTTACATCGGATAAATTGCAAACGGTAACAGAATCCGCCATTGAGAAAGCAATGAGCAAATTATAGATAAAACTTTTTTAACAAATAGGGGGGGGCAATGGGAAAGGGTGAAGGTTGTAAAGATAAAAGAATTTTTGCAAGAGTTTAACGTTAATGCCCGAAGTAGTTACGCAGCGGAGTGTTGAAAGGTAAAATAGAAGCGATAAGGCTTAAGTGGAGCAATATTTGGATGAATACCTATCCTATCCATTAGAAAGAAATAGAAAAGTATAAAAGAAATAGCAGAAAGGCAATTAAAACAGATACAGCTTTATTGCTTTAATTGCTATTTTAGTTTTCATACTATAATACTCCTTCAAATACAGAGTAACATAAACACAATGCATCATAATACATAATATATTATGTATTATGATGCATTGTGTTTAATATTTATACTTACGTTAGCGCCTTTTGCCAAGCTATTTTTGTGTAATAATTTTATGAATTATTGAGTATTTATAGAAAAAATTTAAGATTAAAAAATTCTGACGGTGTTTCAAAAACACTTAATGGCGGCGGTAGGAATTGAACCTACGACCAAAGGCTTATGAATCCTCTGCTCTACCTCTGAGCTACGCCGCCAACATAAAAAAGTATTATATGTTTTTTGATGATGAAAGTCAAATTTTATTGTTTTTGCTTTGAGAGTGATTTATTCACAAGCAAGTTTGGCTAAAGGCGGAGTTGCTAAAAGAGCGACTTAAAAACATCTGACTTTTATAGTATTATTTTAAAAAAGATTTGTAAAATTAAGCTTTTAAGTTTCATAGTTTTAGTGATTTTGATTTTAAAAGTATAAGAAATTTTGGAAATATTTTGTAATAATTATGTAATTATATATGTAATGTAGTTATTTGATTGAGAAATTATTTGTTCTTATTTTTATAGCTTTTCTCTTTGTTCGAAATTTTAGTTAGAAAAATAAAACTTATTTCCAAACAAATTTTTTGATATTCTTCAGTTTTTTCTGAAATTTTTGTATTGTAATAATATCGATAAACAAGAGCTAAATATGTAAGTTTTTTATAATTTTATAATAATACTAATATAATTACTTATAATTAAATAATTAAAGCCCTATGCGACTATAAGCTGTTGCTTCAGCTCTTGAAGTATTTTTATAGAGAATTGCTGTATGCGTTTTCATATATTTTATAGATTCTATTTTTTTTCATTTTTTTACTTTCAAAACCGTATTCGAGTTCAATAAAAATATTTATATCATTGTAAGATGATCTCGCAATGTTTCGTCTAATAAATGCCTATTTTCGCTTTACAATGATAAAGTAATTCAGTATTTATAGATTTTTCTGCAGTTTGTGTTTTTGTAGACCTTTTAAAGCCCTAAATGGGTAAGTTTGCCAATGTCATTTCTTTCGCATTGTGAGAGCTTTTTGCGATAGGAATTTTCATAATTGTTTAGAATATATTTTATAGAGTTTATATTTATTTATGTTTTTTTGTATTAATTGAAAGATTGATATAATTTTAGACATTTCTACACTTATAATTTCAACGTATCTTTCTATTTAACCCAAAACATATCGAACAACCATAATATAACCCTGCTATCTTTATGTATTGTGTGATATAGGTGTATATTAAATTGGATGGTCTGGTATGTTAATTATGAGAAAAATATAATTTTGTTGAAATTTTTTTATTTACAGCACATTAACACATAATCATAAATATATAGATAATTTGAATTTTATTAAAAATTTTAAAAATTGTCAAAAGCCATTAATTTCGTTGTTTTGTGATTAAAAACTGCTCATATACTGTTCATTATAATAATTGAATATGATATAATTTATATATGAAAAGAATAATAGATATGCCTTTTAAGTTTATGCGCAGATTATATGATTGGGCTCTGCATTGGTCTAAAACAAAAAATTCAAATTACGCTTTATTTGGTATTGTTTTTTTAGAAAGCTTTGTTTTTCCGATACCTCCGGATGTTTTGTTAATTCCAATGGTTATTTTTGAACCAAAAAGTTGGTACAAGAAGGTTTTAATTTGCACTGTAGGTTCAGTTTGTGGAGCATTGGTGGGGTATTGTATAGGTAGAATTTTTTATGATACTGTAGGACTTGCCATAATAAATTTTTATGATTTACATCATGCAATGTCTGTTGTTGGCGAAAAATATTTCAACTATGCTTTTTTGAGTATTTTCGCTGGATCTTTTACGCCTATACCCTACAAAATTTTAACTGTAAGCGCTGGGGTGTTTAGATTATCTTTGCCAACTTTAATAATCGCTTCTATATTAGGGCGAGGAGGCAGGTTTTTTATTGTTGCTGTTGCTATTAGATTTTTTGGGGAAAAAATACAAAATGTTATAGAAAAATATTTTAATATTCTTTTTTTGATATTTTTTACTATGTTAATTGCAGGTTTTTTTGTGTTTAAATATCTAATTTGACAACAGAGTTGAATTTGTGTTATAATTTTCAGGTTTCGTAATAATTTTCAGGTTTCGTAGTTGAGTATTTGAGGATTGTTCTTTTGATATTTTGAGTGATGGGGGTGTGGCAGAGTGGTTTAATGCACCAGACTGTAAATCTGGCGGGTTTGCCCTTCGGTGGTTCAAATCCATCCACCCCCATGTAATTTAATATTTGTAGTTTTGTTTGCGGGAGTAGCATAATGGTAGTGCTTCAGCCTTCCAAGCTGACTACGCGGGTTCGATTCCCGTCTCCCGCTTTTAGTAGTTGTTTCAAATAGTGTTAAAAATGAGTAT
>JAISEE010000017.1 GCA_031264325.1 Endomicrobium sp. | reverse complement strand
TTTTCCATAATTTTTCTATAAATATTATATACAATATATACATTTAATATTTTAGCATTTTATAAAATTTGATTGTTTAAAAATTTATGAATTCAGTTAGTTCAGTTTTAATTATTTTAGCTACTATAATTCACAAAGTTTTAACAAACTAAAATTTATATTATATAATTATAATTAATAAATTCAAAATTAATAATATATAGAAATAAAAAAAAGGAAAGAAAAATTATGAAACTACTATTGTTAATGTATTAGTAGCTTTGGTATCAATGTAGCTATATGACCACTTTCAAAAGCCAATGAGTGATAGAGAAAATATTCATCATGAATACGTAAAAGAAAAGTTAAAATATTGAGAGGCGCAATCGTAAAAAGAATTATTAGAGATCTTTTGATATATAATAACCACCAAAATGAACCAATAAGGTGAGTGCTATATACTATTTATTCTACTATACCGCCAACATGTAGAAAAAAATGACAGCAGGCTTACTATCAAATTATAAAACACCTTTAATGGCACCAACTTTATATACTCCAAGGTTATACACTAATGCACAGAATTAGGACGAGAAAATAAAAAATATATAGTGAAGTCAACAAGAGACGTGGACTCACTCATCGACACATGTCTTGTGTCTGATGGCCATTATATTAATTTCAAATAGATAAGCACAAGTTTAGAACAAATTTGGATTAAATAATAGACGATAACAGTAACAGTATGAAAAGCTAAACAGTATGTGTGAACATTCAAAACGACTTTATGCAAGACCAAAACATAAAAATATTTGACAGATAAGGAGAATGAATATTACAGTTACAGTAAGCAAAATGTTCAAATAGAGTAAAGTCGCTAGCAATAACGACTGGATTTTGGATGGGGCCATAGTAAAAATAGATAGGAAGCACGAAATAAGGTTCTAAGAGAGGCAAGTGTTAAATTTTCATCTATCTAAATATCTTAAATAATAATACAGAAAAAGTTTTCCTCCCACTACTCCCCTTCCATTCAATCACTATTGTCTTGAGGGTAAAAATGTCCAATGACAATAAGGCTTCTAACTGCACTCAAAATCAAAAATCCAAGAAAAAGTAGAAAAATTCTAAAATTTATTTTGAAGCCAGTTTCATATAAAGAATTTTACCAATTAATTTTGCTTATACGTTCCAGAGCTTCTTTAATTCTTAAGACATCTACAGTTAAAGCAAACCTCACATAACCCTCACCACTTTTTCCCATGCCATTGCCAGGAGTGCAGACAATGGATGCATCATCAAGAAGCTTTGAGACTACTTGTGAAGAAGTGTATCCTTTTGGAACCTTAGCCCAAACATAAAACGAAGCTTTAGGCAAGCTTACCTCCCAATTTATTTTTTTTAAACCTTCAACTAAAACATCTCTGCGTTCTTTATATATTTTTCTAGCGTCATCAACACATTTTTGCGAAGATGATAAAGCTGTAATAGCAGCTTCTTGAATAGCTTGAAAAACCCCAGAATCATAATTATTTTTAACTCTAGCAATACCTGTAACAATGTCTTTATTTCCACACACCCACCCTACACGCCAACCTGTCATATTATATGTTTTGGAAAGCGAGTGAAACTCCACACCGACATCTTTAGCTCCCGAAAACTCAAGAAAACTTGAAGGCTTGTCATTTTCGTCATAGTATATTTCAGAATACGCAGCGTCTGCGGCTACGATTATACTGTTCTTTTTGGCAAACTCTATAAGCTTTACATAAAACTCTTTCGAGGCAACAGCGGCCGTAGGATTATTAGGGTAATTTATAAAAATCAATTTTGCATTTTCTACGACATATTGAGGTATAGAGCTTAAATCAGGTAAAAAATTATTTTTCTCGAGCAAGGGCATGAAATACGGAATACCATCAGTAAAAATTGTACCTGTATTATATACTGGATAACCGGGATCTGGAACTAAAACGATATCTCCTGGATTTATAAACCCTAAATGAATATGCCCTATGCCTTCTTTTGAACCAATGAGAGCACAAACTTCGTCAGTACTCAAATCAACGTTAAATCTATTTTTATACCAATCTACAACAGTTTTTCTGTAAGAAAGCAAACCAGCCCCAAATGGATATTGATGATTAAAAGGCTTTGCAACAGCCTCCTGCATAGACTTTATTATATGTTCAGGAGTAGGCATATCCGGATCACCAACTCCTAAAGATATTATGTCTGCACCTCTATCTATTGCTTCTTTTTTCTTTTTATCTATTTCAATAAAAAGATACGGAGGCAATTTTTTTAATTTTTCATTGTAACAAATTTCCATTTTTCTAATTCTCCAAATTTATTTATATTTAAAATTTAAAATTAACAACCAGATATTATGTGTAACTTCATGCGTATAGCAATGTTAAAAACACAAATACTTTAAGTTTAAACAAAACTTACTATTGTGTTCCTTCCTTACACCCACGCCCACGCCATGAATGAACATCCCTAAAAGCCTAAAAAAAATATTTTGGCTCTATGGCGAAACATACAATAAACAAAATTTATTAAAACTGGATATTATTTTAATGACAACACATCAAACATATCATATAACCCAAACTTCTTGCCCACAACCCACTTTGCGGCCCTAATTGCACCTACAGCAAAAGTATCTCTGGAATGCGCTCTATGTGTCAATTCTATTCTTTCACCAGAACCTACAAAGTAAACAGTATGATCACCGACAATATCTCCAGCCCTTACAGAAAGAATGCCTATCTCATTTTTTTTTCTTGCAGAATTAGCCGAATGTCTACCGTAAACAACTACATCTTTAATATCTTTATCTATTGAATACGCCGCAACCTCAGCAAGCTTTGCAGCCGTTCCTGAAGGAGAGTCTTTTTTTTTATTATGATGCAACTCAACTATTTCTATATCATAATCTGGATTTTTTTTAGCCACCTCTTCAATAAGCTTAAATAAAATATTCACACCTACCGACATGTTTGGTGAAAAAACTATAGGAATAACTTTTGAAACCTCACATATTTTCTTTTTTTGTTCTTTGGAAAAACCAGTAGTGCCAATAACTACAGACACTTTTTGTTTTACAGCAAAACTCAAATTTTTTAAAGTACTTTCAGGATTTGTGAAATCTATCAATACATCAGTATTTTTCAAAATTTTTTCCAAATCAGTTACGGGAAGTATTATAGGACTCCCCGTACCTATAGCTTTACTACCTTCAAATTCAAAAGCTCCTGATATTTGAACCTCGGAATCATCTTTAACTATGGCAATTATAGACTGTCCCATTCTTCCAGCAGCTCCACAAATTGCTAATTTCATATAAACCCCAATTATTTCAATAATTTAAAATCTTTTAGAACTTTTTTCAACTTCAACTTGCTAGATTTTTCCATTTTACACATTGGAAGCCTTATTTCTGAACTGCAAATACCAAGCAAAGCTCCAGCAGTTTTTATAGGTATGGGATTTGTTTCCATAAACAAGGCGTTAACTAAAGGTAAAAGTTTATAATGTATTTTCTTAGCTTCTTTAATGTTTCCTTCTTCAAAAGCCTTTATAAGAGATAATGTTTCCAAAGGAAGAAGATTAGATAAAACTGAAATTACCCCTATACCTCCTATTGAAAGAACAGGAAGAGTAAGAGTGTCGTCTCCTGAAAGAAGCTCAATATTTGGAACTAAAGTCTTTAAGGCACTCATTTGAGACAAAGATCCAGAAGCTTCCTTTACACCAATGATGTTTTTACACTCTTTGCAAAGTTTGGCTATGGTTATAGGCTCTATATTTACAGAAGCCCTGCCCATAATATTGTAAAGAACAATAGGAATATTAACCAAATTCGCAACTTTCTTAAAATGCAAATATAAACCTTTTTGAGTAGGTTTATTGTAATATGGAGCAACCATTAAAGCTCCATCGCAGCCGACTTTTTTTGCAAATTGAGTAAACCGTATGGCTTCAGCCGTAGAATTAGAACCTGTTCCAGCAAGAACCTTCATCTTGCCTTTTACCTGTTTGACGCAAAACTCTATAATTTGCTCATGTTCTTCATGCGACAAATTAGGAGATTCGCCTGTCGTTCCACATGGAACAATACCATTTACTCCGGCTTTACATTGATTCTCAATCAGTTTATATAGAGTATCAAAATCAACTTTTCCTTTTTTAAAAGGTGTTATTAGTGCTGTGTAAACTCCAGAAAACATAAATCCCCCATATCAATTGCATAATATAAGTTAAACTTTTACTATACCTTTAAAGGAAATAATAGCCGAACCTTCAAGAACTACATCACTTATTTTATCATTGTTAATAGTCATAGAAACCGACAATTTATCCCCACCTCTAGCAATAACATTTACTGAAGATTCTGCAAACCCTTTTAGTACCGAAATGATCCCTGAAGCAATTATGCCAGTTCCACATGCCATGGTTTCATGCTCAACACCCCTCTCATAAGTGCGCACAAAAAGAGTGTTATTTTTTGCAACTTGCACAAAGTTCACATTTGCACCAAAGGGGGCAAATGTTTTATGATGTCTTATTTCCCTTCCATATCTAAAAACATCAATCTTTTTAATATCATCAACAAATATTACAGCATGAGGAACGCCTGTGTTAATGAAATCAACATCAAATTTTCTATCACTTAACTCAACTTTTATATTTCTTTTCAAATCTTGCGGGTCATATAAATCAAGCTTAACTCTATCACCAGGCAAAATTTCAGCAGTTATAACTCCCGCGTCAGTCTCGAAAACCATTTGTAAATCTACCACGCCTAAATCGTAAGCAAACTTGGCAACTGACCTACCACCATTTCCACACATTGAAGCTAGAGAACCATCAGAATTAAAATACTTCATTTTAAAGTCTTTACAAAAACTCTTTTCCAACAAAATCAATCCATCACCACCTATTGAATAATTTATATCGCACAATTTTTTTGCAAGATTTTGATAATCTTTTTCAGAAATTATATTTTCTCTATTATCTATCAATATAAAATTATTACCCGCAGCGCTAAGTTTTGAAAATTTTATCTCCATTATGTCTCTCTCATTTATAAAACTTCATTAAGTATCAAATCCTTATAGTTTGCTCTTTTCCTTATTAATTTTGTCTGTTTATCATCAATTAACACTTCGGCAAGCAAAGGTCTGGAATTATATTCCGAAGACATGGCGGCACCGTAAGCGCCTGCACAAGTTATTAACAAATACTCGCCTTGCTTAACTATTGGAAGTATCCTATTTCTACCCACAAAATCTCCGCTTTCACATACTGGACCAACCACGTCACTTCTAACTTTTTTAACATTAGCGTTAATTTTTTTGACAGGAATTATTTCATGATAAGCGTTGTATAAAGTTGGTCTTATCAAATCATTCATTCCTGCATCGGTTATAAAAAAGTTTTTTCCTCCTGACATTTTTCTATACAAAACTTTTGCCAACAGATGCCCAGCATTTCCAATTATTGAACGACCCGGTTCAAATATAAACTTTTTATCTTTATCAAAAACAGAAAAAATTTCAGAAATAAGACATTTTGGAGAAGGAACTTTTTCACCTTTCTCATATTTAATGCCAAGACCGCCACCACAATCTATATACGAAATCCGTATGCCATTTTTTTCAACTTCATCAACTATCTTCTTTATTTTTTTAGCAGCAACAACAAATGACTCAATTTCAAGAATTTGCGAGCCTATATGAAAATGTATGCCGACAATATTTATATTTTTCTTTCTTTTTGCAGTTAAATATGCTTTTACAGCATCTTCGTAAGATATACCAAACTTAGTGCCTTTTTTACCAGTTACTATATAAGAATGCGTATCTGGATTTACGTAAGGATTTACTCTAAAAGCAATGTTTGCCTTTATCTTCAAATTGGCTGCTATTTTATCTATAGCGTCAAGTTCTTCAAAAGACTCAACGTTAAACATAAAAATCTTATTTTTTAAAGCATACTCTATTTCTTCAACAGTCTTTCCAACGCCAGCATAAACTATTTTTGACGGGTTAAAACCTGCTTTTAAACATCTATAAATCTCTCCACCTGACGTAGTATCTGCCCCTGCTCCGATATCTGCGAGAATCTTCAAAATAGCTCCACTGGAATTTGTCTTACAAGCAAAACAAATAAGTCCGTCTCTTAAAGTCATAGCTTTTTTATAATTTTCAAAATTGTTTACTATTTGTTGTTTTGAATACACATATGTGCTTGTTCCATACTCTTTAGCCACATCGGAAAGTTTTACATTTTCAATATACAAATCGCCTTTTCTAAACTCAAGCATTTTATCCTCTCTTCTTAGACAATGCACTCAAACTAGAATACATTTTATAAAACATTTTATACTCTGTCAACATATTTTTCACTGCACACGCTCTGCATCACCTATCCAACTACTTTGCTTTATCTTAACTTTATCTTAATCTAGTTATTTTATTTGCTTTAAAATTATTCGTCTTCACTAGCTGTTCAAAATTATTTCGGCAACTCGATTGCTTACTCCGGGAGAGCCTAAAAACTTTCTAAAAGAAAAAAGCTCCTGAACTTTCGGCAAATAATTTTCCAGTTTTAGCTGTTCCATGACAGACTGAGCTATTTTTTTAGGATTTGCGTCAAATTGTATAAACTCCGGAACAACACTTTTTCCTGCTAAAATATTAACTATTCCTATATATTTTATTTTAACCAATGCCCTTATAAAAAAATAATTAAAATACGAAACTTTGTAAACTATAACCATAGGTATTCCCATCAAAGTGTTTTCCAAACACACAGTGCCTGAAGGAGAAATAGCAAAATCAATAGAAACTCTTTTTTCAAAATTTTTTGACCCGTCAAAAGATATATATTCAGGTAATGCAAAGTTAATTTTATTTGAAACACAAAACATTACAAATCTGGCATTAATTTCCTTTTTTAATATTTTTGCAGTTTCAAACAGTATAGAAATATGACGCTTTACTGTGCTTTGACGACTTCCAGGAAACAAGCCTATAACTGGAGGGTTTAAAATATTAAAATTTTGGTTTTGGAAATCTACTTTTTGAGGAATTTTATCTATCAATGGATTACCTACAAAAACAGCATCAACATTATTATCTTTATAAAGTTTTTCTTCAAATGGGAAAATAACAAACATTTTCTTTATAACTTTGGATAATTCTTTTATTCTACCACTGCGAGATGCCCAAACTTGAGGACTAATATAGTAGAAGACAGAAATTCCCATTGACTTTGCAAGCCGTGCAACATGTATATGAAATCCGTAGTAATCTACAAGAATAACTTTATCAGGACGATTATCCAAAAAATGCCTTTTTATTTTTTTAAAAACTTTTCTCAAATAAAACACTTGTTTAATCGGCAAAAAACCAAAAGCATTTATGTTTACTATATCTTCAATAAAATTATCTGAAACGGCTTTAAGATTATTACCACCAGTAGATGAAACAAAATATAAAGGATTTATTTTTTTTATTTCTTTTATAAGATTTGAAGCATGAACTTCACCTGAAAGATCTCCTGCCGAAATGAAAATTCTATAATAATTTGACATTTTATTACCCAAAGCGTCCAGTAATATAATCTTCCGTTTCTTTTTTTTTCGGAGAAACAAAAAGTTTACCGGTTTTATCAACTTCTATAAGTTTTCCCATGAGAAAAAATGCTGTTCTATCGCTAACACGGGAAGCCTGTTTAACATTATTTGTAACAAGAACTATAGTATATTTTTCTTTAAGCCCTATCATTAACTCTTCAATCTTTGCAGTTGATATGGGATCAAGACCCGAACATGGTTCGTCAAATAAAATAACTTCAGGATTGATTGCAAGTACCCTTGCGATACACAGTCTTTGTTGTTGCCCTCCTGACATCTTCACAGCCGAAACACATAATCTGTCTTTTACCTCATCCCAAAGAGAAACATTCCTTAAGACGCTTTCAACCATATTGTCTAAATCAATTTTTTTTGTAACAAAGCCCAACCGTTTCGGTGCATAAGTTATATTATCATAGATACTCATAGGAAGAGGTATCGGCATAGCAAAAAGCATCCCTACTCTTCTCCTTAAAGTCTCCACGTCTATATCAAGAATATCATCATCATCAAGATAAACACTGCCTTTTTTTGAATATGTAGCATCAAAATCATTCATTCTGTTTAGCGTTCTTAAAAAAGTAGTTTTACCACTATTGGCAGGGCCTATAACTCCTAAAATTTCGTTTTTAACAACATTAAGATTTAAAAATTCTAAAACACATTTTTTATTATAATAGCAACTTAAGTTTTCTATCTTTATCTTATCTACCATTTTCTACGCTTCCTAAAATAAATTCTTGCAAAAATAGCAATACAGCTCATAGTCAAAACCATCATTAACAAAACAAGAGCCGTACCATATATAATATTTTTTGGCATGTTTGGAATTTGCGTTGAAATAATATAAAGGTGATAAGGCAAAGCCATAACTTGATCAAATATTGAATGAGGGAGATGAGGCACATAAAACGCCGCTGCAGTAAATAATATAGGAGCGGTTTCTCCAGAAATCCTTGCAATACTTAAAATTGTTCCCGTTAAAATACCTGGTATAGCATTTGGGAGAACCACATGTCTTATAGTCTGCCATCTGCTTACTCCTAAAGACAAACTTGCTTCTCTAAAAGAATACGGCACACTATCTAAAGAGCTTCTAGCAGTAGTTATAATAACCGGAAGCTCCATTATTGACAAAGTTAAAGCACCTGCAATTATAGAAACACCTAGCTTTAAAAACATAACGAAAATACCAAGCCCAAACAGACCGTAAACAACAGACGGAACTCCGGCTAAATTAACAATTGCAAGCTTTATTATTCTGGTAAGCATATTATTTTTTGCATATTCATTTAAATATATAGCAGCGCATACACCTACAGGAAGAGTAACCATAATAGCACATAATACTATTAAAAGAGTACCAAGCAATGCTGGTAAAATCCCCCCGACACTCATGCCATCTTTAGGCATTGACGATAAAAATTCCCAACTTATAGCCGACGCTCCATTTTTTATTATTATAAAAACCATTAAAATCACAGGAGTTATTGCCAAAATAGTAGCAAAACAAAGCAGCGTATATGAAAATTTTTGAGACAGTTTAGGGTTAAGTTTAATCATGTATTTTTATTTTTTCCAAGAAATAAATCTGCAATAAAATTTATAAAAAATGTTATTAAAAAAAGAACAAGACCTATCGCAAATAAAGACTTATAGTGCATGTCGCCTTTTACCGTCTCCCCCATTTCAGCCGCAATTGTGGCAGTCATTGTTCTTACAGGCTCAAAAATAGAATGAGGAATATGAGCTGCATTCCCTGTTATCATCATTACAGCCATTGTTTCGCCCATTACTCTACCTATACCAAGCATTATTGCCGCGATTATTCCAGGCATAGCGGCCTTTAGAATAATTCTCCTCAAAGTCTGCCATTTTGTAGCACCCAAAGCTAAAGCTCCCTGTTTGTACTGATAAGGGACCGAACGTATAGCATCTTCAGATATTGTAACTATAGTTGGTATAGCCATGAAGGCAAGCATTATTGACCCCGAAAAAGCCGTAAGACCTGTAGGTAAGTTAAAAATACTTTTTACCAGAGGAACTAATGTAGTCATTCCAATAAAACCTACAACAACGCTGGGGATTGCCGCCATAAGTTCAACTAAAGATTTTAAAATATCGCGAATATATTTTGGAACGATTTCAGAAATAAACAAAGCCGTCATAACTCCTATAGGAACAGCAATAGTGCATGCTCCAATAGTTACAAAAACTGAACCAACTATTAATGGCAAAACTCCAAACGACGCCGAGTCTGACGATGGGTACCAAAAATGTCCTCCAATAAATTTTAAAACTCCAAAATGTTTAAAAAAAGAAAAACCTTCCTTAAGCAAAAAAGAAAAAATCAAAACAACGAATATAATAGACACTATTCCGCATATAAAAATTATCTTTTCAGCAATAAGGTTTAAAACTTTTTTCATAACAGCCTTTTATTAAAATTATCTATTTTATTAAAGCTATTAAAGCTATTATAAACACAACTGCAACACAAATTTTACTATCAAGTTCTAAATTTCCAAATCTGCAAGTCTATAATAATAACCCTCAATTACAATATGTTTTAATACCATATGTTTTAATACCATCTATTTATGATTTATAATGTTTCCGGATTATTTAGCATACTTCATAAACCCTATCTCGCTATATACTCACACCTTACTATTTAACATAATTATAATTGTAAATTGTATGTAATTTATTAAAGAGTCAATTTTGTATAGCTTTACAAAAATCATAAAACAATATTTTCATAAATTGATTTCAAATTTTAAACGAAAAAAAATTAAAAAATTATAGAACCCCTCTCTTTTTGGCTTTAAAATATTTTAAAGCTCTGAACTAAAGCTCCTTGTACCAAAACAAACCCCACATATAATACTGACCATATATCAATCTATCATAAAATTGAGATCTGCTATATCATTAAAATGTTTTTCTTGTTTTTTAAACACACTCTATTTTAGTTAGACTGAGATTATATCTCCAAAAGCCAAAGCCTACGTTACTATACAAAACAAAAATATCACAACCATATACGTCCTTCCTAAATACCATATAAAATATTGCTCAATCTTACATATTAATTAAGTGAATATTTTCAGGTCAACATTTTTCAAATTTCAAAATTTCTCTACAATTGCCAAAAATTACACTATTTAACTTCACAAACATCATTTTCCATAAATTAACCCTTAAATTCTTTTATATTTTTATGCTTATTATATTAATAATATACTTTTAATACTCTTAAATTTTTTTCTATTATTATATAGTTATAGTAGATATAAAAAAACTAACTTTCTCATTAATTTTAGAAATTTTAACAATTTCACTTATTGACTTTATTGGCTTTCTACTTTGAAAAACATTTAATTTTTTCAATTTTATCATATCAATAATCACTGTTTAAGATATGTCATGACAGTATAATCATCCTCTATCTCTTCCTATTAGCTAGAGACTAGCCTTAAACTCTTTTAATTTTTTCTCACACTACACTTCTACTTATTATTATCCACTTAAACGAAATACTTTTGTATCATCTACTTAAAGAGCATTCAGAATATAAACTTCTACTAACAACATTAACACAGTTTGCTTTTTCTGTGTTAACAAAAATTCTTATTTCAAACTATTGAAAAAATTTTACCAATAATAACACTGTAACTTTTAATACAGTCCCTCTTCTACTGAACCATAATAATTATATTGATAATCGATATTGTCCCTATTTTTTGAGTTGAGTTGAGCATTGTATTATAAAATAAACAATTTTTCCCTACTTAATTTGCTCCAATCTTAAATCGAAAAGCCGAAACTGCTTTCAAAAAAATCTCAATTTACAATTAAAAACTTGATTTTTAATTATTAGCTTCTTGAAGTTCAAAAAAAATCATAAAGCCTGCACCCTTTTTCTTTATTTTTTTATCGGAACAAAATCCGTATCTAAAACAACCTTTTGTCCATCATCAGACAAAGCATAATCAATAAACATTTTTACTACTCCACTAGGCTCGCCATTAGTATATAAATATAATGGTCTTGAAATAGGATACAGTCCTTTTAAAACATTCTCCGTGCTAGGATAAATATAGCTGCCTTTGTTGTCAATCGCTACAGATAATACTTTAACGCCATCATTTACAAAACCCATTCCTACATAGCCCAAAGCATTAGGATTTTGCATTACCTCATCGTATACTGCCTGCGAAGAGGACATCATTAAAGAATGAATAGAAAATTCGTCTTTGGCATTTTTATTGTTATTTCTTAATACACGTTCTTTAAAAAACATGTGCGTACCTGAATTGTTTTCTCTTGAAAGAATTACTATTTTTAAGTCTTTGCCACCGACTTCTTTCCAGTTTGTAATTTTTGCCATAAATATATCACGAAGTTGTTTTATCGTCAATTTATCAACTGGATTATTTTTATTAACCAAAACCACAAGTCCATCAAGACCGACTTTAAATTCAACTGGTTTTACATTATTTCCATTTGCCAACAACGCCTCTTTATATTCTATCTCACGGGAAGACATAGCTATATCACAAGTCTTGTTAATTAAAGATGCAAAACCAGTTCCAGATCCACCGCCTGTAACACTTACGTTATATATGCGATGTTGTTTTACGAAATTCTCAGACCATGTCTGAATTAAATTTACAATAGTATCCGAACCTTTTATCTGTATAGAATCCACATATTTATCGTTACTATTGGCATATTTTACACAACTATAAAATAAACAGCTAACAACCAGTGAAACTAATGAAACTAATATTAAATTTAATATTAGTTTTTTCATTATTCCCACTCAATGGTAGCCGGAGGTTTGTTTGAAATATCGTAAACAACTCTGTTTACACCTTTAACCTCATTTGTAATTCTGGAAGATATGCATCCAAGCAAATCATACGGAAGTTTTACCCAATCAGCTGTCATAGCATCGTCAGAGTTTACAGCTCTTATAGCAATAACATACTCATATGTTCTAATGTCACCCATAACACCAACTGTTTTAACTGGAAGTATCACAGCAAAAAATTGCCAAATTTTTTCATAAAGCCCAGCTTTAATTATTTCCTGAGTTACTATGTTATCGGCAGCTTTCAAAATATTCAACTTTTTCTCTGTTACTTCTCCTAAAGTCCTCACAGCAAGACCCGGACCTGGAAAAGGCTGTCTGTTTATAATTTCTTCGGGAATCCCAAGTTCTCTTCCCAAAACTCTTACTTCATCTTTAAATAAAAACTTTAAAGGCTCAATTAAATTCATCTTCATTTTTTCAGGAAGTCCACCAACATTATGATGGCTTTTAATAGGCACTTTTGAGCCTATTATAGAAACGCTTTCTATCACATCTGGATAAATAGTCCCCTGCATAAGATAGCCTATCCCTTTTAACTTTTTTGCCTCTTTGTCGAAAATTTTTATAAAAGTATGTCCGATAATTTTTCTCTTCTCTTCTGGGTCAGTTATGCCTTTAAGCTTTGATAAAAATGTTTTTTTGGCATCAACAATTACAAAATTTTTAAATATCTTACTAAAAATTTTTTTAACCCTTTTTGTCTCACCTAATTTTTGAAGTCCATGGTCAACATAAACGCAGACAAGTTGCTTGCCTATTGCTTTATGCAGTACTACAGCCGCAACTGAAGAATCCACACCACCAGATAACGCACATAAAACTTTATTATCTCCAATTTGTTGACGAATCCTCTTTACTTCATCCACTACATAAGACTTCATTGTCCAATCGCGTTTGGAATCGCAGATATTGAATATAAAATTTTTCAGTATTTTTTTGCCATTTATGGAATGTTTTACTTCAGGATGAAACTGAACGCCGTATATATTTTTTGAAACGTTTTCTATGGCTACATAAGGAGAATTTTCAGACTTTGCCGTTACCTTAAAATCTTTCGGCATTTTTGAAATACTATCGCCATGGCTCATCCAAAAAATTTCTTTAGACTCAAGCCCTTCAAACAAAGAACAACAGCATTTTACACTTACACTTACAGATCCAAATTCTCTACACTTTGACGAAATGACTTTTCCGCCAAGATGTTCAGCTATAAGCTGCATTCCATAACATATCCCTAAAATAGGAACATTTAACTTCCAAACTTTAGAATCAGGATAAAGAGCGTCTTTTGAATAAACACTGCCATAACTTCCAGATAATATAACGCCTTTCAAATCCTTAATTCCTAAAAAAGAGTCAAGGGGCTCATTTCCAGGGTATATTTCACAGTATACTTTTTCTTCTCTTATGCGCCGTGCAATCAACTGTGTGTACTGTGAACCAAAATCCAAAATTAAAATCATTCTTATTTTTTCCCTTATTCTTTTACTTTTATTTGTATTTATTATACTTATCTTTACTTATCTTTATTACATAGACTGCCATTTTTCTTACACAATGAATAACCTTTTTTTTTACCCTACCTAATGTATAATATTTTTAACTTAAATTTTATCAAATCTATTTAAAATCTATCACATATCGCAAGTAAACAGCATAACAAACATTACATCAAATTATTATATAATATATCATCAATGCCAACAAAACAGATCAACTGAAATAAATCATAGTAATCAAAAAAACCATCAGTTTATAATTAACATTGTGCAATCTTAGTATTATCGTTAATTATGATAAAAGATGTGCAAAGTAAATAAATTAAAAAATAACTTAACACAAATACAAAAAAAATAATGTTTAAAATGTTTAAATAATAAATAAAACAAAAAAAAAGAACAAAAAAGTTACCACAAAATTCAAAAACAACTTAAGAGTAACGCAATCGCAAAAATTTGCATAACGAAACTTTTTGCAACTCCCCAAAAATATACTCTTACAAGCTCAACATTTATACCATCCTTACTTTATTATAATAAATACGAAATAAATACGAATTTATATATAATACGATTACTGTAAAGAAAAATAAATCTGAAATATTATATCAAATTTTTGCTGAAGTTATAGTTTTCTGAGTTTGATACTTACCTTTTCGGTCAGCATAAGAAACTTCACAGATTTCACTTACTTCTAAAAATAACACTTGGGCTATACCTTCATTGATATAGACCCTTACAGGGATCGATATGGTATTTGCTATTGAAATGGTAACATATCCTTCCCATTCAGGTTCAAAAGGAGTGATATTTACAAATATTCCGCACCTTGCATATGTAGACTTTCCAAATGCAATAGTTATTATATCCTTAGGTATTCTAAAATACTCTATAGTTTTTCC
>JAISEE010000018.1 GCA_031264325.1 Endomicrobium sp. | reverse complement strand
TTGCTTGTGTTCACAACAACAACAAAATCTCCGCAATCTATATGATTTGTATAAAAAACCTTACTTTTGCCTCTTAAAAGCTCTGCCACTTCAACAGCAAGTCTTCCTAAAATTTTCCCGTTTGCATCTATCAAATGCCATTTCCTTTCAATTTCCCCTTGTTTTGGCAAATAAGTTCTTTTATTCATCTCTAAACCTTGTCCCATAAATTTACTACCTTTTAAAAAACAACCCTTTCTCTTGTAAATTACAAACTCTAATATAATTACCAACAATGAGTTGTTTTAATTACGATGTCTATTTAATAAACCATTAAGCCTTATAGCAAAACAACCTAGTTTTTCTTTATACTTATTCACACGCTTTATGCTTTTTATTGTACCATAATTTAGCTACAAAAACAAATCTTAACCGAGTAATCGATCACAATCTTAACGTCATATTTCATGACATTATTTTTTGGTTCAAAGGGTTCTTTAAACTAAACAACAAATCAATCGTTGTCTACTAGCCCAAACCTTAATATTATATATATACATTATATACATTATAATATATATATCTTAAATGAAACATTTATCATAATTTTAGTAAATTTTTCTTAAATAAATTAAAATCTATCTCGATTTTAAAGCAATTATTTTAATTCCTATCTACTTTATTAAAAATCTCTAAATCCAGTGAAAAATCTGATTATAAATCTTTTTTGCATTGTTAAAAAGACAAAAACGGTTGAAAAAAATACTCCGTTTTATTTTAGCGAATCTATATTTATATAAATAACTTCATGATAACCTAAAACTACTATTTATTATTGTAACTACTATATAGTAGTTACAATAAAAGAATGCTTGATTAGAAATTGCTTTCAGGCATTTTTGCAAAAATTTTCTATATATCTGTGTACCCCTACCTCACGCCAATCGAACCATTTTTTTACAAAAAAAACAAATAGTCTACAGAGCAAATAATATATAAATCCAGTTATTAATATTATTATATTTGAAGATTTATCCAATAAGGTTTACCTTAAAACCTCAAACTTGTAAATATAAAAATAAACCAAAAAAAAGTATAAGTTATGCATTATTTAAAACGATGCCTATTTCCCAACAAAAATTTTACTAGAATCCCATTTTTATGCCTTCTTTCTAAGTTTGTTTTGCTTTAGAATTTATAATAAATATAGTGAGGTACCCTTTTTTGAGCCCTAAACCAACTGAATTCTTGACAAACAAAATACACTTTACATTTATAAATACTACAAAGTCTAATAATTTTTGAAAACTCTATATAAAACCACAGTACAGAGAACACAAACTTCGTTCAAAATTGTTTTATTTATCTGTCAATTTAACTATACATTTCATGTCATAACTGTAACGTCATAAATATTTAATAAACACAATTAAAGTAAGAGTGCACATTTTGGACTGAAATAATAATGATAGCGCTTACGGTACGCAAGGATTTTATAATGGACTTATTGCTTCAACTTATCCACACTCAAAGTTCAATGAGACTTTTATTAATATCTCAACCCCATATCCCATTATAACGCACGCTCTAAGTATTTATACAATTGAAAAAATTTCATATAAATTTACTTTAATATCCAAAAATTGATTTTTAAAGAAACTCCTCAATGGGTTTCTTTAAAAATCATATTACAAATACATATCGCTTTGTTTTTTATCTTTAAATTCAATTTTTAAAGATCATTTCAATACCTGGAAACTTGACATTCATTTTATTTAAACAGACAGAAAAAACTTTATTTTTTGTGTATTTTATTTTAATCAACTCCTGTATTTAGAGTAGCTTTAATATTATAATTACATTTTGACTTTTTAACAGATATAAGGACAACCGCCGGCTTCACCCCCATGAGACCAAAAAGTCCAGATGAACCTTCGTTAACAACTTTTATTGACACATCTTCTTTGCTACAGCCAAGTTTAATTAGTCCAGTATCTATAGCGTCTTTAACATTTTTACCTTTAAACTCAACTTCCAACATTACTTACCCCTATAAACAATTAAATCAGATCAATATTTAAGAATGCTTAATCTTAATTTCGTCTTCTTTTATTATAAAATACTGTTCTATCATTGAAATTATGCTGTTAATAATCCAGTATATGACAAGTCCCGACGGAAAAGACCAAAACATAAACGTAAATATAATAGGCATTAAATACATCATTCTCCTCTGCATAGGATCTGAAACTACCACTGTCATTCTTTGCTGAAAAAACATCCCTACTCCCATAAGCAACGGAAGAAAATTAATGCTAAAATCTCCCAAGTGCATAAATTGATCAGAAGTTGACAAATCTTTAATCCACAAAATCCAACCTTCATTTCTAAGCTCGTAAACATTTCTTAACATTGTAAAAAATGCCCAAAAAATTGGAAGTTGTAAAAGCATAGGCAGGCAACCACCTAAAGGATTAACTTTTTTTGTTCTATAAACGTTCAACATTTCTGCCTGAAGCCTTTGTGGTTCATTTTTATACTTTGCCTGAATATCTTTTATGAGAGGCTGTATACGCTTCATTGCAGTCGCAGACTTTAAACTCTTTAACGTCAACGGAAGAACTAACACCTGTATAACAACAGTTATCATAATTATAGCCCATCCATAATTATGTGTAATTTTATAAAAAAACATTAAAACGGTGAAAGCTGTCTTTCCTAAAAATCCAAAAATACCAAAATCAACAGTTTTCTCAAGTCCTAAGTTATAACTCTTCAAATGCGTATATCCTTTAGGTCCCAAGTAAAAGTTAATAGAATATTCTTTTCTACTTATGTTTTGAGGAACAGTCGCAGTCATTGTTACAGAATAAGGATGTTTTTTATCAAGTCTTGAGGGAATAATTTTGTCAAAATCTGATAATTTTTCAGGTATAAAAGCAGCAAGAAAATATCTGTTATCTATGGCCATCCACTTGTAAGAAGAAGCAAGGTTAGAATCGATTTTAAATTTTTTAAGTTTATACAGTTTGCCTCCTAATGTGTATGCCAATGCCCTAGATAGAGAAACATTTTCCTTTGCTTCCTTAGCATCAGTTCCAAGTCCAGGGCCCCACCCAATATCTATTTCAGGAACTGAAACTGAAAGATTTCTATCAATAACAATATTTAAATTGTGCATGTATGAGTCAGATAAATTGTATATTTTAGTAATTTTCCAACCTTTCCTAGACACATATTCAAAAACTATTTTATTATCTGACTTAGAAACAACTTTATAAACTGATCCTGAAAAATTTTCCATAACAGGAGACGAGCCAGGAAAAACTAAATCTACCCACTTGCCATTTTTTTCTTTAACGGCCCAACTAAGCACAGCAGCTCCTTTATTTGTCAAAACCATCTTATAATTTTTTGTTTCAATATTTATCCTCTCCTCATCAACAAATTGCGAAATCTCATCTTGAGTTTGATCATTTCTGGCAGTCATTAAATTTGGATACTTGCTCTTTTCTACCTGATGTTGAGTTAAAATTTGATTTACTTGTGTAGTTTGTGGAACAAGAAAAAAATACCAGAGAAAAATTACTGTTGCCGATAAAGCTACAAAAAAAATAGAATTTTTCTGCATTACAAGGTTTCCTTTACATTATTTTTTTTCTTAATTACAGGAACAGGATCTAGCCCGCCATCACAAAAAGGATTACATCTTATAATTCTTTTAAAAGCTAAAAAAGATCCCCTAAAAAAACCATACATCTCTATAGCCTGATAAACATATGTAGAACATGTCGGATAAAAACGACATCTGGCAGATAGAGCTTTTGAAACAAACTTATAGTATTTGATAAAAAAAAGAACAAAAAGTCTCATAAAATAAAATTACTCAAGAAACCGCATAAAGCTTAGCATTTTTTAATAAAACTAAAATAATTTTTTCAAGTTTTTTGTAATCAAGAACTATTGTTTCAGGCTTTAAAATAAAAATCAAATCCAAACTTGGCTCCAACAAATGTTTATTAATCCTAAAAATCTCTCTCGCCATTCTCTTAGTTCTGTTCCTTATAACCGCCGTGCCTACTTTCTTTGAAGTTATAAGTCCAAGTCGTCTTACATCTTGTCTATCTTTCCTTATGTAAGCTAAAATTCTTATTGCTTTACTTTCAAGTCTTAAGCCACTTTTAAACACTTTGTTGAAATCTCTTTGAATATGAAGACGTTCAAAATATGCAAAAGAAAATTTCTTTTTCCTTGATTTATCATTGAATAAACCTATTGAAAAAGCTTTCCTTTTTTTAGCTTGCATAAAAATCTACGCACAAATAGCTTTGCGCCCTTTCCTTCTGCGTGCACTCAAAACTTTTCTCCCTCCAGGTGTAGCCATTCTTGCCATAAAACCTATTTTTTTCTTTCTTCTGTCTTTGTTTGGCTGATACGTTCTTTTCATTTTAATCCTCTTTCTATTATTCTACCTACACTCCAGATTATTATATCTAAACCCACTTACAGTGTCAAACAAAAAAAAGGGCTTCGGTTTTTACCGAGGCCCTTAATTAAAGATATCACGTCGAAAATTTATTTTCTTTTGCCCTTCTTTACAGATGATTTCTTAACCAAAATTTTTTTTAATGGTTTTTTAGCCTTTTTCTTACCACCTCTGCTCATAACTGATCTTGAAACATCACCTTGTTTATCAATAAAATAAAGATAACCTTTTTCTTTCTTAAGCCCTACTTTTGCTACTTTTGAAGGCTTTCCGCCTTTCTTACCACCTCTTGCCATTAAAGCTCTTGAAACATCACCTTGTTTATCAATAAAATAAAGATAACCAGACTCTCTCTTTACTCCAACTTTCTCTACTTTTTCAGCCATTTTACACCCCCCCATATAACTGTAAATTGAATTATTTATCTATCTATGCCAGAATTTCTAAAACTGTATTATTCTGCTATAAAATACTTTCTTTTTTAGTAATTATCTTATCTCCAAGCCAAGAATCTACTATATCTTTTGAAAATCCGTATTGCCTTCCTATTTTTGAAGCAGGAATTTTTTTCGTTCTTATTAAGTTATAAATTTTAGACTTTCCTATTCTCAAGTACTTAGAAAGTTCTTTAATATCCATTATTTGTTTATTTGAATTGTTCTGTATTTTTTCCATTTTTTATTATTAAATATCGTTAATTATCTTTTTATTATATTAAATATTTTATATATATTTTATTATATTTTGTCAAGTGTTTATTTTTATTAATATTAAACTTAAAGCTTAATTTAAACCTAATCAGACTATCCTATATTTTATTATTTATTACCTTTCTCGCTTTCAAGACTGTCAATAAGTTTTAAATATCTTGCATTTATGAACTCTACTACTGCACAAATTTTATTAAACATTCTGTTGTTTTTGAAAATCTCTCTAGTAAGCATATTCCCTAGATACGATTTTATAGTCCATTTTTTCAAATTTTATTATGATATAAAATTTATATAACATCATGTATCATGTATATATCAAACACAAATAATACATTATACCACATACATAATACATACTTCTTAAGATTGCATTAAGATTGTATATAATAAGTTAACAAAAAAATTATTGCTGGCAGAAAAGTTTCAGACATGATTAATTTTATTATAAACTTCTGCCTCTTAATTTATTTTACGGCTTTAACATTTCTATAAATGTCATTTTATTTAAATATTCTAACTTTCTTTATCTTTTGCCAAGAAGCTTATATAATAACATTTATATAACTTGTATGCACTTATCTTTACACTTTCAAGGTTTCTTTAAAAGATTTTGCGGAAATATTTTATTTATATAATTAAAGGCTCATGACTTTATTTCCACAAAATTTCAAATTTTTTTTGATAATTTTTGCACTATCAATTCATAATTGTTCATTATTGTTCATTTTCACAAACATGATGTCCAATATTGCAAAACACCAACAACAAACAAATTATCATGTAATACTGTTTTTAGTATACAATTCACTTCCTTATAATTAAATTACATTCTTCATCAAAAGCATTTTATCAATGAAAATAAAGTTGTAAACTAAAAATTGTAAAAACCCCTAGCTTTCTCATATTTGGTTTTCCGAACAAAGCCATTTTTTTATCAAGTCAATTTTACCATTCATTTCTTTAAAAAGGCAACTATCAATCCTTTTGATATTTTTGTAAAGCAGATTTTACCTTTGAAATCTTTATTAAAAAAACGTCTGTCTGAAATTATTTCTGTAACGCCCATATAAAATGTAACAGAAATCCCACAAAAGCTACAGTAAATGACTACTCACACGTCTCCGATTAAAACTAATTTACGCATATCTTCTCGCAAAAAAAATCTCCCTAAAATACTAAAACAAGACAGTAATTGATCAATAATTTACTACTACAGTGTTATATGACATGTCATGTTTCTTAAGCAATGACTGCAAAATTCTACATTTTGTCTGGAGAGGAAATTCCAAGCAAGCCAAGACCTGTTTGAATTATTATCATAACGCCCTCAGTCAACTTAAGCCTTGCACACGCAAGAGCAGTATCATTTGTTAAAACTCTACACTTTTCATAAAATTTATGATAACTGTCTGCAAGCCCTATTAGATATCCCGTAAAATGGTGTGGACTCATTGTCTTTTCTGATAATGCCAATGTGTCGCAAAAAGCAGCAAGCTGTTTTATCAAAGTCCTTTCTTCTTTTGAATTAAGTAAATCAAAATCTATTTTTTCATTATCATTGCTGTTAAGATCATCCCTTTTTTTGCTCTCTTTAAGAATAGAGTTGCATCTTGCGTTTACATATTGGACATAAAAAACAGGGTTTTCGTTTGAGTGTTTTTTTGCAAGCTCTAAGTCGAACTCTAGCTGAGAATCAGGTGCTCTAAGTAAAAAGAAAAACCTACAAGCGTCTCTACCTATTTCATCAATAACAGACTTCAATGCTATAAACGCTCCGCTTCTTGTTGACATTACAACAGGTCGACCATTACGCACAAGCGACACAAACTGATATAAAATAATATCTAAATTCTCTTTATTAAAGTCAAGCATCTGAACACATGCTTGAATCCTTGCAACATAACCGTGATGATCCGCACCCCAAAAATTTACTAACTTCTGAAAGCCTCGCTTAAACTTACTCCTATGATATGCGACGTCAGAAGCCAAGTAAGTGTATCTGCCGTCACTTCTTTTCAAAACTCTGTCTTTGTCATCTCCGAACTTTGTTGAAGCAAGCCACAAAACATCGTCTTTTTCATAAGCATCACCTTTTTTAAGAAGATATTGGCAAGCTCTGTCAACTTCGCTTTTGCCTTCTTTATCTTTAACCACCACAATACTCATTTCAGAAAACCAACTGTCAAACTCAACAGCAAAATCTTTTAAATCTTCTTTTATTGTTTTTAGAATATCTTTTACAGCTTCTCTTCTAAAATCTACTTCTTCAAAACTCTTGCCTTCTGCAATAAGCCTTTTGGCAATATTAACCATGCACTCACCTTGATAATAATCTGCAGGTAGCTCAATTTTTTCGCCTTTTAGCTGCTTATACCGAACTTCAACAGAATTCGCCAAAACAAGCATTTGATTGCCAACATCATTTAAATAATATTCTTTTGAAACGTTATAGCCCAAGTACTTTAAAATCCTTGAGATAGAGTCACCTATTGCCGCACCTCTTCCATGACCTATATGCAGAGGACCAGTCGGATTTGCTGAAACAAATTCAACCAAAACTTTTTTTTTGTTGTTTGCTGTCATGCTTCCATATTTATTTCTTTCTTTAAGAATTACTTTTAACTCTGTATATAAAACATTATTTTTAACATAAAAATTTATAAATCCAGCTGTTGCAAAATCAGCTTTTTCTATAAGATTCGAAAATTTTTTAGATATAATATTTATTATCCCTTGAGCTACAACTCTAGGGCTTATTTTAACTTTTTTAGCTATAATCATAGCAACATTGGTTGCAAAATCAGCATCAATATTCTTCGGTGGAACTTCTACTGTAAAATTAACACTTTCAGCTATACCTTTAGATTCTAAATATTCAACAACTACATTGCTTAAAGCAGTTGTTATTTTTTGCTTTATCATTTATCATTTCCAAGACTCATATTTAATCTTTGTCAAATCCCACTTGTCTTTCGGTGGATTATTATCATCAGATTTTCCTACAACAACAAGAGAAAACGCTTTTATATTTTCAGGAAAACTCAAAAATTTTTCTATTGCCTCTGATCTCTCTTTGTTTGAGTATACTCCACACCAAACAGAGCCATATCCTTTTGCAGTTGCAGCTAAAAGAATATTTTCAGTAGCTGCAGCGCAATCTTGAGGTAAATAGCCCTGAAAGGCTAAATTTTTATCGCCGACAACCAAAATAGCCAAAGGGGCTTGTAAAACCATCTGGGCAGCCTGATGAATAGTCGCAAGTTTTTTGTGGGTTTCTTTATTTTTTATTACAAGAAAAGATACACATCTTGAATTCCTTGCAGTAGGGGCAGAAAGTCCTGCCCTTAAAATATATTCTAAATCCTCTTTTTTAACGTCCTCTTTAGTATATTTGCGAACACTCCTTCTCTCAATTAAAATATCCATTTTGCCTCCTGTTAATTAAATTTACTATCTGTAAATTCTTTCAAACTTAAAAAATTTACTTTTTTTAATTTTTTACTTTAGCAGTATTTTATAATACTATTTTTATACAAATCATACCATCCATCAGCACTTTCCTGCCCATATAGCTAACACAATATTATATTATATCACCTCTTCTTGTCTACATCTTTCTTTTTTTATAAAAACTGTTTACTCAAAAAGTTGTCAAAAACTGCTATCATACAAAAACGTCATGGAAAATATTTTCCATTTTCAACAAAATAAAAAAATAATAAATATTATGTTAAAAACTGTTATATTTTATATTAATTATATTAATACCAATCTACTATCATTCTTTTGCTATTTTATTTATTATTATATTATGTTTATGTATGCAAAATATTATGTAAAATATACAAATACTTAATTATACACATATACACAAATGGCAATCTTTTGCTTCAATATAAAAACTCTAGCAAGAGATATACCCACCCCACTCAAAAAAATACTATTGTTAAAATAAAAATACTATTGCGTAATAATATAACATACACGATTAACGTACGCATAGATGCTCAACTCATTAACCAGAATTACAAAAATAACTTACAAACAATCAGTAACAATGAAACTAATCAAAAAATAAGTAATAAACAATTAAAAACAAAATTAACAATTAAAAGCTTTTTGAATAAAAAAATATTATACCATCTAGTGTATACAAAAACAATTTTATTAACGATCATTTTTTTGTATCACCCTTTGAAAATTTTATCTACCCATTAATGCAATTTAAAACTACCTCAACATTCAACATATTTTCTATATATATCTCACTTTATATCCAAATATTCAAAACTGTCATCAGCAAAATAAACTATCATAAAATGCTATTTTCTTTTCTATATTTTATTCTTCAATTATAACATACTAGCATGAAGCGCAATAATTGACAAAAACAGAATAAGAATAATATGATTTAAATATATTTTAGTTTATATTTTATACTTAATTTAACT
>JAISEE010000023.1 GCA_031264325.1 Endomicrobium sp. | reverse complement strand
AGCCTATAAAGATTCTTTAAAACTTTTAAATAGAGAGTATTCTAAAGTTAATGGTATGGAAAATAAAATCAATAATTCTAAAAAGTTGTCACAAATTGTATTCATGCAGGAGTGGGAAGAAATTAGGAGATTAACATGGAGTTACTTGGGTATATATCGCTCAAATGAAAAATTTTTAAAAGCAAAAAAAAGAATAGATATTTTAAAAAACGAAATAGATAAATATTTTGAAGACACTTCAGTGAACGTTGACAGTGTTGAGTTGAGAAATATAGCCTGTGTAGCGGAACTTATATTACGTTCTGCGATGTTTAGAAAAGAAAGCAGAGGACTTCACTTTAACGCTGATTATCCATTTATGTTACCTGAGGCTTATAATATAATTCTAAACATAAATAAAAAAGAAACGTTTATGCCATCTTATTGCAGAGAGGAATAGCATGGACATAATTAAAATTCGTGGTGCAAGGCAGCATAATCTTAAAAATATAGATCTCGACATACCAAGAAATAGACTTGTTGTTGTTACAGGCTTGTCTGGATCTGGCAAGTCTTCTCTTGCTTTTGATACTATATATGCAGAAGGCCAAAGAAGATATGTAGAGTCTTTATCGGCTTATGCAAGACAATTTCTTGACCTTATGGATAAACCAGAAGCAGATATTATTGAAGGTTTGTCTCCGGCAATCTCAATTGAACAAAGAGCTCCTTCGCATAATTCTCGTTCTACTGTAGGAACGGTTACAGAAATTTACGATTATTTAAGACTGTTATTTGCAAGAGTAGGTGTTCCTTATTGTCCAAAATGCGGCAAAGAGGTAAGGACACAGTCAGCACAGCAAATAATAGATGAGATTATGAGATTTTCTAAAGACACTATGATTTATATTTTTGCACCACTTATAAAAGGAAGAGTTGGGACTTATGAAAAACTTTTTTCTTATCTTGCAAAAAGAGGTTACTCGCGAGTAAGAGTTGATAACAATACTTACATGCTTGATGAAAAAATAAAGCTAGATAGATATAAAAAGCATTTTATAGACATAGTTGTTGACAGAGTAAAACTAAGTCAAGAGTTACGTTCAAGAGTGGCAGCGTCTATAGAAACGGCTCTTAAAGAATCAAGAGGTATAATATCAGTTGCTGTTGTAGAAAACGGGAAAATAGTATCTGAAAATGTTTATAGTGAGCAATATGCGTGTGTTGATTGTGGTATAAGTATTTCTGAAATAGAACCTAGGTTATTTTCTTTTAATTCGCCTTTTGGTGCATGCCATGAGTGTGATGGACTTGGAAATAAAATAGAAGTTGATGAGAATTTGGTGGTGCCTGATAAAAATCGTTCGTTAAAGCAAGGGGCGGTTATAGCTTGGGCTGAACCTATAACTACAAGAACCAATAGGTGGAAAAACAGTTGGGGTGGTTATTATTGGAAGCTTTTATCTGGAGCCGCAAAAGATAATAAAATATCTTTAAATGTCGCTTGGAAAGATTTAACAAGAAAACAACAAGAAATACTTCTTTTTGGCAAAGATGGTTTTGAAGGCGTTATAACAAATATGCAGCGTCGTTACAATGAGACGGAGTCTAATTTTGTAAGAGAAGAAATTTTTAACAAATACATGGAACAAAAAATTTGTATGTCTTGTAAAGGCAAAAGACTTAAAAAAGAAGCTCTTTCAGTTCTTATAGGTACTAAGTCTATTGCTGATATAACTAAAATATCTGTAGAAAAATCTTTTGACTTTTTTAATCAAATTGAATTTGGTGAAAAGGATAAAGAAATAAGCAAGACTATTTTAAAAGAAATACGTTCAAGGCTTCAGTTTTTAAATAATGTAGGCTTAGGTTATTTAAGTTTAGATAGGGAAAGCGGAACGCTTTCAGGTGGTGAAGCCCAAAGAATACATTTGGCTACACAAATAGGCTCTGGTCTTACGGGTGTACTATATGTTCTTGACGAGCCGTCTATAGGTCTTCATCAAAGAGATAATGATAAACTTTTGAAAACGTTGATAAAGCTTAGAGATTTAGGAAATACGTTGATTGTTGTTGAGCATGATGAAGATACGATGCGTGTTGCTGATTATATAATAGATTTAGGACCTGGAGCTGGAGTGCATGGTGGATATATAGTAGCTCAAGGGAGTGCTAAAGAAATAATGAAATCAAAAAAATCTTTGACTGGACAGTACTTAAGCGGGGCTTTGTCAATCTCTGTTCCAAAAAAAAGAAAGCAACCCATGGATAATTGGCTTATGATTAAAGGAGCACAACAATTTAATTTAAAAAATTTAAATGTACACATTCCATTGGGTCTTTTTGTTTGCGTAACAGGTGTGTCTGGCAGTGGCAAATCTACTTTAGTGCATGAAATAATATATAAAAATTTTGCCAAACAGCTTTACGGAGCAAAAGAAGCCCCTGGTAGATTTAAAAGTATGGAAGGTCTTGAGAATGTAGACAAAGTTGTAATTGTTGACCAATCGTATATAGGAAAAACTCCAAGATCAAACCCTGCAACTTATACAGGAGCATTTTCAATGATAAGAAATTTGTTTGCTCACGTTTCTGAGTCAAAAGTTAGAGGTTATCATCCCGGAAGATTTTCTTTTAACATAAAAGGCGGTAGATGCGAAAACTGCCAGGGAGATGGAACGTTAAAAATAGAAATGCAATTTCTTCCAGATGTTTATGTAAAATGTAATATTTGTGATGGAAGAAGGTTTAATGAAGAAACTTTACAAGTAAGATATAGAGGTAAGAACATAGATGAAGTTTTAAATATGACAGTGGAAGAAAGCGTAAAATTTTTTGAGAATATTCCAACTTTAAAAAGAATACTTTCTACGCTTAAAGACGTGGGACTTGGATATATCAAAATAGGTCAATCTGCGACTACGCTTTCAGGTGGTGAAGCCCAAAGAATAAAACTTGCTTTAGAGCTTTCAAAAAGAGCTACAGGTAGAACAATGTATATCCTTGACGAGCCTACAACAGGCTTGCATTTTGCAGATGTTGAAAAACTTCTTGAAGTGCTTCAAAGGCTTTCTTATGTAGGTAATACTGTTCTTGTAATAGAGCATAATCTTGATGTTATTAAAACAGCAGACTGGATAATAGACTTAGGACCTGAAGGCGGAGAAAGAGGTGGAGAAATTATTGCCCAGGGAACTCCTGAGGATATAATAAAAAATTCAAAATCATTTACAGGGTATTATTTAAAAGAACATATAAACTGTCGCACATTTTAATTCTGTGTTAAGCTGTAAAGTATAAATTTATTGAGAGGATAAAATGTTTTTGAATTTGATAATAAACGCCATAGTATTTTCTATTTTTTATACACTGATATTTTTGTTGATTTATAAAACAAAACTGCTTAAAATAAAATTTGCTTCCATATTCTTTTTTTCGGCAATTATGTATTTTTTTATAGCTTTTTTTCTTAAAAAGTATGTCAATCTATGAAAATAAATTCTTCAAAAAATATCAAAGATTTACTTTTAAAAGACTTAAAAAAGCATGTTGAGCCTGTTTTTGCCAAATTTGCTCGAAAGTTTTTAAATATTTGCAAAGGGAAATATGCTCAAGATGATATTTTGCTTGGGGTACGTGTCCCTAAACAGCGAGTATTGGCAGAAAAGTATGTTAACTTGCTAAATTTCAAAGAAACTGAAAAATTATTACAAAGTAAAATTCACGAATTTAGATTTATTGCATTAGTTATTTTATCTAAAAAATATAAAAGAGCAGATAATAAGCTTAAGCCTAAAATAGCAAAAATATATTTAAGAAATTGTAAATATGTTAACAATTGGGACTTAGTTGATATGTCTGCACCG
>JAISEE010000022.1 GCA_031264325.1 Endomicrobium sp. | reverse complement strand
CTTGAACATTTGTCTTTAAAACAGATACGTTCTTATTTAGGAAATGGAATAAATGATCTTATATCGAAATCTATTTCTGACAACTGTAAAAAATTTAAACAAAATATTAATAGTTTTAAGTCTTATTACAAACGGCGAATGTTTGATACTACCATTATGTTTAGTGACGTTAAAGAGATGTTGAAATCTTTAAAAGATAAAAAAAAAGCGATTCTGACTAATAAAAATGAAGTTTATGCAAAAGAAATTGTTGAAAAATTTGAAATTGCTAATTATTTTGTTGAGGTTTGGGGGGGTGATACTTTAGCTGTAAGAAAACCTGACCCAAAAACAATTTTTGAACTAGTAAAAACTACAAAGTCTAAGCTTTCAAAAACAGTTATGATTGGCGATAGTGTAAATGATTTTTTAGTAGCAAAAGCCGCAGGCGTTCGAGTTATAGCCGTTACTTACGGTTACTGCGATTTAGATCAAATAGAAATGTACAGCCCTGACTATATAGTAAAAACACCACATGATATAGTAAGTATTGTTTTATAAAGAAGAATATATAATAATTTTTTTTATGTCCTTATTTATTTTATAAGATAGTATCGCTTTTGTTGTCTATTAAAAATGATGCCGTCTTTTAACAAAGTAAAAAAATGTTACCAACAATACCAGCCAGTTTTAATTTTTTAACATAAAAATTCATACCCGATTGCTTCCATTTTTCTAATTTAATATGCATTTACAGAAGTCATGCTATAGGGAAGTTGTTTTAAATGCAAAGTAGAAAATTTTATTTTTGCTTCTGAAAAAAGTTCATTAAAAGCAACATCGGGATATTCTGTGTCTGCGATAACTTTTTTTATTCCAGCATTTACTATCATTTTTGCACATAATACACATGGGGAATGTGTACAGTAAAGAGTTGAACCTTTAATATTAATTCCATGATATCCGCCTTGAATAATTGCATTTTGTTCAGCATGTATAGCTCTGCATGCTTCATGTTTTTGGCCTGATGGTATGTTCATAGCATTTTTTAAGCATCCTAGGAGCAAACAATCTTTTGTTCCTGAAGCCGCACCATTATAGCCTGTGGTAAGAATTCTTTTATCTTTTATAATAACAGCTCCGACATGATGACGTTGACAGGTAGATCTTTCTGCAATAAGCCATGCTAATTTCATAAAATATTCGTTCCATGAAGGGCGTTTATTTGTATTAGTGTTTTTTTTAGCTGTCATAATATAATTTAACTAAAAAAATCTATATTGTGTCAATATATTTTTTTTGTTAAAATATTTTTCTGAGTTGGGCCTGTACGATGATTGAGAGAATTAGATGAATTTTCAAGAAATTATTATGATTTTGCAGAAATTTTGGGCAAGGCATGGTTGTCTTATATGGCAACCTTATGATTTAGAAAAAGGTGCAGGTACTTTTAATCCTGCTACTTTTTTACGGGCATTGGGTTCTAAGCCATGGAATGCTGCTTATGTTGAGCCTTCTAGGAGACCTGCTGATGGTAGGTATGGCGAAAATCCTAATAGGCTTCAACATTATTATCAATTTCAGGTTATTATGAAACCAGCTCTAAAAAATATACAACAAATTTATTTGGAAAGTTTAAAAGTAATAGGTTTAGATCCTAAGAAACACGACATAAGGTTTATTGAAGACGATTGGGAATCTCCAACACTTGGCGCTTGGGGGCTTGGATGGGAAGTATGGGTTGATGGTATGGAAGTAACTCAGTTTACTTATTTTCAACAGGTTGGAGGTGTATCTCTAAATCCTATTTCGGTTGAAATTACATATGGAATTGAGCGTCTTGCTATGTATGTTCAAAAGAAAAATAGCATATATGAGCTACAATGGAACGATGTTGTAACTTATGGTGATATTCATTTTGAAAGTGAAAAACAATGGTCTGTTTATAATTTTGAAAAAGCTAATGTTGATATGCTGAAAAAACATTTTACTGATTGGGAGAATGAAGCAAAAAATCTTATTCAAAATGAACTTCCATTTCCAGCGTATGATGCTGTTATAAAGTGTTCCCATTTGTTCAATTTGCTTGATGCTAAAGGGGCAATTTCAGTATCTGAAAGAGTCGGTTACATTCTTAGGGTTAGGGCTATGGCAAAATCTGTTGCTGAAAAATATTTAACAATGTCTGATGGTATAAATTTAGATGATGATGGTGTTACAAATAAAGTTCATTAAAAAAATTCACGGAGCTAAAAAGAGTGTCTAAAATATCTAATGATAATGAAAGGATAGCTTTGCTTGAAGTAGGAATGGAAGAAATTCCTACTTCATACATTGAACCTGCTTTGAAGCAAATTAAACAAATCGCTTTAAAAGAATTTGTAAATTTAAATATAAAACACGGTTTAATAAAAACTTTTGCCACACCAAGAAGACTTACGTTGATTGTTGAAAATTTATCTATTAAAAGCGAAGATAAGACTGAAGAAGTCTTGGGCCCTTCATGTAAAGTTGCAAAAGATATAAATGGACAGTGGACTCAAGCGGCTAAAGGCTTTGCTACAAAAAATGGAACTACATCTGATAAACTGAATAAAAAAATTACAGAAAAAGGCGAATATCTTTTTTTTATAAAAAAGATAAAAGGTGAAAAAACGGAAGACCTCTTAACTGTTATTTTTCCAAAGATAATAAGCAGTATATCTTTTCCTAAAGCTATGGTATGGGAAAAAAGTGGATTTAAATTTGCAAGACCTATAAGGAATATAGTAGCGCTTTTTGGTAAAAAGATAATTAAATTTAAAATAGCTGATGTTAATTCTTCCAATTGGACCATAGGTCTTCATACTTATGACAGGTCAAAAGTAAAAATAGATTGTCCTGAAAATTATATAGTTGCATTAAAAAATAAATCAGTTTTAGTTGATCAAAATGTTAGGCGAGAAGAAATGAAAAAATCTATAGAGTTTGCAGTTAAAAGCGTTGGTGTTGTTGTTGTCGATGATGCTTTAATTGATGAAACAAATTATTTGATTGAATACGCGTCGGCAGTTCTTTGCGATTTTGATAAAAAGTATTTAGATTTACCTCCAGAAGTTCTTGCAGTATGCATAAAAAAAAGCCAAAAGTGCTTTGCGGTCAATGATAAGAATGGAAAATTTTTAAATTGTTTTGTCTGTATTAAAAATGGAGGCTTTGCACGCTTGGATATAGTTAAGGAAGGATATGAGAAAGTTGTAGTTACAAGACTTATCGATGCTAATTTTTTTTATAAAAATGATTTGAAAAAAAGCTTTAATGATAATATTGAAAAGCTTAAAGATATTGTTTTTCATAAAGAAATAGGAACTATTTATGAAAAAATTGAGAGAGTAAAAAAGATTGCGCTTTTTTTTAACAAAGAATTCAACATGCAAGTAGATGAAAAATCTCTTGAAAGAGCTGTAATGTTCTCAAAAGTTGATTTAGTAAGCGAAATGGTATTTGAGTATCCTGAGCTTCAGGGCGTTATGGGTAAAATTTATGCTTTGAAATCAGGAGTGGATGTTGATGTTGCGGAATCTATTGAGCAACATTATTGGCCATTAAGTGCTTCTGGAAAACTTCCTTCAAATAAATTGGCTTCTTTGATATCTTTGGTTGATAAAATAGATACTTTAGTCACAAATTTTTCAATTGGGATTGAGCCTTCAGGTTCAGATGATCCTTATGGGCTTAGAAGAGTTGCTGTAGGATTTATAAGGATTGTGATGAAAATTTTTCCTAATAAAGAATTAAGCTCTGTAATTAAAAAAGTATTTAATTTTTTACCTGAAAACATAAAAAATAATTCAAAATCTAAAATGGTTCATGAGAAGCTTGTTAATTTTTTACGTCAAAAAACAGAAGGGATTCTTGAGTCTGAAGGCTATAGTTTTGATGAGGTTAAATCTGTAGTTGGCATTTTAGACACTAACAAATTTAAAAACTTAGGTTCCTTTCTCCCAAAGCTTATTGCTTTAAAAAATGCACGACAAAAAAGTAATTTTTTACCTATTTCTGTTATTTTTAAGAGGATAAATAATATTTTAAGTCAGGCGAGAAAGCAAAATATTGATATTTTAGTCACTATAAATGAAAGTTTGTTAGTAGAAGATGCAGAAAAAAAATTATTTGATTGTGCTAAAAAAATAAAAGCAGAAGTCGTTGAGTACATTTTTCAAAATAAATATGCCGAAGTTTTTGATAAGTTTTTAGAAATAAAACCCAGCATTGATGAATTTTTTAAAAAAGTTATGGTAATGTCAGAAAATACTAAAATAAAATCAAATAGAATATCTTTGTTAAACTATATAAATGATATATTCGCAGAGTTTTTCGATTTTTCGATTTTACAGTAAAAGAAGATCAATAATATAAAGTAGTGTAATTTTGTAAAAATATTTGCTGTTTTGAAAATATATTGCTATCAGATCAGAACTGTATAACTGTATATTTAAAAGTTTGAGTTGTCTTTTTTCTGTTTTTGCGGTGATGTTTTTTTGTAGCATAAGTCTTATTTGACAAAGATAAATTTTTATGCTATTTTTTATGGTTGTCAGCTAACAAAAGACTGTTTAGTTTATAAGAAGGTTTAAAATATTTTTAAATCATTTTGAAGGGGCCCGTAGCTCAGTTGGTAGAGCACCTCACTTTTAATGAGGTTGTCGTGCGTTCGACCCGCACCGGGCTCAGTTGCTCCCATCGTCTAGGGGTCTAGGACACAGGATTTTCAATCCTGCAACACGAGTTCAAATCTCGTTGGGAGCGCGTATAGTGTAATTAACATTCGCGTATAGTGTAATTAACATTAAACATAATAGGACATATGGTGTGTTCATATCAAACATTTTCTAGATTTTTAAAAAAATTTAAGGGATTATGTTATGGAAGGTAATCATGTCAACATTAGTTGTTTTGGGAACACAGTGGGGAGATGAAGGAAAAGGAAAAGTTGTCCACTATCTTGCCAAAGAAGCAGATTATATTGTACGTTACCAGGGTGGCAATAATGCAGGTCATACTCTAATTTATAAAAATAAGCCTTTCGCGCTTCATTTGATACCATCAGGGATACTTTTTCCGAAAAAGTATTGTTTAATTGGAAATGGCGTTGTCGTTGACCCTAGAGCTTTAAAAGAAGAAGTCAGTGTATTAAGTAAAAAGAAAATTCTTCTAAAAGGTAGGTTTTTTATAAGCGAACAAGCTCATGTTATACTTCCTTATCATAAAATTATTGACAAAATTCTCGAGGAAGGCAATATTAAAATAGGCACTACTAAGAGAGGAATAGGTCCATCTTATTCTGATAAGGTAAAAAGAATAGGAATAAGAGTAGTTGATTATTTAGAAAAAGATGTTTTTGTAGATTTACTTGATAAAAATTTGATAGAAAAAGCCCCTATTTTGGAAAAAAGCAGGATAGATATTAAGAAGTTAAAAGAAGAAATTTTAAAAGATCATAAAGAACTTTCAAAATTTATAAAGCCTTTTGTTGCTAATACAAGTCTTATTATTGAAAATGCGATAAATAAAAAAAAGAAAGTTCTTTTTGAAAGTGCTCAAGGCACATTGTTGGATTTAGATTTTGGCACATATCCTTTTGTAACATCATCTAACCCTATTGCCGGTGGGGTATGTTCAGGTATAGGGTTAGGCCCTACAAAAATAAATAGTGTTTTGGGTGTGGTAAAAGCTTATACTACAAGGGTTGGTGAAGGACCTTTTACCGTGGAACTCTTTGATAAAATGGGAGACTTTTTAAGAGAAAAGGGTGGAGAGTACGGCGCAACTACAGGAAGACCTCGTCGTTGTGGTTGGTTTGATGCTGTAATTGTGCGTCATAGTGTAAGAATAAGCGGTATAAATCATTTAATTTTGACTAAACTTGATTGTATGGAAGACATAGATACTATTAAAATTTGTGTAGCTTATAAATATAAGGGTAAGATATATAAAGAATTTCCTGCATCAAGAACTGTACAAAAATATGCCAGGCCTGTATATGAAGAAATGGATGGATTTAAAGGTAAAGTTAAAGGTGTTAGTGATTTTAAAAAATTACCTCTAAATGCTCAGAAGTATGCTAAACGTTTAGAACAGCTTGTAGGTGCATCGATTGACTTAATTTCTCTTGGAAGAAAGAGAGAAGAAACTATTGAGGTAAGAAAAGGTGTGAAGTGGTTTTAAATATGAATGTAGAACTTTTAAAGTCAACCAAAAATGTTGAAAAATTTTGTGCAGTAGCTGCTAGGCTGTGTTATAGTACAGTGAAGATTGGCAATGATGATGATATTGATAAAAATTTTACACCTAATAGGGTTAAAGATTTATTAAGCAAGGTTATTTTTTCAGGACATCATTCTGTACTTGAACACGCATCTTTTACATTTGGTATTGAAAACGTGTCGCGTGTTTTGCTTGCTCAGCTTACAAGGCACAGAGTAGCTTCTTTTTCAGTTCAAAGCCAAAGGTATGTAAAGTTTAAACATGGTGTTGATTTTGTGTTTCCAGATACCATAAAAAAAGATGAAGCTTTGTTGAAAAAATATAATAATTTTTTAAAAAGTATTGAAAATTTATATAAAGAATTTTTAGATGCCGGCATTCCTGCGGAAGATGCAAGGTATATTCTTCCAAATGCTACTACTACGCGGATAATTATAACAATGAATGCCAGAGAGTTGAGGCATTTTTTTTCATTAAGATGTTGCAATAGGGCTCAATGGGAAATAAAAGAGATGGCATGTCGTATGTTGAACCTTGTAAAAAAGGAGGCGCCTTTGCTTTTTGAAGATGCTGGACCTAATTGTTTGCGGGAAGGTTGTCGCGAAATTTCTGCCTGCGGAAAACACTGGGAAAAAGAAAAGTTGTGAAAGGTTAATTGATGCATAGTGTTTTTGAATTTTTGATAGCTTTAGCGAGTATTCTTTTTTTTGCTAAAATTTTTGGAGAAATAGCCTTAAAATTGCGACAAAGTGCTATAATAGGCGAGCTTTTAGCAGGTGTTTTTATAGGTCATAGCATATTGGGTATTATTCATGAAACTCCTATTTTGACAAGCATATCCGAAGTGGGTGCTGTTATTCTTCTTTTTGAAGCTGGTCTTTCAACAGACATAAAAGAGTTTTTAAAAGTTGGGGGCTGGGCTACAAGTGTAGCTTTTATTGGAGTAATTGTTCCTTATTTTTTTGGATATTTGGTTTTTTTGTATTTTGGACTTTCAAGCGCGCAGGCAATTTTTGCTGGCGCTGTTCTTACAGCCACATCGGTCGGTATTACAGCTAGAATATTTACGGATTTAAAAAAACTTGAGACTAAAGAAGCAAAAATTGTTCTTGGGGCCGCAGTTATTGATGACGTTATAGGGCTTGCAATTTTGGCTGTAGTGTTAAAACTTGTTCAAGGTGGAACGGTTACTTTTAGAACAGTGGCCTCAGTAAGCGGAAGCGCTGTATTATTTTTAGTATTGTCTGTAGCTGCAGGAACTCTTATAGCTCCAACATTATTTAAATTTATTTCAAAAATGAAACAAAAGCATATAATACTTGTCATGGGAATTGTTTTTTGTTTTGCTGTTTCGGCATTTGCAACAAAAGTTGGACTTGCTTCAATAGTAGGATCTTTTATAGCTGGACTTATACTTTCAACAACTAATCAGTCTGAAGAGATTAAAAGAGACGTAAAACCTATATACTCTTTTTTTGTTCCAATGTTTTTTGTTTTGATGGGAACTAATGTTAATATCAGCGTATTTAATTTTTTTGTGGCCGTTAATAGAGAAATATTGATTTTAATTGCAGTGCTTTTTGTAGTTGCTTTTACAACTAAAGTCGTGGCAGGTTTTGCAGTTCTAAAGAAAGGCATAAATAAACTTTTGATAGGTGTATCTATGGTTCCACGCGGAGAAGTAGGGTTGATATTTGCTGAAGTAGGTTTTAAAAATAATGTTTTTAACTCAAATGAATATAGTGCTTTAATAGCTGTTATAATACTCACTACCTTTATAACACCTGTAGTGCTTAAGTGTCTTTTGTTAAAACAAAATGAGAATGGATAAAAATTTTATCTTGTTATTTTATTACATAATTCATACGTTAGCTATTTTAAAAAACATAGAAAATTGTAATAAATTACGATAAGTTTAAATCTTGGTTTGTTGTGCTCTGGAAGGATAGTAGTTTTGATAAATCAAAGTTCATACTCATTCTTTTTTAATTTATTCGGGAAGAGATCATTTCTGAAAAAGTCATGTTCATACACACTTGTCTCTGTGACAATTTAATGGAGTTTTTATATTTTTACGCTTTAGTTTTAAAGTCAAAAGAAAAAATATAATAAAGATTTGCGATAGGAATAGGTTATCGTATAAAAAATAGGCTTAAAGGAGAGAATACTACAAAAGACATACTTAACAGTTATAGCTGTTGCATGCTTTGGAGATTGCAGATTTGTTTCAGTGATGGTTTTAATGATGGCAGCGTTTATATGTATAATCATTAAAAACTGTTGCTTTATATATGATGAGATGACTGTGATATGAAATGATGATGATTGATTTAGAAAAGATAATTCAATAGTATAATAAAAGAGTTATTGTCTGTTCGGAGATGGAGTGCGTGGCAAGATGTTTTTAAAGTGTTTAAAAATTTAATAAATATTACAGACAGATGAGTTTGGAGTAAAAGTTCATCTGTGTTGAATTGAAGAAAAAATATAGCAGAGTCTTCGAGTGAGTTTGAAATATATAATATTTGATAGTCATTGATGGTATTTTACAGAGATAATAGAGATAAAGCTAAAGAAAATAAGTTTAAACAAGTGTATACATAAGTGATCCTTTTAGTTGAGGTGTTTAACAAAAGAACATTTTGATTTTTCTATAAGTTTGAGTTATTAAAAAAGTCTAAATAACGATTGGTTTGTGTGAATTTTGTAGTGTAGTAATGAATAAAAATAATTACATGTTAAATATTTTAAATTTTTATTCGATTTATCCAAAATTAATTTTTCGACAGATACGTTTTTTTATGCAGAAGAAGATATCAAGTAAATATTTTGATACCTTGCATACTACAAACAGGTTATGAAAGGAATACTTGTTATTCTTGAGCAGTCTGTAAAAGATTATTATAGTCGTTTTTTTTGTACAGCCTAGTAGGTGTGTTGTGTTGTTTTAAATTTATGATAAAATACAAATAAATATTAGTGATATTGATGTGTTTTGGCGTACTTTAGATTTGCCAATCATTGTCACCAATTTTCTTCACAGATGCGTGTGATTCGTGATCTAAATTTTCTTCTGCTTTAGGGGAGAGTTTTTTGGTCTTCAGAGTGTGCTTACCGCTGGTAGTTGTTCAAGGGTTTGCGTATGTGGCATATGGTTCTAGGACGGCAGTAATATTGTTAATGTGAAAGTGCACGTTGGTAATTTTGGTAATAATTACTTTAAAAAAGATTTAAAAGAAATCGTAAAATATATAATTGATGGCAGGGTAAGTTTAAAGATACTGCAAATGTGCATGTTTTGATATGTTTAGAGAGAGGTGTTTTTTTGGATTTATGATAAAAAATAAGCGAGAATATAATCATAGTGGGTAGGATGATTGGGGTTGACTACGGACTTAAAAGAATAGGTCTTGCTATGACGGACTTGTTAAGAATTATTGCAAGTCCTTTTGGTACTATAGAAAGTATCTCTATAAAAAAAAATGCTGTAAAAATTTTAAAAATAGCCAAAGCTAATAATGTTTCTGTCATTGTGTTTGGTCTTCCTGCGAATATGAATGGTACGGAAGGAAGAATGTCGGAAGATGTTCGAGAAGTAATTGGCGAAATTAAAGTTCTTTCTTCTGATATTGAGGTAGCTACTATTGATGAAAGACTCACAACAGCTCAAGCCGAAAGAATGCTTATAGAAGAAATCGACGTTTCCAGAAAAAAACGTAAAGCTTTTAAAGACAAGATAGCCGCTGCGTTTATTTTGCAAACATATTTGGATGCTCACAAATCATAATCATTAATTTTGTTAAGCTAATAAGAAGGACAGACTTTCGCCTCTCTTACGGTTGTATTGTCTCTGAGATTACTATCTATCTCTCATGCTTTGGTGTGGCCCAAGTTAATAAATACGTTGACTGAAGTACTTAATTACTACTGAAGTAATGGTTGTAATAAGTTATAAATATTTCCGCAAAAAAATTTTTCAGGAAGAGCTAAATATGAAACAGTTGAAGTTTGCTTAGTTAAAGATTTTAAAACAAAAAATATTTTTATAATGGAGAATTAAAAAAATTGTGGTTAAAAAAAATAATTGTTGCAATATCTGTATTTTTTATAATTTTTATAATATTTTTTTGTTTAGATTTTATATCTACAGCTGAGCAGGGAGCATTGTTTGTTGTTAGAAAAGAAAGATGTTTTTTAACGATAGCGACTCGTTTAAAAGAACGAAATTTGATATTTTCAAAAAAGCCATCTTTGTTTTTTATAAAATTTATGAATTTGCAGAGTAAGTTAAAGACAGATATATGCAAACTATTTGACAAAAATGGTATTTTAAAAACATTGAAGCAATTAAAAAATAATTCTAGAAATTTTATTAGGATTACAATTCCTGAAGGAAATAACATAAAACAGACAGCTAGTATTATTGCCGAAAAAGTAAAAATTAATAAAGAGAAGTTTATTAGAATTGCAAATGATAGAAATCTGGAAGGCTATCTTATGCCTGAAACTTATTTTGTAAGTTTGAGTGTAAGTGAAGAAGAATTGATTGACATGATGCACAATGAGTTTAATAAAAAGATTACTTATGATATGTACGAGCGGGCAAAAGAGTTAAATGTTCCTTTCAAAGACATAGTTAATATGGCGTCAATTATTGAAAAAGAAGCCGTTAAGCCTGAAGAAAGAAGTATTATAGCAGCAGTTTTTTATAATAGACTCAAAAAAAATATGAGGTTGCAATCATGTGCTACTGTTTTGTATGCTATAGGCGATGTTACAAAAAAGAAACTTTTTTTGAAAGATATAAAGTTTAAATCTCAGTATAATACTTATTTACATTTCGGTTTGCCTCCAGGCCCTATAAGCAACCCTGGAATAGAATCAATAAAAGCTGCATTATATCCTACGGACTCAGATGCTTTATACTTTGTATCGTCTGGTGACGGTAAACATTTTTTTGCTAAGACTTTTTCAAAACATGTAAAAAACAAACAAACTATAAATAATAGAAAATATAGAAATTTAATATGAAAAAAAGAAAAGTATATTTGGATAATAGTGCTACCACTGTTGTTGCCAGTGAGGTTATAAAAGAAATGGAACCATATTTTGGGGCTATTTATGGCAATCCTTCAAGTTTTCATTTTTTTGGTAGAATGGCAAAAACTGCCATTGACAAATCAAGAGTAAAAATAGCTGACTTGTTAAATGCAAATCCTGAAGAAATATTGTTTACTAGTTGTGGCACTGAGTCTGACAATATTGCAATATTCGGTTTATTAAACGCTTATGGTAAAAAAGGACATATTATTACTACGAGAATAGAACATCATGCGGTTTTGTATTCATGTAGACATCTTGAAGAGTTTGGTTATGAAGTTACATATCTTGGCGTAGATAAAGATGGAGTTATTTCTGTTGAAGATTTTAAAAAAGCCGTAAAAGACAATACTATTTTTGTAAGTATAATGCATGCAAACAATGAAGTCGGAGCTATTCAGCCTATAGAAATTATTGCTAATGAGCTTAAAAAAATTAATGAGTCAAGGAAAAATAAAATATGTTTTCATACAGATGCTGTACAAACTGCTGGAAAACTTTTTCTTGATGTTAAAAAGTTGGGTGTAGATATGCTTGCTTTGTCAGCACATAAGTTTAATGGCCCCAAAGGTATAGGAGTTTTATATGTTAAAAAAGATATAAAAATATCTCCAGTAATGTTTGGGGGTCACCATGAAAGTGGACTTCGCCCTGGAACAGAAAACATTGCGTCTATAGTAGGTTGTGCGAAAGCATTGGAAATATCTAATATCGCCATTGAGAGTAACGAAAAACATATTTTATACTTAAGGGAAAAATTGAAAAAAGGTATTTTAGAGGCTATACCTGAAACAGTTGTGAATGGAAGTGGAGCAAGAGCAGTTTCAAATATTTTAAATATAAGTTTTAACTATATAGAAGGGGAAGCTTTACTTCTTATGCTTGATATGAAAGGTATAGCAGTTTCAACAGGCTCTGCGTGCGCTTCAGGATCATCAGAACCTTCTCATGTATTATCGTCAATGTGCGTGGATCCTGTCGTAGCTCAAGGCGCTGTGCGTTTCTCTTTTGGGCATTACAACACTGAAGAGGATGTTGATTATGTCCTTAAAGTATTGCCGAAAATAGTGTCAAAATTATACTCCATGTCTCCTGTTTTGAATCTGAGCTTATCAGATAGAGAAAGGCAATATTTAAGAGAAAAAAAATTCAATAGAAAGACTCCATCCTCTAAACGATGATGTATCCAGGCTCTAAATAAATAACATAAGTGTCCGTGTTGTTATTATTTTATTATGTTATTATAAAATAGTGACAAAGATTAATAGTAAGGAAACATAGTAAGGTGATGGTGGTGTCGATGTACAATAAAAAAAATAATTTTATTACAAATTTTAAAATGATTGAATAGTCTATAAGTTTTCCTTTTGACGTAGTTTTCGAAGTAAAATAATGAAAGTTAAAAGTGTTGTTATTAAGGTCAAAAAAGTTTGTTGACAGATTTCAACTTAAAAAAGTAACCTTAAATTTGGGAGGGCGCAACAAGATGTGCGACAAAAGTAAAAATTATTTTATCTAAAAAATATAAAAGAGCAGATAATAAGCTTAAGCCTAAAATAGCAAAAATATATTTAAGAAATTGTAAATATGTTAACAATTGGGACTTAGTTGATATGTCTGCACCG
>JAISEE010000021.1 GCA_031264325.1 Endomicrobium sp. | reverse complement strand
GTTGTTGATGAAATGGCTAACATTAATCCTGATAAAAAAGCTATGGTTTGGTGTAATCCTGAAGGAGATGAAGAAACGTTTACTTTCAGTAATATGAAAACTGAAAGTAACAAAACTGTAAATTTCCTTAAATCGTTGGGGTTAAAGAAAGGTGATGTGGTAATGGTAATGACAAAAAGGCGTTACGAATACTGGTACTTTGCAATTGCTTTTCATAAGTTAGGAATTTTGATGATTCCAGCAACGCATCTTTTAACTGCAAAAGATATAAGGTATAGGGTTGAAGCTGTAGATATAAAAGCTATAGTTGCTACAGCGAACAAAAGAATTATAGATACTATAGATGAGGCAAAAAAAGATTTGTCTGTATTAAAACATTTAATTTCCGTGGGTGGACATGTTGATGGATGGACTGACTATTCAAAAGAGTTAAAGAATTTTTCTGATGTTTTTAATAGGCCTATAGGAGAAGAAGCGACTGTTGTTTCAGATAAATTTTTGTTGTATTTTACATCGGGAACTACAGGCATGCCTAAAATGGCATATCATGACTACTCATATCCTTTAGGCCATATTATAACTGCAAGATTTTGGCAAAATTTAGATGATAACAGTTTGCATCTTACAGTAGCAGACACTGGATGGGCAAAAGCGTCTTGGGGAAAAATATACGGTCAATGGCTTTGTGGAGCGTGTGTTTTTGTTTATGATTATGAAAGATTTAATGCCAAAGATTTGCTTCAAAAAATAGCCAAGTATAAACTTACTTCTTTTTGTGCTCCTCCAACAGTTTACAGACATATAATAAGAGAAGATTTTTCAAAATATAATTTGTCTAAATTAAAATACGCAGAAACTGCAGGGGAACCTTTAAATCCTGAAGTTTTTTATCAGTTTAAAAAATATACAGGTCTTGAAATAAGAGAAGGCTTTGGTCAGACAGAAACCATAGCTTTAGCTGCAATGTTTCCTTGGATAAAAGTAAAACCGGGTTCGATAGGGAAACCTTCTCCTGGATGGGATGTGGATATTGTTGATAGCAAAAATAGATCCTGTAAACCAGGAGAAGATGGTCGTCTTATAATAAGAACTGGCAAAGGGAGACCAACGGGTTTATTTTTAGGTTATTATAATAAAGACAAAGCAATGGCTAAAAATATTTGGAAAAATGACATATACGATACTGGCGATATGGTTTATAGAGACAAAGATGGATATATTTGGTTTATAGGTCGCTTCGACGATGTTATAAAAAGTTCGGGTTATAGAGTAGGACCTTTTGAAGTTGAAAATGCTTTAATGGAGCATCCTTGTGTGTTAGAGTGTGCTGTAACCGGAGTTCCAGACGAATTAAGAGGAGCAGTTGTAAAAGCTACAGTTGTTCTTGCCAAAGGGTATAATGCAAGTAAGGAGCTTATTATAGAACTTCAAAATCATGTTAAAAAGGTCACAGCACCTTATAAATATCCAAGAATTATAGAATTTGTTGATGATTTGCCAAAAACAATAAGTGGTAAAATTAAAAGGAACGAAATAAGGGAAAGATCCAAGTCTACTAAATAAGTTTTAGAAAACTGTTGTAATAGGGAGATGTAGATGGACGTCAAAGATCACATTTTAGAATTAGCCAAGAGAGTTAAGGGTAAAGTAATTTTTCCTGAAAGTTTTGATGTTAGAGTTTTAAAAGCTGCTGAAATGCTTACAAAAAACGAAATTGCTTTTGTGGTATTACCTGCTGAAAATATTGGAAAAATTAAAAAGATTGCCGCAAATGCAAGTATAGATTTAAGTGGAATAGAAATTATAAACATGGATCAAACCTTTTTAGATAATAACAGAATTAAAGAATTTGTTGATGCAAGAACTAATAAAGGTATGGCGAAACAAGATGCGTTAGCTTTACTAAAGAAGCCCTTATATTTTTCAATGATGTATTTAAAAAGTGGCAAGTGTAATGCCTGCGTAGGTGGAGCAGTTTATGATACGGCAGATGTTTTAAGAGCAAGTATTCATGTTATAGGTACGGCAGAAGGCATAAAGATTATTTCTTCATATTTTCTTATGATACCTCCAAAAAATCATTCTATCGTAAAAGAGTGTGTTATGTTTACTGACTGTGGTGTAAATCCTGATCCCCAAGCTTTGGGGTTAAAAGACATAGCTGTTTCAACTGTAACAAACTTCAAAAAGCTTTTTCCATGCAAAACGATTAATGTAGCTATGCTTTCTTTTTCAACTAAAGGAAGCGCTAACAGTAAAATGTTAGAAAAAGTTATAGAAGCAACAAAGCTTACAAAAGAATACTTTAAAGGACAAAGTGATGTTAATGTTGATGGAGAGCTTCAGTTTGATGCCTCTGTAGTGCCAGCTATTGGAGAAAAAAAAGCTCCGAATTCGATTGTTGCAGGAAAAGCAAATATATTAGTATTTCCTGATTTAAATGCTGGAAATATTGGTTATAAAATTGCAGAAAGATTTGGTGGATTTCAAGCACTAGGGCCAATCATTCAAGGACTCTCTCTTCCAGTAAGTGATTTAAGCAGAGGTTCAAGTGCGGAAGATATATATTTGATAAGTGCAATAATGCTTTTAAAGTAAGAAGAAACAAAGCGAAAGGTAAACATTTTATATGGACATGAAAATTCATATCTAAAACCAAATTTTACTATTTTGAAAACTAAACGCATCCCCTTATTTACAGCAGACAACTGGTTTAAGATCACGAATGAGGTAAATATTTCAAAAAAGTATCGTATTTTTGTTGTTTTATGCTCATCAAATTGTATCACATTTGGTTTTCTATTAATAAAAAAATTATTTTTGAACCAATGAAAGAGTGCAAAAGTTTAAACTCAAAGATCTTTAATTGCTTTTCTTATTGTTGCAACTGCCAGTTCAACAGCAGATTCTATATCTTTTATATTGAACACAGATGAAGGAGCGTGGATATATCTTACTGGAATACTTAATATTCCAGTAAGAATCCCTTCTCTGTTTGTGTAAATTACAGCCCCGTCTGTCATTCCACCATCAATAATATCTATTTGATGAGCAATATTGTTTTTTGTTGCGACTTCCAACATAATTTTACGCACTTTAGGATGGACTATTGTCCCTCTTCCTGAAGCTTCTATTATTGTTATAGCTACGCCTTTGCCAAGTTTTAATGTTGAAATTTTTTCTTCTATTCCTGGCATATCGCCAGCCACTGTAGTGTCTATTATAAGAGCAAAGTCAGGGTTTAATTTAAATGAAGAAGTTTTTCCACCTTTAAGACCTACTTCTTCTTGAGCTGTAGCGCATGCATAAACTTCTGCGTTTAAGTCTTTTATTTTGGAAAGAACATCCATAACTTTAACCATAGCGTAACAACTTACTCTGTTGTCTGCGGCTTTGCCATAAAAAAAGTCTCCGTGTAAAACTCCGGCATTAGGTTCAAATATTATTTGATCGCCTATATCTAAAACTTTTAGCACTTCTTCTTTTGATGAAAATCCAATATCTATGAACATATCTTTGTATTTAACAGTAGACTGTTTTGCTTCTTCTGGTGTCATTAAATGCGGAGGTTTTGTCCCTATTACGCCTTTTTTATGCTCACCTTTTTTATTTATAACTTCTACAAATTTGCCAGGCAAAATGGAGTCATTTATTCCACCTATTTTGATAAAATATATATACCCTTTTTCATTTACATGTTTTACAATCATTCCGACTTCGTCCATGTGGGCGGCTATCTGGATTTTTTTTTTGCCTTTTCCCAATTTACCTATAATGTTTCCAAAGTTGTCCATTTCAATAGAGTTGCACACTTTTGATAAAGCATTAGCTATTATTTTTGCAACATTTTCTTCATAGCCTGAGATGCCATCAGACATCAGCAAGTTTTTTAGAAGTTTCTCCATTTATTTCTCCGAGATGTTTTATCCCATCTATTCTATCAAGAATAGATGGGTGTGAATATTCTAAAAATATTTTCAATTTATGAGGGGTAATATTAGAAAGGTTGTCCACTGAAAGTTTTTTTAATGCATTTATCATATCGTGGGGGTGTTTGTAAGTTGTTACAGCATAAGCGTCAGCTTCATATTCATATTTTCTTGATAAGTAGTTTGATATAGTTGACAATATAAGCGACATAGGCGTATATAAGAAAGTAAAAAATATTATGCCTGCATATATGGGCTGTGTATTCAAAAAGAAAGCTTCGTAGAGCCAAGGTTTTTTTATAAAAATAGATAGAATAAATAACATGATTCCCATGGAAACAAAAGAAAAAATCATCTGCTTTATTATATGTCCAAGTTTGAAATGACCCACTTCGTGAGCTAAAACACTCGTTAATTCTTGTACTGTATGTTTTTGTATAAGCGTATCAAACAAAACTATTCTTTTTGACTTGCCAAAACCCATAAAAAAAGCATTTGATTTAGTGGAGCGTTTAGAGTTGTCCATTTTAAACAACCCTTTCATTTTAAAATTTTCTTTTTTAGTGTACTCTTCAACAGACTTTTTAAGTTCACCATCCTCTAATGGCGTATATTTGTTAAACAAAGGCATTATGACTGTTGGATATATAAAAGTTACAAAAAGTTCAAAAGCTGTTATTGTTGTAAAAGCATACAACCATGTATAATGCTTAATACTTAAAAATATCCATACAGTTATAAAAAATACTATACCGTATATCATTCCTTTTATAATAAAAGATTTTATAAAGTCAGTTATAAAAATTTTTA
>JAISEE010000013.1 GCA_031264325.1 Endomicrobium sp. | reverse complement strand
ACTCCTGGCAATGGCATGGGAAAAAGTGGTGAGGGTTATGTGAGGTTTGCTTTAACTGTAGATGTCTTAAGAATTAAAGAAGCTCTGGAACGTATAAGCAAAATTAATTGGTAAAATTTTTTATATGAAACTGGCTTCAAAATAAATTTTAGAATTTTTCTACTTTTTCTTGGATTTTTGATTTTGAGTGCAGTTAGAAGCCTTATTGTCATTGGACATTTTTACCCTCAAAGACAATAGTGATTGAATGGAAGGGGAGTAGTGAGAGGAAAGCTTTTTCTTGTATTATTATTTAAAATATTTAGATGAAAATTTAACAATTTGTCTCTCTTAGAACCTTATTTCGTGCTTCCTATCTATTTTTATTACTATGACCCCATATCCAAATTCAGTCGTTATTGCTAGCGACTTTACTCTATTTTGAACATTTTGCTTACTGTAACTGTAACATTCATTCTCCTTATCTGTCAAATATTTTTATGTTTTGACCTTGCATAAAGTCGTTTTGAATATTCACACATTACTTTGTTTGCTTTTTTTTGTTATCTCTCTTTTTTTTACTGTTTAGCTTTTCATACTGTTATTGTTATCGTCTATCATTTAATCCAAATTTGTTCTAAACTTGTGCTTATCTATTTGAAATTAATATAATGGCCATCATACACAAGACATGTGTCGATGAGTGAGTCCACGTCTCTTGTTGACTTCGCTTATATATTTTTATTTTCTTGTCCTAATTCTGTGCATTAGTGTATAACCTTGGAGTATATAAAGTTGGTGTGTCGTTAAAAGTGTTTTATAATTTGATAGTAAGCCTACTGTCATTTTTTCTACATGTTTGTCGGTATAGCAGAATAAATAGTATATAGCACTCACCTTATTGGTTCATTTTGGTGGTTATTATAATATCAAAAGATCTCTAATAATTCTTTTTACGATTGCGCCTCTCAATATTTTAACTTTTCTTTTACGTATTCATGATGAATATTTTCTCTATCACTCATTGGCTTTTGAAAGTGGCCATATAGCTACATTGATACCAAAGCCACTAATACATTAACAATAGTAGTTTCATAATTTTTTCTTTCCTTTTTTATTTCTATATATTATTAATTTTTGAATTTATTAATTATAATTATATAATATAAAATTTTAGTTTGTTAAAACTTTGTGAATTATAGTAGCCAAAATAATTAAAACTGAACTAACTGAATTCATAAATTTTTAAACAATCAAATTTTATAAAATGCTAAAATATTAAATGTATATATTGTATATAATATTTATAGAAAAATTATGGAAAATAAAATGTTTATTTTTTTTGCTACGCGTAGGCTTGTTTGGGAGTGATACCGTATCACGCGTTTATGGTAGAGAAAGATGTAAGTTTTTTACATATAGATCTGAAAAATTTACATATTTTTGTCATCTTTGATATGTTTTTTGATTTTGTATATATCACTATCATTATATGTCTGAAAATGCTGTGGAGTTTAAGTCTCTAAAAGCGTATTTGTAAAGTTATAATATGATTTATGAAAGCGTGGCAATAACGTGTTTGGAAGATTTGGTTAAAGTTATTGAATCTAAGGAGATGTTTGTAGGGTATAGAGTTTGATATAAGAGACGGATAACAATGGTTATAAGTGATCAAATATTTTAAAAATATTAAAAAATAGACTTTTTTGAGGAAAATATGTTTCATGAAAACCAAAATATACATTTCGTTGGTATAGGTGGTTCAGGAATGTCTGGCATCGCTGAAGTTTTGATAAATTTGGGTCATAAAGTTTCAGGTTCAGATTTAAAAAAAACAGACATTATCAAACATTTAAAATCAATCGGTGCGATAATTTTTATAGGACATAAAGCATCTAATATAAAAAATTCGAATGTTGTGGTAACATCAACTGCTATAAGTAAAAATAATCCTGAGGTTCTTGCGGCATTAAAGAAACATATCCCCGTTATTTCGCGTATAGAAATGCTTGCTGAGATTGCTAGGTTAAAATATGCTGTAACTATAGCGGGAACACATGGAAAAACTACTACAACTTCTCTTACGTCCCTTATTTTGGATGAGGGAGGTCTTGATCCAACCATAATCATAGGTGGAAGACTCAAAAATCTTATGACCAGTGCAAGGCTTGGCAAAGGGGATTTTATAGTTGCAGAAGCCGATGAATCTGATGGATCATTTTTAAAACTTTCGCCTGCCATTACTGTTATAACAAATATAGATAATGATCATTTGGACTATTATGCCAGCATGGAAAATCTTAAAAATGCATTTATAAAACACATAAACTCAGTGCCTTTTTATGGGGTTGCTGTGATCTGTTCGGACAATGAGATTATAAGAAAAATAATACCAAAAATTATGAGAAAGTATGTTACTTATGGATTTATTGGAAAACCTGACATAAAAGCGTCCAATATTAAAGTACAAAAAAAATGTGTAAGTTTTGATGTAGCATATAAAAATAAAAAGATTGGAAATGTTTGTATTAAAACACCAGGAAGGCATAATATTTTAAACTCACTTGCGGCTATAGGTGTAGGATTGTGGCTTAATATACCTTTTAGTTTGATAGCTAAAGCGATTAGTAAGTTTGATGGAGTTGGCAGACGGTTAGAGGTAAAGGGCGAAAAAAATGGAATTATGGTTATAGATGATTATGGACATCATCCGACAGAGATTATGGCCACTATAAAAGCTGTGAAAGATTTTTATCCAGGACATAGGCTTGTCGTTTTGTTTCAGCCTTACAGATATACTAGAACTCAAAATTTATTTAAAGAATTCGGTAAAAGTTTTTCAGATGCCGACATTGTGAAAGTATTAGATATTTATTCTGCAGGTGAAAAACCTATAAAAGGCGTAAGTTCTAATTTAATACTTGAAAGTTTGAAGAAAAACAAAAATAACGCTGAGCGTTTTTTAGATTTGAAAGCATTTTTGTCAATATTATCTGAAGGAGATATAGTTTTAACTTTAGGAGCAGGAGATGTGTGGAAAAAAGGAGATGAGTTGCTAAAAATTATCTAAGAATTTTAGAAAATGGACAAGAATATTTTATTCAAGTTAACATCTTTGGGCTGTAACATTTTTAGAGAAGAACTTCTTTCAAAGCATTGCTCTTTTAGAATAGGCGGTCCTGCGGATTATTTTATTGAAATTTCCAATGAAGAAGCGTTATCTTTGTTTTTAAAAACCATAAACAGTGATAGTTTTTATGTTTTAGGTGGTGGGACAAATGTTCTATTTTCTGATGACGGTTATAGGGGAGTTGTCATTTCTTTGACTGGTAAATTAAAAGAGATTGTTATCAACAGAGAAGAAATTTTTTGTGGTGGAGGAGCATTGCTTTCAAATGTTTTAAATATGGCCATTAAAAATAATTTAATAGGATTAGAAATTTTTTCTGGTATCCCAGGATCCGTAGGGGGTGCTGTTTATGGCAATGCTGGATCAGGAGATGTATGGATAAGCTCTGTGATAAAAAAAGTAGGCGTTTATATAGGTTTTAAAAAAAAGTGGCTTGCAAAAAAACAAATTTATTTTTCTTATAGGGAAAGCAGTCTTGAAAATAGTATTATTTCAGATGTATGCTTTTCCTTGAAAAAGACTGCAGAAAATGATAGTGTAGCAACGGTATTTGAGAATGTGCAGAGACGTATAAAAACTCAACCTTTAAGTTTTCCAAACGCTGGAAGTATTTTTAAAAACCCTAAAGGGTTTAGTGCTGGAAAGCTTATTGAAGAAACTGGACTTAAAGGTATTCGTGTTGGCGGAGCTCAAATCTCAAAAGTTCATGGAAATTTTATAGTAAACACGGAAGAAGCGTCAGCGAAGGATGTTTTGGCTTTAATCAGTTTGATAGAAGAAAAAATATATAAACGGTTCAGTATAAAACTTGAAACGGAAATAAAGATAATAAAATGAACAGTAGCGATATTTTAAAAATATTAAAAAATAAAAAAATAGGCGTTTTGTACGGAGGATTATCCAGCGAAAGAGAAATTTCTATTAAGTCTGGTAAAGCTGTTTTAAGTGCCTTAAAAAGATTGAAGTTAAAAACAGTCGGTATAGACGCAACCAGAGATGTTGCAGAAAAGATAAAAAAAGCAAATATTGACGTAGCTTATGTAATTTTGCATGGACAAATGGGTGAAGATGGAGCTATTCAGGGAATGCTTGAGATTATGGATATCCCTTATACATGTAGCGGTATTTTTGCAAGTGCGCTTTCAATGGATAAAGATACTTCAAAGAAGTTTTTTAGATGCAATGGAATCCCTACCCCTGACTGGATGATTATAAAGAAGTTTGAACCTTTTGCAGAAATAAAAAAATATCCAGTTGTTGTAAAGCCCGTTTCTCAAGGATCTGCCCTAGGCTTAACGATAGTAAAAAAAATTTCTCAGTTTACTGTTGCTGCTAAAGAGGCTTTTAAGCATGACAGTGAAATAATGGTGGAAAATTTTATTTCCGGAAAAGAAATCACAGTTGGTGTTTTAAATGGGAGAGCATTGCCTGTTATAGAGATAGTTCCTAAAGGAGAGTTCTATGACTTTAAATCTAAATATCAAAAAGACGGTTCTAGGCATGTTATTCCAGCAAGGATAAGTAGCAGTACTTATTTAAATGCTCAAAACTATGCAGAAAAAATTTTTAAAATTTTTAAGTGTAAAACGTTATGTCGTGTTGATATGATGGTTGATAAGAGCAATAAAATTTGGGTTCTTGAAAATAATACTATTCCGGGAATGACTGCTACGTCTCTCTTGCCAGATGCAAGTAAAGCTATAGGTTATGACTTTAATAGCTTGGTTCTAAAAATCGTGGAGAGTGCTTTATATGACAGAAAGAAAAAAGAGTCGCTATGTTTATAAAGCAGTGCGTGCAAACAGCTGTTATTTCAGAGATAAAAAAGTAAGGAAAATTTTTAAATTTTTTTTTTATTTGATGTCTTTTGGAGTAATTGTCTGCAGTTTATATTTTGGTATAAATGAAATACTTAGCATAATTTATAAGTCAGATAAAATTATTATAAAGGATATAGATATAATCGGGGCTAAAAATATTACAAAGGCTGAAATAAAAGAGATTCTTCCTTTTAAAGTAGGAGATAATCTCTTAAAAGTGAAGTTATTTGAAACGGAGTCTGAGATAAAAAAATTAAAACCAGAGCTGAAAAATATTATCATCAACAGGCGTTGGCAAAAGATTAAAATTAAACTTTACGAGAGGACGCCTGAGGCTTTTGTAACGCAAAATGGTGAAATTTATGGAATAGATTTTGATGATATGACATTTCCTCTTCGCGGCTTCATGGGTGAGATGAAAGTTCCTAAGATTATCTATAAAAACGACGAAGAAAGGAAACGGCTTTTAGATTTTATAAAGAGATTTAAACTTAGTTGCGATGGATTTTTAAATAATATTTTAGAAATGAGAATAAATAGTACAGATGATATTGTTTTTGTTGTTACAGACAACACGACAATAATTTGGGGTGGAGAAATGTCGGAACATTTGCCAAATAAATTTAAAAAATTTCGAAAAGTTTATGAGGATGCAATTTCTAGGTATAAACAAATAGAGTATATAAATATGAATCTTTATTCTTTCGGCAGAATTGTTGTAAAACCTGTTGTTGGAATATTAACGAAATAAATTCAACTTTAACACAAACGCATAAGCAATAATTGTTTTGATAGAGGATTAAAAATGTCTAAAAAAAATCTTGTAGCTGGTCTTGATATTGGCAGTAATCAAATTTGTTGTGTTGTTGGCGTTTTCGACAAAGAAACAAGGATTTCTAAAATTCTTAATGCAATTTCAGTACCATGTGATGGAATTAAAGTAGGGGCTGTTGTTAATATACAAGAAACAGCTCTTGCAATAGGTAAAGCTTTTGAAGAGATTGAGAAAGCTGTTAGTGGCCAGATAGGAAAAGTTATTGTTGCTTTTAGGGGTAATTTTATTCATTCCAGAAATTCTAAAGGTGTAGCAAATATCAATTATTCCACTAGAGAAGTTACGGAAGAAACCGTGGAGAGTGCTTTGGAAAGTGCAAGAAAACAGATAAAAATGAATCCAGATCAAGAAATATTGCAGATAGTTCCGCGCGAGTACATATTAAATCAGCAAAGAGGAATACGAAATCCTATTGGAATGGAAGGAACTTATATAGAAGTTGATGTACATGCTTTTATAGCCTCAAGCAGTAATATAGGAAATATAAACAAAGCTATGACGTCTATAGGTATAAATTGCAATGATAGAGTTTATGGATATTTGGTTGCTAGCGATATTTTAATTACCAAAGAAGAAAGGGAGCTAAGTTGTCTTGTTATTGATTTTGGTGGTCTTACCACGGGACTTGTTCATTATGTTGATGGAATAATAAGACATACAGATGAAATTCTTGACGGATCTGACTATATCACAAGAGATATAGGCCATAGATTGAGAGCTACTTACTCTGTTTCAAAAAAAATTAAAGAAAAATATGGAGCAGCGTTTATTTATACTGATTTTATTAACGAAGAATTTGAATATAAATCCGCAGACGGTAGGAATATAAAAAAGTGTAACAGGCATGAGCTTGTAAACACTATAATAACACCACGAGTAGATAGAATTTTATATGAAATAAAAGAATTAACGGAAAGAAGCAATTATGGAGATGAATTTCTTTCTGGGGGAATAATTCTTACGGGAGGAGGTAGCAGTCTTCCGGGTCTTGTTGAGGCTTTTGAAAAAGCATTTAATTGTTCAACCAGAACAGGAAGTCCAAGTTTAGACAAGGTTATAGGTTGTGATGAAATATTATTAAATCCATCTTATACTACAGCAATAGGAGCTGTAGCTTCAAACATTTCAAATTCAAGTTTTTATTCTGAAAAAAAATCTTTAAAGATTGGAGTAGTGGCTAAAATATCAAAATGGTTTGAGGAAGTTTTTTAAATGAGCATAAAATTAGTACTGCCTTCAAAGGATATGAATACTGGACAGTCTGCTGTAATAAAGATAATGGGCATTGGTGGTGGTGGTTGTAATGCTGTTAATAGAATGATTGCTGCCAATGTAGGCAATGTGGAATTTGTTGCTATAAATACCGATGTGCAAGCATTGCTCAAATCGTCTGCACCTGATATTTTACAGATAGGCGAAAAAATAACAAAAGGTCTTGGCGTAGGTGGAAATCCTGAAGTTGGCAGGCAAGCTGTGGAGGAAAGTATTGAAGAAATAAAAGGAAGGCTTATTGGAGCAGATATGGTTTTTGTAACTGCAGGTATGGGAGGTGGAACAGGAACAGGAGCAGCACCAATAATTGCAAAACTTGCAAAAGAAGCAGGCATACTAACTGTTGGTGTTGTTACAAAGCCTTTTGAACATGAGGGCAAAATAAGAATGCAACAAGCTGAAGATGGAATAAAGAATCTTAAAGAATATACAGATGCTTTAATAGTGATTCCAAACGAAAGAGTTTTTAATGTTATAAATGATAGGGTTGCTCTTGACGCTTTTTATCATATTATAGATGATGTTTTAAGGCAGAGCATTCAAGCTATAACGGATGTTATAACTGTTACTGGCGAGATTAATAGAGATTTTGCAGATGTAAAAAGTATATTGTTAAATTCAGGAACTGCCTTAATTGGTATTGGTGAAAGTTCTGGATGTGATTCTAAAGAAGCTGTTAAAAAAGCTGCAACAAGTCCTCTTTTAGACACTTGCAATATTTCAAAAGCAACCAAGTTGTTGGTGAATATAACTACAAATTTAAATATTACTGCAATAAAACTTCAAGAGATATTTAATGACATAAAAAGTTATGGCATTAATGGTCATGTTTTTTTTGGACACACTATAGATAACAGATTTGATGATAAAATTAGAATTACAATTATTGCTACAGGGTTTCAACTTAGAGATTCTGAAGAAAATTTAAAAGAGAAAAAAGAGATGAAGTCTGACTTCTTTTCACGACATATTTCTTCTAATTATGAAAATATTGAGCCTTTAAAGCCTGCATACACATACTGGCATCCAAAATTTTTGAAATGATATTATATAAATATAAGTTATTAATAAGTTATCAGAAAAGATTTAACTACGATATAGAAAAAAAATATTGAACCATAAAATGAATTTTATATTTTCTGTAAATTTTCCTTACAAACACTTTACAACCACTAAATCGGCTGGAGATATGAAGAATAAGGTTGAAAGAGATTCTCTTTTTCGATCAATTGGTTTAAATCCTGAGAATTTGGTTCTTGCCAATCAGGTTCATGGGAGTGCTATAAAAATTGTTAAACGTTGCGATAAGAACACTTTTATTGATAATTGTGATGGTTTAATAACAGATGATAAAAATTTACTGTTGGGTATTTTTACTGCTGATTGTATCCCTATTCTTGTTTCTTGTAACAATGACGAAGTTAAAGCTGTGGTGCATGTTGGTTGGAAAGGGCTTTATTTGGGAATAGTTGAGAGCGTAATAGGGATATTAATAAATGGTTTTTGTATAAGCTCTAAAAGTTTAAAAGTTTATATAGGTCCTCACATTCGCTCTTGTTGCTACAAAACCGGAATTGAAATGGAAGACAAGTTTAATGTTAAACTTGCAAATGGGAAATTGAACTTATCTGCGATAGTTCGTGCTAAGTTAGAAAGTTGTGGTGTTAACAAAATTTTTGATGTTAATCAATGCACTTGTCATAATGAGCAATTATTTTTTTCTTATAGGCGTGATTGTTGTACTGATAGGCTTCTTTCTGTAATATAATCATAATTTTTATCTTATCCTTTATAGTGAATTATATTTAATGGTTTTTAAATGGTTTTCAGGTCAATATAGGAAAAGTATTCGTTGTGGTGATATGTACACAATGGTTTTGGCGATGTTTAATAGATTTCTGCATAAGGATTTAAGTAAGTTTTTTTGTGTGTTTATATTTTTTAATTTTCAAATTATTTTTTATATTTATTAGTTTGGTATAATATTAATAATAGTAAATATTATTAATATTATACATTATGGCATAATACATACATTTTGTATACGTTTTATTGGAGGAATTAGCATGCTTTTAGAGCTGAGAGAAATTAGAAAGTCTATAGACAAAGTTGATAAAGAAATAACAAAACTTTTAGATAAAAGAGGAAAGCTTGCTTTAGAGGTCGCTAAAGCAAAAAATAGCACAGGTTCTATGGCAGGGAGTGTAGTTTATATTCCTTCACGCGAAAAGGAAGTTTTAAAAAATATCACTTCTTCTAAAAATATTTTGGGAGAAGAAGCTCTTAAAAATATATACACAGAAATAATAAGTGCCTGTAGAGGCCTCGAAGCTCCGATAAAAATATCATTTTTAGGGCCCTGGGCGACATTTTCTCATCAGGCTGCAATTAATAATTTTGGTTCTTTGGGATATTTTATTCCAGCAGGCACTTCTCTTGAAGTTTTATCAGAAGTTGAAAGTGGTAGGGTGAATTTTGGCGTAGTTCCGGTAGAAAACTCTAACGAAGGATCCGTAAACATAACCTTGGACATGCTTGTTGAAACTGATCTCAAAATATGTGCCGAGATAAGTTTAAAAATAGAACAGTGTTTTCTTGTTAAAGATCCTAAAGCAAAAATTTTAAAAATTTATTCTCATGCGCATGCCTTGGCTCAGTGTAGAAATTGGATAATAAAAAATTATTCTGATGTAGAGTTGATATCTACCTCTTCAACTGCAGGAGCTGCTGAGAAAGCTTCCAAAGAGAATTTTTCAGCAGCTATAGCTTCTGAAGTGGCAGCAAAAATTTATGAACTTTGTATTTTACAAAAAGGAATACAGGACGCTAGAAAAAACTTTACAAGATTTTTTGTTATAGGTAAGGTTTTAACAGAACCTAGTGGCAAAGATAAAACGAGTTTAGTTTTTATAGTTAAAGATAAAGTCGGAGCTTTGTGTGACGCACTTGAAATTTTTGAAAAAAATAATGTAAACTTGACAAAAATCGAATCTCGTCCAACTAAGAAAAAAGCTTGGGAATATATGTTTTTTGTTGATTTTAAAGGACATGTTAAAGATCAAAATATAGTCAAGGCGATAAAAAGTTTGGAAAGCAAGAGTGTTTTTGTAAAAAGTTTAGGTAGCTATCCGAGGGCATAACTATGAATATACAAAGCATTATTAGAAAAACTTGTGATGGGTTTAAACCTTATGTTGCAGGCAAATCTATAGATGAGATAAAAAGAGAATATAACCTTAAGAAAGTTATAAAACTTGCGTCAAATGAAAATTCTTTAGGAGCTTCAAAAAAGGCTCTTAAAGTGTTGAGAGATAGTTTCGATAAGGTGTTTTTTTATCCGGATTCAAGCTCTTTTGGTTTAAAAAGATCTCTATCTGAGCGATATCGATTATCCTCCAGGAATATTTTTACTGCAGCAGGGGGGGATGAGATAATAGAACTTATAGCAAAATTGTTTTTTAGCCCTGAAGATGACATTGTAATTTCAAAATATTCATTTATAAGATATGCAATGGCTGTACAGCTTATGGGATCTAAGTCTGTAGTAATTCCGATGAGTGAAAATTTTAAATATGATTTGCAAGCTTTAGCAAAAGGATGCAGTAAAAACACAAAAGCTGTTTTTGTAACAAATCCCAATAATCCTACAGGAACATATAATACAAAAAAAGAATTTTCTGCATTTTTGAAAGATTTGCCTTTAAACAAGTTTGGTGTTAAGCCTATAGTAATTCTTGATGAGGCCTATTTTGAGTATGCGTCTTTAGAAAAGAATTATCCCGATGGGCTTGATTATTTAAAAGATAATCTAAATTTAATAGTTTTTAGGACATTTTCAAAAATTTACGGACTTGCAGGTTTAAGAGTAGCGTATGGTTTTGCTAGCGAGAAGATAGTAGATTATATTGAAAGAACAAGGCCTCCTTTTAATGTCAATTTTTTAGCACAAGTTGCTGCTTCTGCAGCAATAACGGATAAAGATCATGTGGCACGAACTCAAAAGCTTGTAGTTAAAGAAAAGCAGTACTTATACAAAGAGTTTGAAAAAATTGGCGTAAAATATGTAAAATCAGCAACAAACTTTATTCTTTTCAAACCTTTTTCTCTTACAGGAAAAAATGTTTTTGCCAAACTTTTAAAAGAAGGGGTAATAGTAAGAGCCATGGATGAATATGAGCTTCCAGAGTGGGTAAGGGTTACAGTGGGTCTTCACAAAGAAAATAAGTTGTTTATAAAAGAAATTAAAAAAATTTTGAAGTGTTAAAAGGAAATTCTATGATAATAACGATGAAACAAGGTACAAAAACGAAAGATATTGCTGTTGTTGAGGAAAAGATTAAAGAGTTAGGGTATAATCCTCATATATCAAAAGGCAAAGACGTTACAATTATAGGAATGATAGGAGATGATGCTGAAAAGTATAAGGATATTTTTGAATCAATGGAAGTTGTTGAACATGTAAGTGAGATACAAAAACCTTATAAACTTGCCTCAAGAGAGTTTAAGAAGGAAAATACTATAGTTAAAGTAAGTAGAAATGTTGAAATTGGTGGAAAAAAAATACATGTTATAGCCGGACCTTGTGCAATTGAAACTAAAGATCAGATGTTTACTACCGCAAAAATAGTTAAAGATACTGGAGCGACAATAATCAGAGGCGGGGCGTATAAACCAAGAAGTTCTCCGTACGCTTTTCAAGGACTTGGCGAGAAAGGATTGAAATATTTAAATGAGTCCGGTTCAAAGTTGCATATGCCAACTATTAGCGAAGCTATGACTGTTGAACAGGTTGTGATTGTTGCGAAATATTGCGATATAGTGCAAATAGGTGCAAGAAATATACAAAATTATGATTTGCTAAAAGCAGCAGGAAAGCAAACAAAACCTGTTCTTTTAAAGAGAGGTATGGCTACAACAATAAAAGAGCTTTTACTTTCTGCTGAATATGTTCTTTCGCAGGGCAATTATAATGTTATTCTTTGTGAAAGGGGGATAAGGACATTTGAAACTGCTGCAAGATTTACAATGGATTTAAATGCAGTTCCTGTTATAAAAAAGTTGTCACATTTGCCGGTAGTTTTAGATCCGTCGCATGGCATTGGCATAAGAGAACACGTTGGCACAATGGCAAAAGCGTGTATTGCTGTTGGTGCAGATGGTTTGATAATAGAAGTTCACCCTCAACCAGAATTTGCTCTTTCTGACGGACCTCAAAGTTTATTGCCCGATCAGTTTAAAGCTTTGATGAAGGAGCTTGATTTGGTGGCAAAGGCTGTAAATAGGGAGCTTTTGGATTAAAAAAATGCTACTAAGTGTGAGTATAGTTGGGTTAGGGCAAATAGGAGGTTCTTTAGGACTTGCTTTAAAAAACAAAACTTTAAAAGATCGTTATTATGTAACAGGTATAGCAAGAAAAAAAGAAACTTTAAAAGCTGCGCTTAAGATTGGTGCTGTGGATGATTCATCTTTATCTTTAACGTCAGCAAGAAATTCAGATATTGTAATTATATGTACGCCTGTTGATACAATCGTTTCTATATATAAAAAACTTGTTAAAATTGTAAAAAAAAATACTGTAATTACAGACTCTGGCAGTGTAAAATATTCAATAGAACGTGAAATAAATGATATTAATAGTAGGGTTTCTTTTGTTGGGTCTCATCCGATGGCTGGAAGAGCAAAAAATGGACTCAGATCTGCATCGGCAGATATGTTTAAAAATGCGAAAGTTATCATAACTCCGGGAAGATATGGTAAATTCGAAAAAATTGTGTCAAAAGTTTGGAAGGATACTGGCGCTAAAATTGTAAAAATGTCTGCAAAAGATCATGATGAATTAGTTGCTTTTACAAGTCACTTGCCTCACGTTATAGCTTTTTCATTAAATAAAGCTTATAAAAAAATAAAAAAGAAAAATCCATATATCGATGATCTCATTGCAGGATCTTTTAAGAGTATAACAAGAGTGTCTGTTTCAAGTGCAGATATGTGGGCACCTATTTTTGTTTCAAATGCTAAAAATATTGATAAGTGTTTGGATGAATTTATAAAAGAGATTAATATTTTTAAGAAGAACTTAAACGATAAGAGAAAAATTAAAAAAGAAATTCTTAAGATTCAAACAGGCTAGAGAAATATGAGCATGAATGACTGGAGGAGGTTAAAGTGTAAAATATAAAAGACAATAGGTAAAGATTTAAATAAGCCTAATTTGCAAAAATTTGATATAAATTCAACTTTCGATAATTTTTTGATATTTGATAAGTAGAGTTTATTTGTAATAATATTAAAATGGATTTTTTAAATTTAAAACTATTCAGGCTGAAAATTTTTTTACTGTTGATTTTATAGAAAACAAGCGTAGCAAAAATTTAGTTTTGATGAGCTTGTTTTATGTTAAAGACGGTGATAGGTTAATTAAGATGATTTTTATTTTCTAAGTCTTAACTTATATTAAGATGAGTGACACGTTTATGAGAAATATGGTTGCTTTAAGACTAACTTTCGACACCTTTATTGAGCTCAATAAGTTTGAAGTTTGTTAAAGAAAAAATTTCTGGTAATTTCAAGATAACGATTTATCTGAAAGGCAAAAGTATTTATAGAGTGTCTTTTAAGGGAAGTTAAAAATAATTTTATACTATAAAATTATGGAATAAAATAACGATCAAAGGATTTATTTTTTTGGCCGATGAATTGTTATTTATAAATTTAAAACAGAAATTTCTAAACAAAGTTTTTTTGGATAAATGATTCATATGAAGAGTTGTATAAATTTTGGAAATCAGTTGTGAAGATATGCACAGATTAATTGATAAAATTTGTGAGTAAAAATTTATAAATATGTTAATGACAAGAAACTTTACAAGTTCCTTTTAAAAAGTGGATTTCTTTTTTTATATACAAA
>JAISEE010000007.1 GCA_031264325.1 Endomicrobium sp. | reverse complement strand
GGTAATACAATTACAAAGTTAGCAAATTATACATCTGAAATTAAAAAAGCTATACTCAGCTGATTAATTTGAATAATATTCTATTCTAACCATTGCTAAACTTTCATATAAAAATAAATATTTATTTTTATGTTAAAGGCAATTTAAATAGAAGGTTTATTGTATTTATAATAATAGCATATCAGTATATCGCAATAGCGTTTATAAGATGGCGTTTGGTGTGAATATTTGCATTTATCCAGAATGAATTTTTTCCTAAATTTGTTTTAAGTTTGTTAAGAATAAGCCCTGCTAAAAATTAAAATTATATAGATTTTGTATTTTAAGTATTGCCCCTTAATAAGGTTTTTATAAACCGTTCATGTGTTACTCTATTTGGATGTTTGATGTTTATGCCTATTTAGGAATCAATTATTATTTTATCATTTCTAACTTTATTTGATTTATTAATTGGATATAAATAATTATTTGCAGTAAGAGTGAGCCTATTACTTTGATATCTTACTCTTACAAAAAAAGTTTTATTTTTTTTCAAAATTTTGTGATTTTGTCAGTTTTAATGTCATGTTATTGTTGTTATATGTGAGTGATTACTTTGAATGGTCATTCCCGTAGTTTACGTGTAAATCTAGTTTTTCTGCTACTGTCGTTTATTGCCCGTTAGTTGCCATTTCATTATGAAATGGCAACTGTCAATCTAAGTGCCACATGAGGTTAAATTATATCTGGTTGGGAGCACTCCCACCATACGGGGATATACTATAAAAATATTATAAAGCAATTTGGACAGGAAATAAAAATTTGTTATAATTAAATCTATAGTAATATGCGTAAAAAGCAATGAAATGTAAGGGGTAATAATGGTATTTGTTAAGAAAGAAGTGAAAGAAGTGGTTGAAAAGTTTAAGACTCATGAAACAGATACAGGTTCTTCTCAAGTGCAGGTCGCTCTTCTCACAACAAGAATAAAGTATCTTTCAGATCATTTTCAGAGATTTCCTAAAGATTTTGCTTCAAAGGTGGGTTTTATTAAAATGATAGGCCAGAGGAGAAGATTGCTAAACTATTTGAAGAAGCACAGCAAGGAGAGTTATTCTAGCTTGATAAAAAAATTAGATCTTAGAAAGTAAACTCGGCATAAATTCACAAAGGATGTAGTAAGGGTTGTGTTTGAAATATAAGTGTTCGTTTGGATCTTTTGTGTGGAAGTTACAGGGTATGGAGTTAAAATGAAATATTTTAAAAAAGAAGTGGAAGTTGCAGGTAAAAAATTTATTGTTGAATCCGGAAAAGTTGCAAAACAGTCAAATGGATCTTGTACTGTAAGAGTCGGAGATACAATGGTTTTAGTTGCTGCAGTAGCTTCAAAAGACTCAAAACCTGGCGTGGATTTTATACCTTTAACTGTAGATTACAGAGAAAGAACTTATGCTGCTGGTAAAATACCTGGCGGTTTTTTTAAAAGGGAAGCTAAACCAAGAGAAAGCGAAATACTTGTAAGTAGACTTATAGATAGAAGCATTAGACCTATGTTCCCTAAATATTGGAGAAATGAAACTCAGATTTCAGCTATTGTACTTTCGCATGATGGAGAAAATGAATCTGATATAGCTTCAATAATTGGAGCTTCAGTAGCTTTATATGTATCAGATTTGCCATTTAATATGCCAATAGCATCTATAAGGATAGGAAAGATTGATGGTAAATTTGTTTTAAATCCCACTATTTCTGATCAGAGGTTTAGTGTTTTAGATCTTGTTGTTAGCGGAACAGAAGACGCTTTGACTATGGTTGAAGCAGGAGCGCAAGAATGTTTAGAAGAAGATATACTTGAAGCTTTGAACCTTGCGAGCGAGACAATAAAGACAATATGTTTGGCTCAAAAATCTTTTCCGACAAAAGTAAAAACTATTGTTCCTGGGCCTCAATGTAATATGTTTTTAAAAGCTGACATTGAATCTGAAGCTATAGCCAAAGTCAAAGAATGTATAGCAATTAAAGATAAAAACGAAAGAGAATTTTTGTGGGCTTCTTTTAAAAAAGATATAACTATAAAATTTGTTGGTAAGTATCCTCAAGAATTAACTTCAACTATTGACGTCATATTAGAAGATATTTTTTACAAAAAAGTTAGAAGTTTTGTTTTAAATAAAAAAGTTCGTATAGATGGTCGTGGATTAGAAGAAATAAGACCTATAACTTGCGAGATAGATATTCTTCCAAGAGCACATGGTTCAAGCTTATTTACGAGAGGCCAAACGCAGGCTTTAGTAACGGTTACGCTTGGAACTCCCGGTGATATGCAGATTATGGATGAACTTTCCGGAGAATACAAAGAATGTTTTATGCTTCATTATAATTTTTCTGGATTTTCAACTGGAGAAACTAAAAGTGAGAGATCTACAAGTAGAAGAGAAATAGGTCATGGCAATTTAGCTAAGAGATCCCTTAGCTCTATTTTACCTAATGAAGAGGATTTTGGTTACACAATAAGAATAGTTTCTGATATATTGGAATCTAATGGCTCTTCATCAATGGCTTCAGTTTGTGGCGGATCTCTTGCTTTATTTAGTGCTGGCGTTCCAGTTAAGGCTGCTTGTGCAGGTGTTGCTATGGGTCTTATGAAAGAAGGTGACAATTATGTTATTTTGACTGATATTACGGGGATGGAAGATCATCTTGGTGATATGGATTTTAAAGTTGCTGGAACAAGAAAAGGAATAACTGCTCTTCAGATGGATATAAAAGTCACGGGACTTACTACAGAGATTATGGCGAAAGCCCTTGATCAGGCTAAGAGAGGCAGATTTTTTATATTAGATAAAATGGATGTAACAGTATCTGCCCCTAAAAATGATCTGTCAGGTTATGCTCCTCGTATAGCAACTTTGATGATCCCTCAAAATAAGATAGGAGAACTTATAGGGCCTGGAGGAAAAAGTATAAGAAAAATTCAAGAAGAAAATAATGTAAAAATAGAAATTGAAGAAAGTGGTAAAGTATTTATTTCTGGAATCGACCCTGTTGGAGTTGGAGCTACAAAAGAGTATGTAGAGTCTATGACTGCCGAGGCTGAAGTAGGTAAAATATATAAAGCAAGAATAACAAAGTTGATGTCATTTGGTGCTTTTGCTGAAATACTGCCTGGCAAGGAAGGCTTGATACATATTTCTCAACTTGCTGCAGGTCATACAAAAAAGGTTGAAGATGTGGTTAAAGAAGGCGATAAGGTTAAAGTTATAGTTACAGAGATTGATGATAAAGGCAGAATAAATTTAAGCATTAAAGCGACTTTGTAATTTGTATATAAATTAGAGAGGAGTTTGTGCGGTGGGTTATATGTGTTCAAGTTTCGGATTTATAAAAGGGCTGACATGTCTAATGGTATTAAATTTAAAGTAAAATCTCTTTATGAAATAATGAAAGAGGAAAAAGTTCAAGAACTTGAAGTAAGCTCAAAAAACTATAGCATTTGTATAAGGCGCAAAGGTAAAAATGAAAATAAACAATCGGTTGTTTTAAAAAAACAAGAAAATATTAAAAATATTATTTTCACCGATAAACTTAAAAAATCTTCAGTCTTAACAGAGACTATAAAATCTCCTATAACAGGTATTTTTTATAAATCTTCTTCTCCTTTGGCTCAGGCATATGTTGTCGAAGGTGATGTTGTTGAACTTGGAAGGACCGTTTGTATAATAGAAGCTATGAAAGTTATGAACGAAATAAAAGCTCCTTTTAAAGTGAAAATACTTAAGATATTAATTGAGAATGGGAAGTTTGTAAACTCGGGACAAGATTTGTTTGATGTTGAGAAAGTGTAAAAAATGAGTATATAATGTCGCTTAAGATATGTTTTAATTTCAAAAGCATGTGGTGTTTTTATCTGAGAATGGGGTAAATTTTTTCGATAAAAATTAGTCGTTTTGATATATCTAACACAATACTCTCTTTATCTTGTGTTTGTTCTGTTTTTTTAAGAGAAGGTAAAAAAATTGTTATAGAATAAAAATGAATTATAGTTGCAAGGTTTTTTGAAATAAATATGTTTGGCGAACTTCAAAGTTTTTTTCTAAGAGGCTTATTTTTGTGGGAAAAAATAGAGCAATAAAAAATAAGAACAAAGTTCGAAATAAAAAAGTAAACAGGGAAGCAGTTGCCCTGTTTTTTGCTTTGATGGCTTTTTTAAGCACTTATGTATTTGTTTTTCCTTATAAATCAGGCATAATAGGCAGAGCACTTTATCTTATAATAATTAGTATTTTTGGAGATTCGGCGTATATTTTTCCGTTTATATTTTTGTGGCAATTTATATTACACATAAGATGGTCTTCTGAGTTGAGGGGAAGATTTGATTTTGTTTGGTCTTTCTTGTGTATGATTTGCATATCTGTGTTCTTTGAGGCTGTTCATTTTGTGTTTAAAATAAATATATCCGGTGGTTGGTTTGGTGGTAATTTGTATCAGTTTTTAAAAGAGCTTTTTGACGCTTGGCTTGGGTTGTCTCTTATTGTTGTTTTTATTTTTGTTTTGTTTGCAAAGATATTAAGACTGTCTGTTATAAAATTTTTTTGCAGTTTTTTTGTCAATTTAAAAGATGATATGAAAAAATTAGAGACCAAAGCAGAAGATTCAAACAAACCAGGTGGACTATTTATGCAACAAAATTTTATAGATGATGTTTTTACTTGCGAGCCAGGAAAACCTAATATTGTAAACAGATTTGATAAAGAGGAAAAGAAACGAAAAGATTCGTTAAAAGAGATTTGTAAAAGACAAAAATCAATTGATGATATGGTATTTAATTATACACTTCCTCCTGTGACTTTATTAAAAAAAGACGACACTTTAAATTTTACAGTAAATAAAAATGAACTTTTTAAAAGAGCTGAATATTTAAGAACAATTCTTGCCGACTTTGATATAAATGCAGAAGTTAAAGACATTATACCAGGGCCTGTGGTAACTCGTTATGATTTGGTTTTGGCTCCTGGCATAAGAATACAGTCGGTTTCTAACATTATGGATAATATTTCTTTGGCAATGCGCACAGCTTCAATAAGAATTGTTCCGATACCTGAAAAAGCGGTTGTTGGTATAGAAGTGCCTAATCCTGTAAGTGCAATTGTTGGCTTAAGGGGGATTTTAGAAAGCGATTTATTTGAAAAGTCAAAATCTCTTCTTACCTTAGTTTTGGGTAAAACAACTGATGGAGTAGGCTATGTGACTAATTTAGTTTTAATGCCTCATTTGTTAATTGCTGGAGCTACAGGTTCAGGCAAGAGTGTTGGAATTCATACTATAATACTTTCTATTTTATATAAAGCTCGTCCAGATGAAGTGAAATTTATGTTGATTGATCCCAAACGTGTTGAAATGCATATATATAGAGATATTCCTCATTTGTACAATCCGTGTACTATGGCAACAAGTGCTGATATTATAACTAATCCAAGGGAAGCTGTTGTGGCTTTAAAGAAGCTTGTTTTGGTGATGGAGGAAAGGTATAAAAAGTTTGCCAATGCAATGGTCAGAAATATTGAAGATTATAACAGTAAAATGGCTGAAATGGGTGAGAAAAAAGAATTTTATATTGTTGTTATAATAGATGAACTTGCAGATTTAATGCTTGTAGTACAGAAAGAAATAGAGGATTCTATACAACGTTTAGCTCAAATGGCAAGAGCTGTTGGAATACACTTGATATTTGCCACTCAAAGACCTTCTGTAAATGTTATAACAGGCATTATTAAAGCCAATTTTCCAGCAAGACTTTCATTTCAGACGACTTCTAAAGTTGATTCAAGAGTTGTTTTGGATATGTTAGGGGCAGAGTCGCTTATGGGAAAAGGTGATATGCTATTTTTACATCCGAATGAAATAAGACCTGTGCGATTGCAAGGAGCTTTTGTTTCATTAAAAGAAGCTGAGAAAATAATTTCTTTTATAAGCAATCAGAACTTCCCAAGGTTTTACGAAGCCATATCTGTTGAAATTGAAAGAAAAGGAAATTTTGTCGTTGATAAAGAAAATAAAGACTTAATTTCTGCTTTGAAACTTATAAGTGAAAGAAGAAGGGTATCTCAAGACTTGCTTAAAGCAAATTTTGGTGGATCAGCAAGAGCTACAAATATACTTAGTATTCTCGAAGTAGAGGGTTTTGTATCAAAACCTGAAGGTACTAATAAGTGGCAGATAAATTTTGATAAGATTTTAAAATATCTGGAAGCAAATAATATATAATAAAATTTTTAGCTGTGATGGCAGTAAAATTTTAACTATATCGGATGGTTAAATATTAAGCTTGACTTTTTTATACAACGTTGTAGCTCAAGAACCAAACGACACATTGCAGAAGAAAAATAAATACTATAAAGTAGAACTTGTTCAAGTTATTTTTTTGAAAAAGTCCACCTGTGTATATAACTCAACTAACTCATCAAGAACAAAGAATTTATATTTATATTAATGAAAAAATTATAACGATTTATACGCCAAACGAAAGATAAGTTATTATTGACATTTTGAAAAATTATGTGATGACAGAGACTTTTTTGCCTTTATCATAATAAATTTTTTGGAAGCTCTTGGCAAAGAGATAAAAAGACAAATAGTATAACTTTTGATGGATATGAGATAACTGTTGCAATTAAAATACAGTCTTTAAAAAATAAAAGCTTTAACATAAAATGTATATTGCAAAAAAAAACAAACATGTTCCTGGAGAAAGTTGTTATAATTTCTAAAAGGATATAAAGATAGAGTTGGTATTTAAAAATTATATCGTTAATCATGAGTTGGCTGTAACTATTTTCAACTTCAAGGCTCCAGACTAATGTTTGAAATAATAAAACTATAGTAAACAAAAACTTGTAGATAATATGAAAGAAATGAAAGATATGAAAGAAATGAAAGAAATAAATTAAACCGTTTATTGCGGCATCATGCGGAAGGAGTTAATAATTTGTTACTTTAAAATATTTTAAAATCATGACACCATACATTTCTGATGTTAAGATATTTTAATGGAAAATTAGTTGATGTCGCATCAATGAGCAGCTCAAGATATGAATATTGTTGCTTAAAAAGAAGTAATAAGTTAAGTGAGTGTGAATTATGTAAAAATAGCAGTTGTAGCGTTAGGTTGTCCAAAGAACGTTGTCGAAGTTGTGAGTGCTTTTGATTGATATTTTCATATCAAAGGTTTGAAATAATAATTAATCACAGTAATACTAGAAGTTGATATATTTTGAAAATATATGCTTGTTTTTTTTGTAAAAATAACAAAAAAAAGAAGGATTTGAAAAAATTATATTCGTGTGCTTGAAAAATAGGTTCCCTGAAAAGAATTGTTGTAGTTGATTTAACAAAGGGTTTGATAAGTTTTTGTTTCAACTAGGATGTTTATAGTAAATAAAAATATAGAACATGTTTTATTTATCTTCAATTGTGTTATTTAAGAACGTAAATAATAAGAGGATCTCAATGAGAAAATAAAAGAAATATTAATGAATTATTTTTTAGAGTAAGAGTACTTCAATGTGTAGGATTTTTTGAGTATTCAAATCAAAAACTAGGAGGATCCTTAAAAACTAAAAACAAACCAAAAACTCTGTTGCAATAGTAGAAAGAAAAAAATTTTCATTGAAAACGTGTGTAATACTTTGTTTAAGCCTCAAAATTGATAATATATTGATGATAATTAAAGGGAAATAATATTTTGAGTTTGTTTATTGGTATTCGCAAAGAAACCTATGACTGTAACTATAAAATATAATTGAAAGTGTTATTTCTGAACTCCTGAAGCAAGACAGAAGTGTTATGATTTTTTAAAGTAATAATTTTATTCGGTTTATAACACGCGGTAAGATAGCAGGCATTTAAAGGTTATAATGCAAAAGTAATGATTTGGAGAGGGACAATGAATTTGGCAAATAAGTTAACTTTAGCTAGAATATGTTTGGTGCCTTTTTTTGTTTTATTTATGTCGTTAGGTGGGGTTTTGAATACAACTTTTGCTTTAATTATTTTTTTTGTGGCATCAATCACAGATTTTTTTGACGGACATATAGCAAGAAAGCAAAAAACTATAACGTCTTTAGGTATTTTTTTAGATCCTTTAGCTGATAAATTATTAATATCTTCGGCATTTATATATTTTGTAGGCATACCATATCTTAAAATAGCGGCATGGATGGTCATAGTGATAGTATCTAGGGAATTTTTAATAGCAGGACTTCGATCAATTGCGGCGTATAAGAATATAATTATATCTGCAGATAAGTCAGGCAAGTTTAAAACCACATTGCAAATTGTGGTTATTATAACTACGTTGACAATAATAATAATTAATGAGGCGTTTTTTAAATATGGAAACACTCCGATTGGTTTTTTAAAATTTTATAATATCGGAACATATTATTATGTGATTTCTGCAGTTGAAAAAACTCCATATTGGTTTACTTTTTTTGCCACTGTTTTTACAGTTTTTTCTGGGGCAAATTATGTGTTTAAATATAAAAATTTATTAATTTTAAAATAATGTGAATAAAATAGTATTTTTTTTTTCTTCGGTAGCTTGTTTAGGATATATTAAGTGCGCCTCTGGAACGCTTGGTAGCTTGGCAGGTATTTTGCTTTGGATATTTTTTATGCCTGATAGTGTTTTATTCCAACTGTGTTCTTTAGTTGTGATATTTTTAATTTCTATTTTTTTTTCTTTCTTGGCTGAAGATATTTACAAAACAAAAGATGATCATAGAGTAGTTATTGATGAAGTTGCAGGTATGTGGTTTTCTTTGGCTTTGTTGCCAAAGAATTTTTTATTTTTTCTTCTAGGATTTTTACTGTTTAGGCTATTGGATATAAAAAAACCTTGGATAATAAAATCAGTTCAAGGTCTTAAAGGTGGCTTTGGAATTACAATAGATGATGTTTTAGCTGGTATATTTGCAAATTTTATACTTCAAATTGTAAATTTGTTTTATTAAATAATTAGATAGGATAGAGGAATAAAAATGATTAAAGTAAAAAAAGTAAGAACTGGATCTATTGACGAAAATTGTTATTTGGTTTATGATACAAATACCAAGCATGCGGCCATCATAGATCCTGGTGAAAATGCCAATAAGATTATAAATATTATAGAATTTGAAAATTTGAAACCTGAGATTCTTATTAATACACATGGACATTATGATCATGTTGTAGCTGATGATAAAATTCGTTTAAAATATAAAGTTCCACTAGCAGCTCACAAAGATGACGCTGAGATGCTTGCAGACTCTGAGAAAAATTATTCTTTTATTGGCGGAATTCCTGTAAGTATTAAAGGGCTTGAAATTTTACTTGAAGATAATCAAGAGATAAAGTTATCTTTTATTACGTTTAAAGTTTTGAGTACTCCAGGTCATTCAAAAGGCAGCATATGCTTATTATTTGGATCATATTTATTTACAGGCGACACTCTTTTTGCAGGCACTATAGGCAGAACTGATTTATGGGGTGGAAATAATGAAGAACTTTTAAAGTCGCTTAAAAAGCTAAAAAAATTGGATCCTTATATTACAGTTTGTCCTGGACATGGGAGTATGACTACAATTGCCAATGAACTTAGACATAATCCATTTTTAAAGCTTGAGTATATCAAATGAATTTTACTTTTATACTACCTGATAAACTCAGGTTTTAAAAAATAGTAATTTCTATTACCATAAACTAATAATTCCACTTTGCGACACAATGTTCATGTCCAATAATTTGAACTCAAAAGTTAAGTTTAAAAACATAGTTAAAGCAGAAAGAGCACAAATAGTCGATGAGAATTTTATTAAATTAAACTACTACTTATATTATTAGTGAAATAGTTATTACATACTACGCACCATGTCAACAACTTACCGAGCTACTTGAACTTTAGAGGTTTGAACTTGATGTAAAAACTGTGTATAACTTTCATCAACTTCAGAAATAGGCAGTCTAATACATAAAACTATACTAATGAGTTTTTTATTATTTTTTTTGTTAATCTTCCTAATACGAACATAGTTTTTTTGAGATAAGTCTAAAGTACAAGACTTTGCTTTTAAGTATAAGTGAAACTAATAATGGTACTACGATTGCAGTTAAATTAAAGAGAATGTTTTAAAAGAGTGGTTAAATATTAACGTTGTTATGTTTTGATTTTTGAGACTCGAAATATTGTGCTTGAAGAGATTGCTGAAGCTTTACAAAAAGTTTGATGGTTGCATATTAGAAAATGTATTTAACGTAAAAGTTGGTGATTACAACACTGTTATTGAATTATATGGGTAAAAGCGCGTTAGGAAGTTTTAAAGCGAATTTAAGTTACTGCTAAATATTGATGAAAATAAAGAAAAAAAACAATACAGAAATGATTGATGTTTTAAAGTTCATACTAAAAAGTTGCTGGAATGCAAGTAAGTAATATTAAACTTCATGTAAAATGATGTGGGAGTTTCCATAAAAATTTTAAATCAAGAAAGGAAAAGAGATAATTTAGAAAAAAATGAAAAGCGTTATAGGTAATCATCAATTTTCAAACACAAAAGATTTTACATTAAAGAAACGTGATATCTATCATAAAAATTAGTTGACAAATATATTTGAGCAAGCTGTTAAAGCGATAAACTATGAAATGGAAAATTTAGCACTCGAAAATGTAAATTCTCCATACTAAAATAGGCATAAAAGACTTTTTATTAATATTTAAGCACGATCATAGTGATTCTGTTGAAATTTATAAGAGCAAAATAATGTATAAGTTTATAATTTAATGATATGAAGAAGGAAAAAAAAGAATATAAAGTTGAGACTGTTAACATATGTAGAATATAAAAAGTCAGTTTTGCTTCAGATAAGTTTTATGTACAACTTTATAAAAAAATCGCTGAGCAAATTTTGCTATTTCCAAACCAAATGAAAAATAATTGGATTTGGATAATAGGGATATAATATTACATATACATACATAGATTTGTATTACAGTAAAAATAAACTTTACAGTAAAATTATAAGAAAAATTAGCATAAAAATTAGCATTCAGAAAGAAATTAAATTGAAATACAAAAAAAATAAAAGTTTGAATTGTTTGAAAAAATATGGCGAAAGTGTTTGTAATTTACTCTACTTAAATTACAAATAATAATAAAACATCCTTTAATACATTAAAATTTCTTAAATCTCTTGGACATCTTGACATAAGTTAAATTTAACGCTACAATGTTAGCACTGTGTTGATATGAGCGCTAGAAATGGGTTGTCGTTATAAAATAGGAGAAGTGGTTAAATAAATGCGCCAAATATCATCTGAAGTTTTAAAAGAAAGAAAAACAAAGATATTAAGTGCAGTTATACACCATTATATAAAGACAGGTAAACCTGTGGGATCAATAGTGCTTATAGATGAATATAATGTTTCCCTTTCTCCAGCGGCAGTAAGAAATGTTATGGCTGAACTTGAAGAAGAAGGGTTTTTAACGCACCCTCATACTTCAGCCGGAAGAATACCTACAGACAAGGGGTATAGATCTTACGTAGATAGTTTGTTGAAGTTGCAAAGTTTTGCCATAGAGGAAGAAGAAAAACTAAGAAAAAAATATGATCAAAGACATATGGAAATAGAATCTCTTCTTTCTGAAACTTCGCGTATTTTGTCAGGACTTTCTCAATATGCTGGGTTTGTAATGGCGCCGACTCAATATGAGGAAATAAAAAATATTGAACTTGTGCAAATTTCAAACAGTGAGTTGCTTATAATATTGCTTACTAAAAGTGGAATAATCAAGTATAAAAAAATAGAAGTTTTTCTTTCTCAATTAGAAACAGCAAAATTTAGAAGTTTTTTAAATGATAAATTAAGAGGGGTTTCTATAGCTCAAGTAAATAAAAGGATAGTATCTGAAATTAAAGATTTTAAACAACAGGGAAAAAAAATTTTAGAAACAGCTGAAAAAATAAGCGATGCTTTTTATAATATACAGGATGACATCTATATATATGGAACGTCTAACGTGGTTTCAGTACCTGATTTCAATAATTTTGAACTCGTAAAGTCATTGATAAAATTTAATGAAAATAAAGAAAAATTTATAGAAGTAATAAGTAAAGATTTTTCAGGTGATGGAATCAATGTTAAAATAGGATCAGAAAATGCCATTACAGAATTTAAAGATTTAAGCATTATAACTACAGTATATAAAAATGGTGATAGAGTTATAGGCGTTTTGGGAATTATAGGGCCTAAGCGAATGGAGTACAAAAAAATGATGTCTCTTGTAAGCAGAGTGTCTGAGATGTTAAATAAATCTTTTAAAGATATGTAAAGATATGTAAAGATATGAAAAAGTAAGTTATACGGGAGGAGGCAATTTGAAAAACGATAGAGAAACTACTAATGAACAAGAACAGGAACAAGACAGTTGTGAGTGTAGTCAAGACAGTTGTGAGTGTAGTGATGATACAAGGTATAAGAAAGAAGCCGTTGGGATTGAAATTTTAAAACAATCTGTGGACGAACAGAAAGCTTTAGCTCAAGATTATTATGATCAACTTGTAAGACTTAAAGCAGATTTTGATAACTTCAGAAGACGCTCAGAAAAAGAAAAAAAGGATTATTTAGATTGGGGAAAAGAAAAAGTTCTTGTAAAACAAATAGCAATTAATGATGTTTTGCAACATGCTCTAAAGAGTGCTAAAGCGGGAAATAATATAGAAAGCATAGTTGTTGGTCTTGATATGATAAGCAAAGAGTTTGCGAAGATGCTTAAAGAAGAAGGCGTTGAAGAGATACAATGCGAAAAGTTTGATCCAAACACATGCGAAGCTTTGGACTATGTTGAAAGTGATGAAGAAGACAACAAAGTTTTGGAAATATACCAAAAGGGTTATAAAATGAATGATAAGTTGATAAGGACAGCCAAGGTTAAGGTCGCTAAAAATGACAAGAAATTTGAAAATAAAAAAGGAAATTAATAACTATAAAGGAGGAAGGGTATATGGCAAAAATTATTGGTATTGATTTAGGAACTTCAAATTCTGCTGCTGCTGTTATGGAAGGCGGGAAGACTACTCTTATTCCTTCGGCTGAGGGAACTACACTTGGAGGAAAAGCCTTTCCTTCTTATGTCGCATTTACAAAAGACGGACAGCTTTTGGTCGGAGAGCCTGCAAGAAGACAGGCTGTTACAAATCCTGAAGGTACAATTAGTGCTTTTAAAAGAAAAATGGGAGCTGATTATAAATATAGTGTAAATGGAAAAGAGTTTACACCTCAGCAACTTTCAGCCTTCATCCTTCAAAAAATAAAAAAAGATGCTGAGGCATATTTAGGAGAGTCTATTTTTAAAGCAGTTATTACGGTCCCCGCATATTTTAACGATAACCAGAGACAAGCTACAAAAGACGCTGGGGCAATAGCAGGTCTTGAAGTTGTAAGGCTTGTTAATGAACCTACAGCTGCTTCTCTTGCTTATGGCATAGATAAAGTTGGTAAAGAGCAGAAAATATTGGTATTTGACCTTGGCGGAGGAACGCTTGACGTGACCATAATGGAAATGGGTGTTGAAGGAACTTTTGAAGTTCTTTCAACTTCAGGCGATACACAACTTGGTGGAACTGATATGGATAATGTCTTAATAGACTACATTGCTGAAGATTTCAAAAAAGTAAATGGTATAGATTTGCGCAATGATAAAATGGCTGTTCAGCGTTTAAAAGAAGCTGCTGAAAAAGCAAAAATTGAGCTTTCAAACGTTTTGGAAACTGATATAAATCTTCCGTTTATCACTGCTGATGCGTCAGGTCCTAAGCATTTAACTCTTAAACTTACAAGAGCTACTCTTGAAAACCTTGTAAGACCTATCGTTGAAAGATGTAAGGCTTCAATAGATCAGGCGATAAGCGATGCAAAACTTACAACAGATACTGTTACAAAGATAATTTTAGTTGGCGGACCTACAAGAATGCCTATAGTTCAGAAATTTGTTGAAGATTATATAGGTAAAAAATTGGAGAATGGAATAGATCCCATGGAGTGTGTATGCTTTGGGGCTGCTGTTCAGGCTGCTGTTTTAACTGGTGATGTTAAAGATATCCTTCTTTTAGATGTAACCCCTCTCACTTTAGGGCTTGAAACTATGGGTGGTGTAAGAACTCCATTAATAGACAGAAACACAACAGTTCCTGCTAGACGTTCTCAAATATTCTCAACGGCTGCCGATAATCAATCAAGTGTAGAAATTAATGTTTTGCAAGGTGAAAGGCCTATGGCAAAAGATAATTTATCTCTTGGTAAATTTATACTTGATGGCATATCGCCTGCACCAAGAGGAGTGCCTCAGATTGAAGTTACTTTTGATATAGATGCAAACGGCATATTGCATGTTTCCGCAAAAGACAAAGGAACTAACAAAGAACAGTCAATTAAAATATCTTCATCAACGAAGCTTTCAAAAGATGATATAAGTAAATATGTAAAAGAAGCTGAACAATACGCTTCTGAAGATGCAAAGCATAGAGAAGAAATTGAAACAAGAAATGAAGCTGACAATCTTGTGTATTCTGTTGAAAAGAGTTTAAAAGAGCATGGTGATAAAATTTCTTCTGATGAAAGACTTGCAATTGAGCAGGCCTTAACTGCTGCTAAAGCCGCTTTGAAAGGTAGTGACGCTGTGGCAATTAAGTCAACAAAAGAAACTTTGACTATTTCTTCTCATAAACTTGCGGAAGCCATATATAAATCTTCACAAGTTAAAAATGCTCAAGGAGGAGCCAATGAACAAGGACAATCTAATAATAACCAAAATGCCAATAATAGCGAAAAAGTAGTAGATGCTGAAGTTGTTGATGATAATAAAAAATAAGTGTAACTATTAGAAGATAATAAAGGTTATTAATTTGTTTAGTTTATTTTTGGCATGTGTCGTGGTGGTTTTTTTCTATTTTTATATGCTTTATATTATGCGTTTATGTATTATTTATAAAAAAATTAAGGGAATAATATTTTAATATTTCATAATGAGAGTTGAGAATAAATAATTATAATAAATATATATGGGTTTAAAAATAAAATTTTCGATAAATGTTCCGCCTGTGGTGTCTATGTAAAGTTTAAGATATAGAGCTGGTTATAGATAATAATGAACATTAATGTATCGGGAAAGTTTGTAAAAACTTTACATAGACACCACAGGCGGAACATTTTGATTTAGACTTAATTGTTGTGGGAGTGTAGAAGAAGAGAGCACTTGAGCGCTTAATAAAAGACTATGTTTTAAAAGATAACCCTCCCAAGATGATGTAGAAAAAATATTAAGATGCTGGTCGATTGGTAGTGTAATAAATAACACTGAGGACATTTCAAACTTAAAAATTTAGTTCGCATACTATGATAAATTTAAATGTTAAGCAACAGTAGAAGATATAAAATTTTTATGGAAGAGTCTAATATATTTTTAAAAATTATAATTGCTTATGTTGAAGAGTCGGATTTTATGTTTACAATATTAAGCGTAAAATAAATAAAAATATATAGTCAAAAATTATATAATATTAATTAATTTAATTGATGGTATTTTGGAAGGTATGGCTATAATGTTTATAATTTAAATTTATATTAGGTAAGGTTTTATAGATAAAGCTTATAGTTTCTGCTCTCTTAGGTATGACAATTGCAAATAAAGGACATTCGTTATATCAGTCAGTCGTCTTATAAGAGAACGATAACAATATGGAAACTTTACTAGCCAATGTATGGAATTTTACATAAAGTATTGTATTTAAATTTTTTATTGGCCAACACAAGGTACTTAGGCTAGAGTTATCAGTATTTTAGATTGTCATTTTGAAATATTATATGTATTGTGATATACGATATAAGTAAAATTATATTGAGACGATAAAGAAAAAAATCATAAAAGCCTTTTTATGATTTTGATAGCGTGGATAAATGATTGATAATTACTTCTTAAGACACAAGACACAGTAAAAAATATTTGATTTATGAAATTTTGTTATTGTGTAGATATAAAAAAACGACAGCATTGAATTTATTATGCAATTGTCTTAGATACTATGTCGTTTTCGTTGTGTAAGATAGTCTATGAAAATGAAAGATAAAGTGTTGACTGTTTTGAAATTTTTAACATTCACAGGCGTTTGGTGAATTATAAAAACAAGTGTATTTTTTTTGTTACACAAGACATATGCAATGTTGGTTAAATAAAAGGATTATTAAACTTGACAAACATAAATCTCTATAACTATAAAGAAATAGTCAGATTTAATTGTTAATGAACAATAAGATAAGGATAAAGGAATAGAAATTTATTGATGTTATAACGAGTTTGACGAATTTTATTTTATTGTTTTTTGCTGAACTTTTCTTTTAATGAGACAAATAGTTGGAATTGAAAATGGACAAATTAGTTATCACAGAGAAGAATTTTTTAAAAAAGATAATGCTAAAACTTTGAAGTTAAGGAATAAGAGAAAATGAAACGCGATTATTATGAAGTGCTTGGTGTTACCAAGTCTGCAAGTAACGATGAAATCAAGTCAGCTTATAGAAAGTTGGCTTTAAAATATCATCCTGACAAAAATCCTGGGAATAAAGAATCTGAAGAAAAGTTTAAAGAAATAAATGAGGCTTATGAGATTCTTTCTGATGTTCAAAAAAAGCAACAGTATGATACTTTCGGTCATGATGCGATGGGTGGTGGAAATCCATTTGGTGGCCAAGGTGGTTATCAATATTCAAGTGGTGATTTTTCAAACATGGGTGATATTTTTGGAGATATCTTCGGTGATATTTTCAGCGGGCAAGGTGGGCGAAAAGGCAGTAGAACTTCTTCGCAACACAGACGCGGGGAAGATTTACGTTATGATATAGATATTTCTTATCTTGAGGCAATGAACGGTACTGAGATTTCAATAGACATACTCAAAAAAGAATTTTGTTCTTTGTGTCATGGGGCCGGTAGCAAAGATGGTGTCGCTCCAAAGCAGTGTCCTCAGTGTAGAGGTTCTGGACAAATAAGACACTCTCAAGGATTTTTTTCTTTCAGCCAAGAGTGTCATAAATGTTATGGCAAGGGAACTATTATAAACAACCCGTGCCCTGATTGTAGAGGTGGAGGAACTGTAAAGAAAAGAAAAATTGTTAAGGTAAAAGTTCCTGCAGGTGTTGATGATGGAACATCTTTAAAAGTTTCTGGCTCAGGAAATGTCGGAGCAAATGGAGCTCCAGCGGGGGATTTATATGTGGTTGTGCATATGAAAGCTATTACTGGGTTTAGAAGAGATGGAGATAATTTGTATACAGAGGTTTCTGTTGCCTTTTCGCAAGCTGCAATGGGTGTGGAATACAGTGTTCCTGTTTTACATGGAAATGTAAAGGTAAAAATACCAGTAGGCACTCAGCCTGGAACAATTTTAAGAGTACGTGAACAAGGCTTTCCTAGAATTGGCAGAAAAAATAGAGGTGATTTATTCGTTAAAATAAATGTTTCTGTTCCTAAGTCAATGAATGATGCGCAAAAACGTGCTCTTTTTGAATATGCTAAATCTATGGGAGAAGTGCCTAAAGATTCAAAGTATCAAAATGATAATTTTTTTAAGAAAATATTTGGATAAAATATTAATGATTTTAGTTTTGAAAAAATGATTTTTGTATTTTTTTTGTGGTTAGGCTTTTTGTTATATTTTTAATGGAACATTTGCTTGTGTGTTGATAGTGTTTATCGTTTTAACTTCGTAACATCGATAGTTTTAATTATTTATCTTAAAACAAAGAGAAAGTTTAATGAAATGTCCTTTTTGCGGAAGTATTCACGATCAAGTTCTTGACTCGCGTCCCGTAGACCACACATCTGCAGTTAGGAGACGTAGAGAATGTTCCAGTTGTAAAAAAAGATATACAACTTTTGAAAGACCTGAAGAAGTTATTATTATGATAGTAAAATCTGATGGCAGGAGAGAGCCTTTTGATAGAAGAAAGATTTGGATGGGCATAAATAGGGCTTGTAAGAAAAGATCAATTTCAGTTGAAACAATAAACAAAATAGTCAATGAAGTTGAAAATGATATTATTGGAGAATATGTTATGGAAATCCCTTCTAATATCGTTGGAGATAAAGTTTTGGAAAAACTTTGGGATGTTGATTTAGTGGCATATGTGAGATTTGCCTCTGTATATAGAAAATTTGGAGATATAGATGCCTTTATGCAGGAACTAAAAAAAATGAAGAAAGAACATATAAAACGCAGTGGGCGGTAAGAAGCTAAACATTACTTTTAACAGTTAAGTTGGTTTAGATAATAATTTATTTTAATGATGAAAAGAAAAATATGTAGATTTATTTATAGAAAATTTTAATGATGTCACAGAAATTTAAAGAAGATTTTTAGATAAAAAGATTAGCTTAGGGAAATGGCCTGACTGTTTTTGAAAGGGCCGATATTTGAAAAAAGATGAAAACAGTAAGATTTTTAAAATACTGAAGATTTATTCTATTAAGATATTGTGTGGTGGAGACGTGCAAAACCAAACTGTCAAGGCTGATAAAAATTATGACAATAAAAGCAGATAATAGATATGTTTTATTGAAAGAATTTTTTAATCTAATGTTTTTTTTGTTTGATTTTTTTTCTAGCTCTATGAAATTAATGAGTGCAAATAGGCACTTACAACGACTTTCAACAACTTTTTGTTTGTTTTATCTTTCTATAGAAAGATTTATGAATTCAACCTTTAGATATATTTGGAAAGTATAACCTTATTAAGATAAGTCTCTGGTGGATGGGTAGGATTTTAAGATTTTGTTTAAAAATAAATATAAAGTTAATTATACAGCTCTCCAATATACAGCTCCAAGAGTTTCTTCGATCCTTCGTGTGTTTTATGTATGTTTGTATGTTGTTACTGAAATATTGAAATAGTTAAACAAAAAGCGATAAAAAAACGTGGAAGCTAATGTTGAGTTATAATTTATAGAAAAGAGGGTTATAACTTTAGGGTAACAGAATCATCACATCAATGCATCAGAGAATCGCTTCGATATTGTAGATTTATAGTCTAAAAGGGATAACAATAATAGTTTGAGGGAGTTTTACAGTATCTCCGTCATTGATAAAGAGCTATTGGTGTTTAAAACGAAGATTGTTTATATAATTTTTGATGCAAAAATATGTCTTTTAAAAAATTTAACACAAAAATAGGTTTCAATAGAAATTATGTCTAAACTTACAAAAATGTCAAGATGGAACAATTTTTTAAACAGGGCGAGTAAAAAGAATCATATGTTCGGTATCTGAATTATCAGATATTTATAATTTTTTTCAACGAATAAGCTCTTGTTTTTGTATGGATTTTGTGATTTAAACTCAATAAGTCTCAGGCATTTTGTTAAAAAGATGTTGGTTGAAAAAGGTTTGAGAAAACTATAAGAGCAATGTTGTTCTGTCCATATTGTTCATATCAATATTGACAATTATCCTACTCTGGGATATAGAAAGATTGTTTACTACACAATGGTCACTATATGAGTGGTGGATTGTTTGGTATTTGCGTGTAGTTTAGAAAAATTTTTGTTTTGACTGAAAAACTTATGGAGTTTGTAAGGGCTAAATTTTCATGAGGCTTTAGATAAACTTACTGCAAAGAGATGTGTTTTAATTCTAAAAGAGATATATAAATGAAACATCAAAGGCAAAAAGATAAGAAATGCCATTACTGTAATAATTATTCCTATGGGAATTTATAAAAAAATGGAGCATTGATAGCTTTTCTTTAGGATATATAAAATAGAATCTATTTTTGCCTTCTTTATTTATAAAAGATTTTAGCGTTTTAATAATAGCGTCTTAACAATAAAGAAGTGTATGAAGTGAGTACTCAGTTTTAAAAATTTGCAAAGAAAAAAAATATCTGCAAAAACTCAATGATAAAATAGCGAAAAGGTAAAAAATGAAGTATTTATAATTTTTTTTGAAAATCTTCATACCTTCTCAATTTAAGTATAAGAAAAATTTTGTAATTTTCCATACAGTATTTTAACTCAGAAGCCATGCGAAAAACGCAAATGGTTCCTTAAAGACACAAACTGACAGTACATTTATTTGCATCTAAATCTATAAGCTTTCTTTATTATTGGCCAGGGTCTCAAATGATTGGGACATAGAAGTTTATATGTTTTTATATAAACTGTATGTAATAGAACCGTCTATTTGCTGTAATAATAATAAAATTAAGAGATGCACACAAGTTTATATTTATAAACAAAAAAAATAACAAATGTCACCCAAAAAAAAGCAAATCAGAGGACGTGTCTCATAAAAGTAGTATGTTTTATTTTATAGATGCGAGGTGTGCAAAATATATTTATATAACGATAAATGAAGAAAGATGATAAAGGAGTATACGAAGTGCGACTTTGTAAAATAGACTCTAGGATTCAGATGAGTGCATATGATATTTAGACAATATTGTGACTGTTATCAAAGCTTTCGGATGCGTTGTATAATCAGTATAGAAAAAAGTGTCTCCTTGAATTGTTTAGTAGTGGAAAAACAATCTGATGGTATTCTTAAGTATTCTTAAATAAAAAAGGATAAACACACAAATGGTTAAAAATGATAAATGGATAAAAAAAATGGCTGTTGAATGTAAAATGATAGACTCGTTTGAACCTGGCCAGATTAGAGGAGGTAAAGTTTCATATGGAACTTCTTCTTATGGATATGACATACGTCTTTCTAATGAATTTAAGATAATAAAAAATAACATGGAGGTTTTATTAGATCCCAAGCAATCTCAAGATAATTTATTTGATACGGTGGCTGTTAATGATTATATAGACATTCCTCCAAATTCAGTTGTTTTAGGAAAAACTATAGAGTATTTTAGAATACCTAAGGATATAATAACTATTGCATTTGGAAAGTCTACATATGCAAGGTGCGGAATATTTGTAAATATCACTCCTTTTGAACCTGAATGGGA
>JAISEE010000030.1 GCA_031264325.1 Endomicrobium sp. | reverse complement strand
AATATAATTGTAGAAGTGAGAAGTAATTATTATAAATTAAGTTTTGTTTTTATTAAACAGGAGAAATGGATATGCCAATGGTTGTTGGGGTAATAGTAAGAAAAATTAAAGATAAAATTTATGTTAATGTTGATTGTTTTGATTTAAGATTGAACGATAAGGTTATAGTTGAAACAAAGCATGGTATTGAAGTTGGTATTGTTTGTGAAAAAGAAAAATATTTGCAAAAAGTGGAAGGCTTTATAGGTAAGATTTTTAGAAAAGTAACGCAAGAAGATAGAAAAACGATAGCAGACAATGAAGAGAGAAGTGCAAGAGTTTATAAAATTGTTACACAAAAGACTATTGATCATAGGTTAAGCATGAAGCTAATATGCGTTCAATACACATTTGATCGTTCAAAATTATTTATCTATTACACTTCTGAGACAAGGGTAGACTTTAGAGAGCTCATAAAAGATTTAGGGTATATTTTGAAAACTAGAATACAAATGGTTCAGATAGGAGTTAGAGACAAATCTAAAATTATAGGAGGTATAGGTACGTGTGGACAAGTATTGTGTTGTCAAGGCTTTTTAAGAGATTTTAACTCTGTAACTATAAATATGGCAAAAGATCAAGAATTGTCGTTGAATACGATAAAGCTTTCAGGTCTTTGTGGTAGACTTATGTGTTGTATAGCTTATGAAAATGATACTTATAAAAACATAAAAAAAAATTTGCCGGAAGTATGCTCTATCATTTCCACACCTGAAGGGAAAGCCAAGCTTGCCGCAATTGACTTCATAAGAGAAAGAGTAATAGCTGACTTTGGCAATAAATCTTTTAAATTTTTTACTATAAAACAAATTAAAAACGCCAATGAAAAAGGAATATAAATGAAATTTTATATAACTACGCCAATTTATTATGTAAACGATATTCCTCATATAGGACATTCTTACACCACAATAGTTGCAGACATAGTGGCAAGATGGAAAAGGCTTAATAGTTTTGATGTTTACTTTCTTACTGGGACAGACGAACACGGAGCTAAAATTGCTGAAGTTGCAAAAGCAAAAGGCAAAAAACCTCAAGAGTTTTGTGATGAAATGAGTGCTAAATTTAGAGCAACTTGGAAGCTTTTAAATATTTCCAATGATGGTTTTATTCGTACTACAGAGTATAGACATTTTATTGCTGTTGAGAATATAGTGCAAATTTTATTTGACAAAGGCTTAATTTTTAAGAAGAAATATGGGGGAATGTACTGTATTGGCTGTGAAAAATTTTTTGCTAAAAAGGATTTAGATAAAAATGGTCATTGTCCTTTTCATAAAACAAAGCCTATTTTGCAATCAGAAGAAAACTATTTTTTTAAATTATCTTTTTTTAAGGATGCTCTTTTAGAAAGAATAACAGATGTTAATCATAAAGAATACATAAATATACTGCCCGAAGAAAGAAAAAACGAAATTGTGGGTAAGTTAAAACTTGGGCTTGAGGATGTAAGCTTTTCCAGAAGTACTATTGAGTGGGGAATCCCTTTGTTTTTTGACAAATCTCAAACTGTATATGTTTGGGCAGATGCGCTTATAAACTACATAACTGCAGTTGGCTATCCAAGTGATGAGACCAAATTTAAAAACTATTGGCCTGCTGATGTTCATTTAATGGCAAAAGATATTTTGTGGTTTCATTCAGTAGTTTGGCCTGCTATTTTAATGGGTGCACAACTGCCTCTGCCTAAAACTATATACTCACATGGTTTTTTTACTTTAAATGGAAATAAGATGTCTAAGTCTTTAGGGAATGTAATATCTCCACAAAAGCTTGTAGAAAATTATGGTGTTGATGCTACAAGGTACCTTGTAGTTACTTTAATACCGTTTGGACATGACGGGGATATCTCTTGGCAAGGGTTAACGTTGAAATACAATACTGACCTTGCAAACAATCTTGGTAATTTAATTTCAAGAACTCTCAAAGTGGCTGAGAAAAATTTTAATTTGAAAGCTCCACAAGCTGTTTTAAATTTAGATTTTGTTAAGAATGTTGAAAAAAAATTAAAAGAATCCTTTGCATATAATATGGATAATTTTCAGTTGCATAAAGCAGTAGAGAACTTACAAAGCGCAATTACTCTTGTAAACATACAGATAGAGGTAGACGCTCCTTGGAAACTTGCCAAAACAGATAAGAGTAAGCTTGCAATGTGCATATTCTCTTATTTGCAGGCTATAGATATTATAGCAATGTATTTGCTTTCATTTATGCCAAGTCTTGCCGAAAGAATTTGGCAGATTACAGGTGCGTCAGGAAATATAAGTGATATTACAAAAAAATATTTTACTAATGGCATAATCCCTGAAGGAGGCTTTTCTGTTTCTGGTACGGATTTGAAGCCCCCTGGAGTTTTGTTTCCTCGCATACTGTAGTATTTAAGTGTATTTGCAGTTTTTACAGTTTGGCATAATTACTAATAAGGAAGTAAAATGATTATAGATACTCATGCACACTTATCAGATGAAAAATTTGATACAGATAAAAATGTTGTTATAGAAAGGGCATTTAACGCTGGAGTGAAAAAAATTATAGAAATATCCTGTGAGCCGCAGTATTGGGATAAAGCTTTAGAGCTTTCAAAGCGCGATAATATTTTTGTGGCATTTGGCATTCATCCAAATTATGCTGAAAAAGTGTCAACAGAAGATTATAAAAAAATTGAATTTTTTATTCAAGAAAAGAAGTGCGTTGCAGTTGGAGAGATAGGTTTAGATTATCATTACGATTTTTCGGAACAAACTGCTGTACTCCAAAAAGAGCTTTTTTCTATTCAGCTTAAGCTTGCATCAAAGTTTAGCAAGCCCGTGATCGTACATTCAAGAGAAGCTAATGAAGATGTTGTAAGTATTTTTAAAGCTCTTAAAGTCATTCCCAAGGGTGTTATACATTGTTTTTCGGGAACGCCGCAACAAGCAAAAAAATTTGTTGATTTGGGTTTTCTGCTTGGCATAGACGGACCTTTAACTTATAAAAAATCTGAGGCTTTAAAACAGACAGTTTTAGAGGCTGAATTAAGCAGTTTATTGGTTGAAACAGATTGTCCTTACCTCTCTCCTCAAAAGTATAGAGGACAAAGAAATGAACCGTCTTATGTGGTTGAAACTTTAAAAGAAATCGCAGCAATAAAGAATATTTTTTTTGAAGAAGTATCAAAAAGTACGACTCAAAACGCTTTAGAGCTTTTTAATTTATAGAGGAGTTATGAATATCATTTCTTATGTTTTTGGAGACAGCCTTTATCTTAATATAACAAATAGGTGTATTATGGCATGTCTTTATTGTGTAAAACATAAATGGGCGAATAAGTTTAATGGGAGTGATTTGAAACTTGAAAGAGAGCCGTCAGCCAAAGAAGTTATAGAGTCGATAGGTGATCCGAAAAAATATAAAGATATTGTTTTTTGTGGATATGGCGATGCTCTTATCAGAATAGAAGAAGTAAAAGGAATTTCCAAATGGATAAAAGAAAATAAGGGAACTGTTAGAATAAATACTGCTGGTCTTGCAAATGCTTATCACGACAGAAATGTATTGCCTGAGCTTAAAGGATTGGTAGACATTATTTCTGTAAGTTTAAATGGTTCAAATCCCAAGGAACATGATAAAATTAACAATCCTATGTTTAAAGAAAAATCTTTTGGTGAGGTAATAAGGTTTGTCAATGAAGCAAAAAAATATATAACTAAGGTTATAATAACATCGGTTGAATTTCCAGGCTTTGATACATCAAAAGTTAAAAAAATTGCAGATAAACTCGGTGTTTGTTTTAGATCGCGCCCATACTTAGATAATGAAAAATAACTTAATAAGTATTTTAAAATTGTCATGTATCACATTTGGTATTTTTATATTGTCAAAAGTAATTTCTGAACCACCTTATATGTACACAAGATGTTTCATAAAAGTTGATGGTAAAATTTACATTGTAAAACCTTTTAAAGATATATCTTTAAAAACTATTTTAGAACAAAATGGCATAACCATTGGCGAGTATGATGTGGTTTTAAGAGATCCCATTAAATTTATAAATCCATTTCAAACTATAAAAATAATAAGAGTTTCTAAAGAACAAAAGGAAATATCAAAACAGGTTCCGTTCAGAGTAATATGGAGCAAAAAATATAATTCCAATCTTAGAAAAATTGAACTTCAAAAAGGAATAGAAAAAAGCATAATAAAAACAGTAAATGAAGTTTTTTATGATGGGTTACTACATGAGACAATTATTACAAACGAGTCTATAAGGATAAAAGAATTTTATCGTTTGTTATTGCTTGACAAATCTGACAAGATAGAAAAAGAGTACGATTTGTCAAAAACTAAAAATATTAAAATGATAGCCACTGCTTACTATCCCGGAGATCCTCTTGCATGGGGCGATGGAACAGTTACGGTCCTGGGCCAAAAAATGCAGCGAGGAATAGTGGCTGTTGATCCTAAAGTTATCCCATTAAAAACTCGTTTATTTATTGCAGGTTATGGATATGCTTACGCCGGCGATACTGGCAATCTCATTAAAGGAAATCGTATAGATTTAGGAGTAAACAACATTCAAGAAGAAAAAGCATGGATGCATAAGAAAGTGGTTGTCTATATTTTAGAGAAATCAGATACTTATTAATAAAAAGCATAATGAACTCTGTTTTCAATCAAAAAATACTCATTATTTTCATTGTATTGGATAATTTTTTAGTTCTCCTTAAATTGATTTGAGTCTCTATTTAGATGATTTAAGTTTAAACAAGTTTAATTAAATATTTTATTCAATAACATATTTTATTTTTATAGTTTCCATTTATCTACGTTAAATCTTTATTAATTATGTCACACTTCTGGTGGTTTTAATGCTTCTTTTATTTTACTCAAATTCTATATAGCTAAACCGTATACTCGTTATTCAAAATCTCCGAAAATACTTGCGTAACTCTTAAATATTCATTAATATTTATTTTTATCAAATAGAGGCTCGTCAATTATACAAAATATATACAAAAATATTTTATTGTGATATTAATTTAATCTCATCTTTGCAGTTTTTATTAAATAACATTAAATTAATAATTTTCTGAGGTTTGTTTACGATAATTTTCAAGATATGAAGAAATCAGAGTTTATACTTAAAGGGAAAGATTTATAATAAACTAAAGGGGCAAGAAAGAATTTAAAACTTTTTGAAATTTATATTTGCATAACCTTTTCGTGTAGTTGTATATTTTATATTGTATCATGGGTATCATGGAGACTTAAAAAGTTAGAATGCCGAGGGCGGGACTTGAACCCGCATGTCGCTTAAGAAGCAACTTGAGATTTTGAGTCTCACGTGTCTGCCAATTTCACCACCTCGGCTTTCATAAAACATTTTTATTGTACCAAAAAATCTATTTCCGATCAAAACCGTAGAGCAGTAGCTCATAATATAAACAAAAACAGGACTGTATATAGTGATCAAAAATTAAGCTTATAAAACTTGAATACTTGAATATTGGAAATATGATAACTAAGCTCTGTTAGTGTGTTTGTCTTATGGGATAAGCTTTACTTTTTTATTACCATTTACCATTTACCATTTACCATAGTTATATTATAGTTATATATTATTACAACTATTACATATATTACTAGTAGATAGCAAATAAGATAGCAAGTTATAGATAAATCAATTTTAAAAGCCTGTGCGGGGGGGGGTACGTATAAGGTTAAATGAAATGAGTTGACTACTAAATAAGGCAAATTGTAGAATGATACTTACAGCTAAAGTGTTTTTATTTAGTGGGGTTTAAAGATATGATGGATATAAGGCCTGCAAAAGTTTCTGATGTAAAAGGGATACATGCTCTTGTTGAATATTATGCTAATAATAAAGAAATGCTTCACAGATCTTTAAATGCCATATATGAAAACATACAAGAATTTGTTGTTCTTGAAAATGACGGAAAGGTGATAGCCTGTGGAGCCTTGCACGTTTCTTGGGAAGATTTGGCTGAGATAAAGGCATTGGCGGTATCTGAAGAGTACAAGAGACAAGGTATAGGAAAAGAAATGGTTGAAAGATTACAAAAAAATGCCAAAGAGCTTGGAATACAAAAAATTTTTACCCTTACCTTCAAACCGGAATTTTTTAAGAAACTTGGCTATGTTGAAACTCCAAAAGAAATGCTTCCTCATAAAATATGGAGTGAATGTGTAAATTGTTATTTGTTTCCAGATTGTGGAGAAGTTCCATTACTTCATTCTTTGCATTAAATACCAGTTTAAGGTTTAACCAACATTGACATGTATTATCAAAAAAAAATATAATTGGCACACTTACATAATACAGTTTTGGATGAAAATGAAGGTGCCTAAATATTGTTTAGTTAGATGTGTTTATTATTTCATTGGAATTAAATTATGGATGGTGATATAATTTTTAAGTTATCGACACATCATTAAAGCAATGTTGTTTGAGTTTGTGAAAATTGGATGTTGTATGGTGTGATAGTTATATGGCTTTAGTCGAGAAGATGTTAAAAAAATAAGAAGATAACATAAATATTTTTTAGCTCTTTACTTTGAGAGTTTTATTATATGAATGAAAGATACATGCGTATGGCTATAGATCTTGCAAAAAAAGGCAAAGGAAAAGTTTATACTAATCCTTTGGTGGGTTGTGTTGTTGTTAAAAATGATAAAGTTATTGGCAAAGGCTGGCATAAATGTTTTGGTGAGAAGCATGCTGAAATTAATGCTTTGGACGAGGCTGGCAAAAATGCAAAGGGTGCTGATTTATATGTTACGCTTGAACCGTGTAACAGTTATGGCAAAAGGCCACCATGCACGCTTGAAATTATAAAAGTTGGAGTAAAGAGAGTTTTTTTTTCTTTACATGATATAAATGTGTCTGATACCAAGAAATTGTTTGAAAAAAATGGAATAGAAGTTTATGCAGGATTGCTGAAAAAAGAAGCTAAAGTTCTTATTAAAGAATACCTTGAGTTTTTACGAGCTGGTCCTAATGTAACAGTTAAAGCTGCTATGACACTTGACGGCAAGATTGCAACATGCGATTATGATTCAAAATGGATAGCCTGCGAAGAGGCTAGAAGTTTAGTTCATAAGATGAGATCTCGTTATGATGCTGTTCTTGTAGGATCAAATACGGCGCTAAAAGATAATCCTTTTCTTACGTCACATTCTAAAAATTTAAAAAATCCTATTAGAGTAGTTATAGATTCAAGATTAACATTGCCAAAGTTTTATCATTTGTTTGATGGAACTATTCCTACTGTTGTTATTTACGATTCAAGCATAAAAAATATTCCAAAATATTTGGTGAATAAAAGTGAGATTATTTTTGCACCTGTTGATATGAACGCAGCAAAAAAAAATTTTAACATAATAACAGATAAGTTAAATTCTTTTTCTATAAAAAGGATTTTAATAGAAGGTGGAAGTGAAATAATTGCATCAGCTTTATTTTCAAACGTTGTTGATGATATATGTTTTTTTGTCGCACCAAAAATCATTGGCGGCAAAAATGCAATTTCTGTAGTCGGGGGAATTGGAGTTAATAAAATTACAGAGTCGTTAAAAGTAGAAAATATGAAGGTGAAAAAAATAGGCAGAGATTTGCTTATAACTGGATGTATGAGGAAAGTATAATGTTTACAGGTCTAGTTGAAGAGATAGGTACGGTTAAAAATATTTCATCTTCAAAAATCGAAATAGAGACAATGTTTAGTGATATTTCAAGTGGCGATAGTATTGCTATAAACGGTGTGTGTTTGACGGCAACACGTGTGAGTAAAAATATTTTTGTGGCAGATTATAGTATACATACAGCTAATGTTACGACACTTTTCAAAGTGAGACAGAATTCAAAAGTTAATTTGGAAAGAGCGTTAACATTTTTTTCAAGACTCGGTGGTCATATAGTAAGTGGACATGTGGATGGTAAGGCTAAGATAGGAAAGATAGAAGCATTAAAAGGATTTTATAAAGTTAATTTTTTTTGCGGAAAAAATATTTTGAAGTATTGCGTTGATAAAGGGTCGATAGCTATTGATGGTATAAGTTTAACAATTTCGTCATTGTCATGTTTGGGTTTTGAAATTTTTATAATCCCAGAAACTTTCAATAATACAATTATGAAATTTAAAAAAGTGGGAGACGAAGTCAATGTTGAGACGGATATTCTTGCAAAATATATAGAAAAGTTTGTTAAAAAAGAATCAAGTGGCGTTAGCTCTGAGGCATTGAAGGGGTTTATGACAAAATGAAAAACGATGCTTTTGCAACAATTGAAAATGCTGTAAAAGATATTAAGGCGGGCATACCTATTATTGTTGTTGATAATCCTTGCAGAGAAAATGAGGGTGACATAGTTGTCGCTGCGCAAAAGATTACCCCTCAACTTATAAATTTTATGGCAAAGTATGCAAGAGGACTTATCTGTGCTCCTATGAAGTGTGAACGTTTGGAAGAACTTGATATAGACAACATGATTGAGAGGCCTACTGAAAAAAAAGGTTGCTCTTTTGCTATGTCTGTTGATTATAGAATAGGCACAACTACTGGAATATCGGCTTATGATAGGGCTATAACTATAAAGAAGCTTATAGATAAAACCTCTAAGGCTAAAGATTTTGCAAAACCTGGGCACATGTTTCCACTGAGTTATAAAAAAGGAGGCGTTTTAGTAAGACCTGGCCACACAGAAGCCGCTGTAGATTTAGCTGAAATTGCAGAACTTTATCCAGCGGGAGTTATTTGTGAAATAATGAATGAAGATGGAACAATGGCTAGAATGCCAGACTTAATAAATTTTGCAAAAAGACATAAATTAAAAATAGTAACAATTTCTGAACTTATCAACTACCGCAGGCGTAATGAGAATTTTGTTAAAAAAGTCGTGACTGTTGATTTTCCTACAAGATATGGTGATTTTAAAATGATTTTGTTTGAAGATATTGTAACAAAAGATGCTCATTTAGCAATACTAAAAGGCAATGTAAAAAATAAAAAGAATGTTTTGGTGAGAGTACATTCATCATGTGAAACAGGTGATATTTTTCATTCTTTAAGGTGCGATTGCGGGGATCAGCTTGAAGCAGCTTTTAAAGCAATTGAACAAAAAGGAGAGGGAGTACTTTTGTATATGCATCAAGAAGGCAGGGGGATTGGTCTTGTGAATAAATTGAAAGCTTATCATTTACAGGAGAAAGGGCTAGATACAGTTGAAGCTAATGTAGTTTTAGGGTTTCCGCCGGATTTAAGGGATTATAGTATTGGCGCTCAAGTATTATCTCAACTTGGAATAAAAAGTATTAATCTTATGACCAATAATCCTAAAAAAATTGTTGAACTTAAGGGCTATGGGTTGAATATAACAAAAAGAATTCCTGTTGAAGTTAATCCAACGAAGTCTAACAAAAAATATTTAAAAACAAAAAAAGAAAAGATGGGACATATCTTAAAAATAGTTTAGCTATAGGAGTCGTAAATGAAAGTTATAAATGGGCAGTTAAAAGCAGATGGAAGAAAGTTTGCAATAGTGGCGTCGCGGTTTAACGAATTTATTACTGGAAAGCTTATATCAGGCGCGCAAGATATGCTTAAAAGACATGGAGCGTCTGATGAAGATATTTCAGTTTATTGGGTTCCAGGAGCTTTTGAAATTCCAGCAGTTGCAAAAAAAATAGCTGATAGTAAAAAAAATGATGGTATAATTTGTTTAGGTTGTGTAATAAGAGGAGCAACGCCACATTTTGACTATATTGCCGCAGAAGTATCAAAAGGAGTTGCTTCGGTAGGTCTTAACGGAAGTGTTCCTGTAGTTTTTGGAGTTTTGACCACAGAGTCTATAGAGCAAGCTATAGAAAGAGCTGGAACCAAGGCAGGAAATAAAGGAGCAGATGCTGCAATAAGCGCCATAGAAATGATAAGTTTATATTCTCAAATTAAATAGAGTAGTAATGTTGTTTTATTTCCATAAAAATAATATTTGATGGAATGGGGCTATGTTGTAGTGTTGAAAAGAAGAATTTGGTAAAAAATTAAAAAAATTTTAAATATTACGATAATGAGTTATGAATACAATAGATGTTCTTATAGATTTAGCATTGAAGGAAGACGGGGTTTTCAATGATATTACTTCAAAAGAATTTGTTCCGAAAGATAAAAAAGCAAAAGCTGTTCTTATAGCAAATAAAGACGGAGTTCTTGCAGGTGTTGATGTTTTTGTTGAGGTTTTTAAAACGCTTGATGACAGTTGTAAGGCTGCAATAAAAAAGAAAGACAGCGATTTTCTTAAAAAAGGCGATAAAATTCTTGAAATAACCGGATCTGCAAGGAAGATTTTATCAGCAGAAAGAACTGCTCTTAATTTTCTGCAATATATGTCAGGAATTGCGACACTGACAAATGTTTTTGTAAAGGCTATAGGTAATGGTAGAGTAAAAATTTATGATACAAGAAAAACTTTGCCTGGATACAGAGAACTTGCCAAATATGCCGTAAGATGTGGCGGTGGAATAAATCATAGGATGAGTCTTTCTGACATATCTCTTATAAAAGACAATCATCTAAAGTTTATAAAAGACTTGATTTCTGTAATATTTGATTTTAGAAAAAAATATAAAGATATTAAAGTTGAAGTTGAATGCGAAAGCTTGAGTGAAGTTAGAAGTGCCTTAGCGGCAAAAGCTGATATTATAATGTTAGATAATACTACTCCTAAAACCGCAGGCGAAATAATTGGTGTTATAAGAAAAAATTCAACAAAAGATTATAAACCTGAAATAGAAATTTCAGGAAATGTGAACTTCCAAACCATAAAAGAATTTG
>JAISEE010000032.1 GCA_031264325.1 Endomicrobium sp. | reverse complement strand
AATTGAAAATATGTTATTATATGTTTTATATTTATGGTAGTTTTTATAGCACAGTGTGCTTAAATTAAATATTCATTATATTTCATTTGTAAAACAATTTTGTTGTTTTTTTATATTTTATTACATTTTTGCATTATATTAAAAAAATAAAGTAATGTGTTGGTTATATATGTAGGATTTTTATATATTAGTCAGGATGCTAATGAAATATGGATTTGTAAAAACTGCGGCAGTGACTCCTAAGATTGTTATCGCTAATCCTAAAGCAAATGCGATTGAGATAATAAAATTTATAAAACAAGCAAACACAAGTTTGGTTGATCTTTTGATTTTTCCTGAGCTTTGTGTAACTGGATATACATGTGGTGAATTATTTTTATCAGATGTTTTAAAAGAGTCTGTTTATAAAGCTTTAAATGTAATCCGTAAATCTACTACTGGAAAGAAACTTTTAGTTTTTGTTGGATCTCCAATATGGAAAGAAGGCAAACTTTATTCCTGTGCCGTTGTATTTCAAAATGACAAAATTTTAGGTGTTGTCCCTAAAACGTATCTTCCTTCTTATTCAGAATTTTATGAAATTCGTCATTTCACTTCTGGGAAAAACGCATCTGGTTTTGTTAAAATTTGTAGACAAGACGCACCGTTTAGAGTTAGTATGATTTTTTCAGCAAAAAATAACGAAAATGTAAAAGTATCTGCTGAGATATGCGAGGATTTATTTACGATATCTCCTCCGTCTAATAACCATGCTCAAGCCGGTGCAACTATAATAGTAAACCTTTCAGCTTCTAATGAACTTATAGGAAAAAGTGATTATAGAAAAACGTTATTAAAAGCACAAAGTGGTCGTTTGTCTTGTGGATATGTATATGTTTCTGCAGGTTGTGGTGAGTCTGTGGGTGACATAATTTTTTCAGGGCATCGTATTATTGCAGAAAACGGTGTTATTCTTACAGAAAGTGTTCTTTTCAAAGAAGGTATTACTGTAAGTGAAATAGATACGGAAAGACTTGCTTATGAACGTCGTAAATTGAACGTTTTTGAAACAAATTCCGAAGGATACATTAATGTGGAATTTGATTTTAATGAAAGAGTGGAAAATCTTACAAGATTTGTTTCTCAGTCGCCGTTTGTTCCAAATGATGCAGACTCCTTATCAACCCGAGCAGAATTAATATTAAAAATTCAGTCTCAGGCTTTAGCAGAAAGATTAAAATTTACGTGTCTTAATGCAGTTGTAGGTATTTCTGGAGGACTAGATTCTACTCTTGCTCTCCTTGTAATATTGAGAACTTATGAACTGCTCGGTAAAGACAAGAAGGATATTATAGTTGTTACTATGCCTGGGCCTGGTACAAGCAAAAGAACTTTAAAAAATGTAGTAAAATTATCTAACGCTGTAAATGTACACCTTAGAAAAATTTTAATAACAGAATCTGTTGATAGGCACCTAAAAGATATTAAACGTAAAAGGGGAGTTAAAGACATAACATATGAAAATGCTCAAGCTCGCGAACGTATGCAAATATTGATGGATATAGCTAATGCTGAGAATGGATATGTGATAGGGACTGGAGATTTATCTGAAAATGCTTTAGGTTGGTGTACCTATAATGGCGATCATATGTCTATGTATGCGATAAATTCTTCAATTCCTAAAACACTTGTAAAATATCTTGTTTCTTATGAAGCCCAAAGAGTTAAAATGTATAAAGAAGTTTTGATAGACATTTTAAATACGGATATAAGTCCTGAACTTCTTCCATCAAAAAATGGAAAAATTTTTCAGAAAACAGAAGACATAATAGGGCCTTATGAATTACACGACTTCTTTTTATATTACACTGTTCGTTTCGGGCAAAAACCTGAAAAAACGCTTTTTCTTGCAATAAAAGCATTTAATAAAATTTATTCAAAAGATGATATAGAAAAATATTTCAAAATTTTTTTAAAACGTTTCTTCTTTAGTCAATTCAAAAGAAATTGTTATCCAGATGGAATTAAGGTAGGAACAATTGCCCTATCTCCTAGGGGAGATTGGAGAATGGCAACTGAAAGTAGTGTGAGGGAATGGCTTAATAACCTAAAAAAATAATGAAGAGTTTTGTTTATTCTGCTTTGAAAATAAATAAAAATTTAAGTGTGTTTTTTTTGATTACTCTGTACGATTTTAACAAATTTAGAAATATAACTAATATAACTTATGATATTTAATAATTAAAAATTTAATAATGTAAATGTAAGTGATCAAGTGTAAAAGTATTTAAGCCAATTAAATGAAGCATAAAGTTAAATTTTTAAATTCCTTGGGTGTATTAATAAAATGGGAGAATGCTCTTAATGGTTAAAAAGATAAAAACACCTTATTATCTGATTGATGAAAAGAAATTATTAGAAAATCTTAAAAAGATTGAATATGTAAGAAATTTTAGTAGAGCCAAATTAGTATTGGCATTGAAATGTTTTTCTACGTGGTCTGTTTTTGATTTGATGAGCAAGTATATGGATGGCACTACAAGCAGTTCTTTGTACGAGGCAAAGCTTGGTTACGAGCAGTTTGGCAAAGAAACTCATGCATTCAACGTTGCTTATTCTGCTGAAGACATTCAATCTCTTAAAAAGATTGCCGACAAGATTATATTTAACTCTGTATCGCAACTTAAAATGTTTTATAAAGAGGTAAAACATATAAGCGTTGGCTTAAGAATAAATCCAGGCATAAGTTATTCGCATTTTGATTTAGCAGATCCTGCTAGGAAATATTCCAGACTTGGTGTGACATCCATTAAAGATGTTATGTCTGTTTTAGATAAACTGAACGGAGTGATGTTTCATTATAATTGTGAAAATGATGATTTCGAGACATTCGATATGATGTTGGGAAAGATAGCTTCAAAATATGAAAAGATTTTGCGTAAAATTAAGTGGGTTAGTTTGGGCGGTGGAATCTATTTTACAAAAGACGGTTATCCTTTGGGCAAATTTTGTGAAAAATTAGAAAGTTTTAGTGAACAACACCGCGTTCAGGTTTATTTGGAGCCAGGTGAAGCGGTGGTTACTAAAAGTTGTGAACTTGTTACAACTGTTTTAGATATTGTAAAAAATGTGAAAGATATAGCTATAGTTGATTCATCTATTGAAGCCCATATGTTAGATCTGCTTATTTATAAAACTTATGCTAAGGTAAATTTAGATATAGGAGAATATAGGTATATAGTTGCAGGATGTTCTTGTTTAGCCGGAGATATTTTTGGAGAGTATAGGTTTAAGGATAAGTTGAAAGTTGGCTCTATAATACGTTTTGCTGATACTGCCGGGTACACAGTGGTCAAAAAAAATTGGTTTAACGGTATAAAAATGCCATCTATTGTGATAAAAAGACTTAATGGAGAGATAGAAATTGCCAAGCAGTTTTTATATGATGATTTTATGTCAGATTTGTCGTAAGTTTTGTTTAAGTTTGAAATATTTTGATGGTTTTTATATGAGAGAGTATTTTTTTTGTAACTACTATGTCTTTTATGTCTTTTGATATTTTAAATAAAATTTGGATTGGGGGAGGATTTGTAAGGAAATGAAAAAAAAGAATGTATTGCTTGTAGGGGCAGGTGGCGTTGCGCATGTTGCAGCTCATAAATTTGCACAAAATAATGATTTGTTTGGAAATATTTATATAGCTTCACGTTCTTTGAATAACTGTGAACAAATAATAGAAAGTATAAAATGTAAAAATAGCTATAAAGATTCTGCAAAAAAAATACAAATCAAACAAATAGATGCCCTAAACGTTTCTGAGATGATTAGATTAATAAGAGATTTAAAAATTTCAATTACTGTAAATTTAGCTTCGGCTTTCTGCAATATGTCAATTTTAGAAGTATGTATAGAAACAGGTTCGGCATATATAGATACTGCAATTCATGAAGAACCAAACAAAGTATGCGAAAATCCACCATGGTATGCTAATTATGAGTGGAAACGTAAGGATAGATGTCAAAATAATGGTATAACGGCAATTTTGGGTTCTGGTTTTGATCCTGGAGTTGTAAATGCCTATGCGACATATGCTAAAAAACATTTTTTTGATACTATAGATACTATAGATATAATGGATGTGAATGCGGGTAGACATGGTAAGTATTTTGCCACAAACTTTGATCCTGAAATAAACTTTAGGGAGTTTGTTAAAGTTTGGACTTGGATAGATAGGCAGTGGGTTTGCAAGCCTGTTCATTCTGAAAAACAAGTATATAATTTTCCAGCAGTAGGCAAACAAACAGTATATTTAACAGGGCACGATGAGCTGCATTCGCTTTCAAAAAATATTGATGCAAAATCAATAAGATTTTGGATGAGTTTTAGCGATCATTATATAAATTGTTTCAACGTTCTTAAAAATATAGGTCTTTTATCTGAAAAACCTATAAAAACAGCTGAAGGGTTAGAAGTAGTACCTTTAAAAGTGATCAAAGCGTGTTTGCCCAATCCTAAAACGCTTGCACCTAACTATACTGGCAATACTTGTATAGGTGATTTAATAGTAGGAACTAAAGGTGGCCGTAAAAAAGAGTTATTTATATATAATGTGTGTGATCATAAAGCTTGCTATGAAGAAGTTGAATCGCAAGCTATAAGTTATACTGCTGGTGTTCCTGCTGTTGCAGCGGCTATTTTAATAGCTGGAGGTGAATGGGATGTTAAAAAGATGGTAAATGTTGAAGAACTTAATCCAGATCCCTTTGTAGATCTTTTAAAGAGTATAGGACTTCCTACAAAAATTACAAAATTAGGCTATTCAAAGAAATATTTTAATAAGTCTTTGAAAAAATAAAAAATTAAAATTAATAAATGAAAATTTGTTTTGTTTATGACAGACGGAAGTGTTTAAAATTTTTATGCACCTGTATACCAACATTATGGATTAGATTGCACTTCATACCCAAGTTGGTTTTTAAGTGTCTGTAAAAGTATCATTGTTTAGTAGCAACAATTATATCTATGTATGAATGATCAAAGGTGTATGTTGATTCAAAATTGGCTTAAATTTAAAAATAATTTATAAGAAAATGAAATATAGTTCTAGATGGAGAGTTGAAATATTAATATTTATGTTTTAAAGTGGAAGAACATTTTAACGCTAACATTACAGACATTATAGTAATATTATGGTCCAACGGGAAGTTAATATGAGGAAGTAAAGTATATATAAAATATATTAATATTAAGTATAAATTATAATAGAACAATAGAAGTAAATAATGGGAAGACGACATATTTATCATAAATAAAAATAAGTATGTATTATAGAATTAGGTGAAAAAGAAAAAAATGAGAGTTGTGGCAAAAGCCGTATATTGTTTGCAGTATACTCATACTGTTGATAAGATATAGATGTGAGTCTTAGAGTCTTATTAATAATGCAAGGTGTTTGCGTGTACGAGAGAGAATGTTAAAGAGAAGATATGTGAAAAGATGAAAAAAAGATATTTATTATATAATATATTATAATATATGTTAGATTGTTGTAGATTGTAGATATAAAGTCAGGAACAGATATTATGGGTTATGTCAATAGAGTGTATTATGTGCAGGAGAAGATTAAAGGAAAATTTTTAATTTAGTAGTGTCATCTGATAATATATATAATATGTTTATTTATCTTTATTTTAAAAAATGATAAACTTACAGTGAAATAATATTATCAAAAAGAAGTTATTTTTTTCACTTGTGGTATGTGGTAGACAGAGAGATAGTATAAAAATTTAAGTTTTGTGGTTTTGTGGTATTGTTTATTTTGTAACATAAATATGGGAGGAAACTTGTATGCAAATTGCATTTCGGTGGTATGGAAAAAAATTTGATACAATTCCTTTAAGTTTTGTCAAGCAAATACCTGGAGTCAAGGGAATAGTATGGGCACTTCATGATGTACCTGTTGGTGATTATTGGGAAATGGATAAAATTAATCAAGTTAAAAATTATCTCACTAAAGCTGGTTTTAACAATGAAGTAGTTGAAAGTGTTAATGTGCATGAAGATATAAAGTTGGGACATTCTTCTCGTAAGAAATATATAGAAAATTATAAAAAAAATATTAGAAATCTTGGTAGAGCTGGAGTAAAAGTCATTTGTTATAACTTTATGCCTGTTTTTGATTGGACAAGAACAGAGTTGTATAAAGCTTTTCCAGATGGTTCAACGGCGCTTTTTTATGAAAAAGCAAAAATAGATTCACTTAGCCCTTATGAGTTTCTCGATAATGTATCAAAACAAAAAGGCTTGTTGTCAATGCCGGGTTGGGAACCAGAAAGACTTGCTAAAATAAGAGAGTTGTTTAAGGCATATGAAGGCTTTACATTAGATAATCTTTTTGAAAACGCAAAATATTTTTTGAAAGAGATTATTCCCGTCGCAGAGGAGAGTGGTATAAAAATGGCAATTCATCCAGATGATCCACCATGGAGTATTTTTGGATTGCCAAGGCTTATAACTTCCAAGGAAAATATACAAAGATATTTGAATCTGGTCAAAAATCCATCAAATGGTCTTACTTTATGCACAGGTTCGTTAGGATCAACTGATAAGAACGATATTGTTGATATAATAGAAACTTTTAAAGACAGAATATTTTTTGCTCATATTAGAAATGTAAAGCGATTTCCCAACGGTGATTTTATAGAAAGCTCTCATCGTTCTTGTGATGGATCTTTAAATATCATAGAAATTATACGCACATTTTATCGTATAAAATTTAAATATCATATTCGTCCGGACCATGGCAGACATATTTGGAATGAAGAACTCAGAACAGGGTTACGCCCTGGATACGGTCTTTATGATAGGGCATTAGGAATTATGTATTTACTCGGTATTTGGGATACGCTGGACAAAACAAACAAAAGTTAATAGTTTATATATAAATATTTATGATATTATAATAAATGATATGTGGAGGGTGAGCAAGTGAATGATTTATTGATGAAAATTTTTAATATTGGTATAGTTCCAGTTGTTACGCTTGATAAACCTCAGCAGGCTATTCCTCTTGCAAAAGCAATTTATGCAGGTGGTATAGAATGTGTAGAAATAACATTTAGAACCATTGCTGCTGAAGAATCAATAAAAGTTATTTCTAAAGAAATTCCTGAAATACTTATTGGCGCAGGAACGATTTTGACTGTAGAGCAGGTTGATAAGGCAATTGCCGCTGGTGCTAAATTTATAGTTACCCCAGGCCTAAATCCCAAAATTGTAAAATACTGTCTTAATAAGGGTGTTATTATAATTCCGGGCTGCGTAACTCCAAGCGATATAGAAACAGCAATAGAGTTTGGACTTGAAGTTGTTAAATTTTTTCCAGCAGAAGCCGCTGGTGGTATTGATATGATTAAAGCTATATCTGCACCATATGCAACCATAAAGTTTATGCCAACAGGTGGAATAGATATAAAAAATTTGAATACATATCTTTCATTTAATAAAGTTATCGCTTGTGGTGGTAGTTGGATGGTTAATAAGGATCTGATAGCAAGTTGCAGTTATGAAACTATTACAAAGTTAAGTAGGGAGGCGTTGTTTGCCATGCTTGGTTTTGAAGTTCAACACGTGGGCATTAATATGCCCGATACGATTTCGGCACTAAAAACTACAAACAAGCTTGAAAATTTATTTGGTTTTACAAAGCGTGAACTTTCTAATTCTTTTTTTGCAGGGCCTAATGTGGAGGTGATGAAAAAACAATTGTTTGGTAAAAATGGACATATAGCGGTGTGTACAAATAATACATCGCGTGCGATGTATTATTTGCATAAAATTGGTGTAGTTTTTAATGATGAAACTGCATCGTATGATGGAACAGGTAATTTACGTTCTATATATATAAAAGAAGAAATTGGAAATTTTTCTGTTCATTTAATCCAGAAAAAATAGCTGTAGGAGATAAAAATGTTTAAAAAAGTAATAACGTTTGGGGAATTAATGCTTAGGCTTGCACCTGAAGGATATTATCGCTTTGTACAAGCTGATAATTATGTCGTTACTTATGGAGGAGGTGAGGCGAATGTTGCTGTTTCGTTAGCGAATTTTGGTTTAAAGACAGCTTTTGTAAGCAAAATGCCTAAACATGAAATTGGACAGGCAGGGATAAATTCTTTAAGAAAATATGGTGTTGATACTTCTTTTATAGCTCGTGGTGGTGAGCGAGTTGGTATATACTTTTTGGAAAGAGGTGCGAGCCAACGGTCATCTAAAGTTATTTATGACAGAATTGGATCTTCTATATCATTAGCTTCAAAAGAAGATTTTATTTGGGATGAAATTTTTGAAAATGCACAATGGTTCCATTTTACTGGCATTACACCTGCATTAAGCGATAGTGTAGCTGAAATATGTATTGAAGCCTGTAAAGTCGCTAAAGAGAAAAAGCTTGTTGTTAGTTGTGATTTGAACTATAGAAGTAAACTTTGGTCTAAACAAAAAGCAAGCAAGATTATGGGGGAGGTTTGTAAGTATATAGATGTTTGCATAGCAAACGAAGAGGACGCCGATGATATTTTTGGAATAAAAGCTAAACATACTGATATAACTGTTGGTAAAGTTAATTATGAAGGATATAAAGAAGTAGCACATGAGTTAAAGGAAAAATTTAACTTTTCAAAAGTGGCAATAACGCTTAGAAGTTCGATCTCGGCTAGTGATAATCGCTGGGCAGCTGTGCTTTATGATGGTAAAAATTTTTTCTTTAGCAAAGAATATCCCATCCATATTGTAGATCGTGTTGGAGGCGGGGATTCTTTTGGTGCTGGTCTAATATATTCTTTGATAAATGAATACTCAGGACAAGAAGCAATAGAGTTCGCTGTTGCTGCGAGTTGTTTAAAACATACTATTGAAGGCGATTATAATCATGTTTTAATAAATGAAATTAAAAAACTTGTCGATGGAAATACTTCTGGACGTGTAGAGAGATAATAATTCCGAAGAGTGGCACAAAAATTTGGAATATTTGGAGTGTGATAATAGTAAAAAGGTGTTACTTTAGAATAAGTAATGAAATAAATAATGCTTTGATGTAAAAAGCGTGACAAAATATTTATGAATGTTTATTTTTTATTTTATTTCTTTAACATAACTGCAGTGTAAGGAGGTGGGGTATGGAATGGAACAATAAAGTGGCTATTATAACTGGGGCAGGAGGTGTACTTCTTAGTGCTTATGCGAAAGAATTAGCTTCAAAAGGTGTTAAAGTGGCAGTTTTAAGCAAAAGTTTTGAACATGCCCAATGTACAGTAAATGAAATTATAACTGCGGGAAATATTGCAAAAGCATATGCGTGTGATGTTCTCGATAAAGAAAACCTTATCAAAATAGAAAAACAGATATATAAAGATTTTGGACAGTATCACATTCTTATTAACGGTGCTGGTGGCAATATACCAAGTGCCAATACCACAAATGAAACTTTTATATTTGAAGATTTGAATAATAGTGATACTTGTTCTTTTTTTGATATTGATTCAAATGAAATAGAAAAAGTTTTTTCAATAAACTTTCTTGGGACGTTCATTGTTTCACAAGTTTTTGCGAAACGTATGCTTGGGGCAAAGGGATGCACAATTATAAATTTTTCAAGCATGGCAGCGCAAAAACCAATGACTAAAGTTGTTGGTTACAGTGCAGCGAAAGCAGCGATTGACAATTTTACCAAATGGTTGGCTGTTCATTTCGCAGAACAAGGATTGCGTGTAAATGCTATAGCTCCTGGATTTTTCCTCACTAACCAAAATCGTACACTTTTAACAAATCCTAATGGTTCTCTTACAGAAAGATCGCATAAAATTATTAACCATACGCCTATGAGACGGTTTGGTTCAGCACATGATTTGTTCGGTGCTCTCTCGTGGCTTTGTGACGATGATGCATCAGGGTTTGTTACTGGTAGTATTATTGATGTGGATGGTGGATTTCAATCATATTCTGGCGTATAAAACTTTGGAGAAAATCATGAAAAAATTTCTTGATAAAAATTTTTTGCTTTCTACAAAAACTGCAAAAGAACTTTTTCACAAATGTGCATCAAAAAAGCCTATTTTAGATTACCATTGTCATATTGATCCCAAAGAAATTGCATATGATGTACAGTTTGAAAATATAAGTCAAGTATGGCTGGGTGGAGATCATTATAAGTGGCGTATAATGCGCTCTAACGGGGTGGATGAAAAATATATTACAGGCAATGCTTCAGATAGAGAAAAATTTCAAAAATGGGCGGAAACTATTGAACGAGCAATCGGTAGCCCTATTTATCACTGGAGTTATCTTGAACTTAGAAGATATTTTGGCTATGAAGGAATTTTAAACAGCAAGACTGCAGATGAAGTGTGGACATTATGCAATACGAAGTTGCATGAAAAATCAATGTCTGTACGAGGATTGATAAAACAGTCTGGTGTCACATTGATTTGCACTACTGATGATCCTATCGATACTCTTGAATGGCATAAAAAAATCAAAGAAGATAAATCTTTTGATGTGCAAGTACTTCCAACTTGGCGTCCGGATAAAATGTTAAATATAGAACAATCATCTTTTATGGATTATATTGATCAACTTTCAAAAATAAGTGACATTAATATTACTTCTTTTGCAGCGTTAAAAAAAGCTTTTCAGAAAAGATTAGCATTTTTTATTTCTCTGGGTTCTCGCACGACTGATCATGCTTTTGAATATATTATGTATGCCCCTTCTTCTGAAGATGAAATAGAGAAGATATTTACAAAAAGATTAAAAAGAAATGTTCTTACTAAAGAAGAAGAATTGAAATATAAATTTGCTTTTATGCTTTTTGCAGGAAAAGAATATTCGCGAAATGATCTTGTTATGGAATTACATTACGGTTGTAAGCGCAATAATAATACGGTTATATTTAATAAGCTTGGATCAAATACGGGACATGACTGCATAAATAATTTTACCCCTAGCGCACAAATAGTAGATTTTCTTAATGCTCTTGATTCTACTGACCAACTGCCAAAAACAATAATATATAGTTTAAACCCCAATGACAATGCTATTATAGGGTCAATTTTGGGTTGTTTCCAAAACAACTCTGCTTTAAGTAAAGTACAACAAGGATCAGCATGGTGGTTTAATGATCATAAAACAGGCATAATCGAACAATTGACATCTCTAGCCAATTTAGATGTTTTAAGCAATTTTGTTGGTATGCTTACTGATTCGCGAAGTTTTTTGTCTTATACAAGACATGAATACTTCAGACGCATACTTTGTAATTTAATAGGTGGTTGGGTTGAAAATGGTGAATATCCTTATGATGCTAAAGTTCTTTCAAAGATAATTTCCGATATTTCTTATGATAATGCTGTTCGTTATTTTAACTTCAAACTTCAAACTTCAAACTAGATGTAATAAATTTAAAATGAAGGTTTTAATATTTAATCATAGAGATAAGAGACAACAAAAGGGAGAATTAAATGTTGCAAAGTAAAAATATTTTAACCCCCAATACAATAAATACCAAAATGACTAATTATAGATGGATTATTTGTGCGTTACTTTTTTTTGCCACCACTATAAATTACGTAGATAGACAGGTATTAAGTTTACTGCAACCATATCTGGCAGAAAAATTTAATTGGACGTATAGTAATTATGCCGATATCACTGCAACTTTTCAGTTTTGTTATATGATAGCTGTGCTTTTTGCTGGTAAATTTATAGATAAAATTGGAACTAAAAAAGGTTATATATGGGCTTTAATATTATGGTCAGTAGGTGCCTGTATCCATTCTCTTGCAAATGATATAGGTATGGTATTTTCTCCTATACTTTCCATTTTTGGTATAATAATGCCTGTATCCGTAATAGGTTTTATGTTCGCTAGGTTTATTCTAGGAGTGGGTGAGGCAGGAAATTTTCCAGCAGCTATTAAAACAACAGCGGAGTGGTTTCCTAAAAAAGAACGTTCTCTCTCGACTGGTATTTTTAATTCAGGAGCCAATATTGGAGCAGTTATTGCCCCTCTTAGCGTACCGTTAATATCACAACACTTTGGTTGGGAATATACGTTTGTTATAGTTGGAGCGATAGGATTTGTATGGTTGATTTTTTGGCAATATTACTATGATAGTCCTAAAAAACTTTTAACGAAAAACAAAATAAATAAAGAGGAATATAACTACATTCACAGCGATGTTGAAGAACAACATAGCGAAGATGGTGTTAAAAAAGAAAACTGTGAAAATAAAATTAAATGGGTTTCACTTTTAAAGTACAGACAAACATGGTCATATATAATAGGTAAATTTTTTACGGATGGAGTTTGGTGGTTTTTTCTTTTTTGGCTACCATCTTTTCTTAAATCGTACTATGGTATAGTAGGTACACAAATGATGTTGCCTTTATCGGTAGTATATACTATGACAATGTTAGGTAGTGTTGGAGGAGGATGGTTGCCTGCTTATTTCACTAAAAATGGCAAAAAAGATATATATTCCGCTCGCATGACAGCCATGATGGTTATAGCACTTTTTCCTCTTACGGTTTTATTTGTGCAGATTTTAAGCGATATTAGCTATTGGTGTCCTATTTTTTTAATAGGAATTGGAACGTCGGCACACCAAGCATGGTCAGCAAATCTTTATACAACGGTCTCTGATATGTTTCCTAAAAAAGTAGTGGCTTCAACAATCGGGATTGGCACTGCCGCAGGTGGACTTGCCGGCATATTAGTTTCTAAAGTAGCCGGTTGGCTGTTTGATTATTATGGCACCTCTGGACATATTGAAAGGGGATACACGATTATGTTTATTTTTTGTTCAAGTGCTTATTTATTGGCATGGTGTATAATGAAGTTATTAATACCTCGATTTAAACCTATAACTTTGTGATAAAATCACAAAATATCAAATTTATTATGAAACTTATAGTCAAATCATATTTAATAATTAACAATGCAAGGGAGGATGTGGTAATGGCAAATTAGCTTTATGTAGGTAGGTTTTTGTCGAAATTGGCATAATTTTTAATTTTTATAATAAAAACTTATACAAATAAAGTAAAAGTATTAAAAGGTTTAATCTGTAAAATTAACAAACAGGAGGTTTTTTCAGGAAAGTAAAGAAAAGTTAAGTTTTCTTTAGTAAGAAATAAAATAATATGAAAACAATGCCATTAATTTTAATATGTTTAAGCGTTTTTGCATTAGCATATCGTTATTATGCATTATGGATAAGCAGGCGCATTTTGCAGTGTGATGTATCGCATGTAACACCTGCAGTTGAGTTACGTGATGATAAGAATTATTACCCCACGGATAAAAAGGTAATGTTAGGTCAACATTTTGCCGCAATCGCGGCTGCTGGTCCTCTGGCAGGTCCTGTATTAGCGGCACAATTTGGGTGGTTACCTGGGTTCTTGTGGATAATAGTCGGGTGTGTTTTTGGTGGCGTTGCGCATGATATGGTTGTTCTTTTTGCTTCTATGCGAAACAAAGGTGGTAGTTTGGTAAAAATATACGAAAGTTTAAACATTTCTGGTGGACAAAAGAGCTTAGTGAGTGTTTTATTATTGGCTATTCTTATTTTAACATTGGCAGGATTATCGTTAGTTTGTGTGGGAGCTATGGCACGTGCACCTGTTTCATTGTTTGTTGTTGGGTCAACTATTCCTATAGCTATGATAATGGGTATGATAATGAAAGGTGATAAAAAACTTCCTGTCGCTACTAGTATAGGGGGAGTTTTATTAATAATAGCTATGATAGTAGGAATCAAATGTTTCTCAAATTGTTTGTTATTATCGCTAGATAGAAAAAGTGTTACTATTTTAATTGCGCTGTATGGGTTTATTGCAGCGATATTACCAACGTGGTTGTTGTTAACGCCTCGGGGATATTTAAGTTCGTTTTTGAAAATTGGTGCAATAGGAAGTTTGATTTGTGCTATATCTTTTTTTAATCCAACACTTCAAATGCCAGCATTTTCAAAATTCATAACCGGTGGAGGGCCAATAATTAAAGGAAGCGTTTTTCCTTTTTTATTTATTACGATAGCCTGTGGGGCTATCAGTGGTTTTCATGTTAGTATAGCAGCTGGCACGACGAGCAAACAATGCGCGAATGAAACACATATTCCGCTAGTTGCCGGTGGGGCTATGTTATTTGAAGGTATAGTGGCGTTGTTAGCATTATTATGTGCATGCAGTTTAAATCCTGGTGATTATTTCGCTATTAATTTGCCATTAGACAAATGGTATGAATTTGTTGTAGTTCATCCGACATTACAACCTGACAACATTAAAAATTTAAGTGATATGATTGGACTGAATTTGGTTGGACGGCCAGGTGGGGCTGTATCGTTAGCTGCTGGCATAACATATATATTTGCTAAGTCACCATTAATGACAATAATAGCTCCATATGTTTATAATTTTGCTATAATGTTTGAAGCGGTGTTCATATTAACTGCTATAGATGCTGGGACAAGAAGTGGAAGATATTTAATTGAAGAAATATGTTCAGCGGCAAAAATTAAAATTAAACCTGTTTTAGCAGCAGCACTTTTTACGTTAATATGGGGGTATTTATGTTATAGTGGGGATGTGTCGACAATTTGGCCGTTGTTTGGCGTGTCTAATCAATTATTAGCGTCGCTTGCTCTTTTAATTTGCAGTATATGGTTATTTAAATTCATAAATTTTCATTTTTTAAAAATTTTAGTTTTTTTAATTCCATCTCTTTTGTTAAGTGTTACGGCACTGACGGCAAGTTTTCAACAAATTATTGAACATTGGGCAGTAAAAAATTTTATGCTAATGAATTTATTATCTATTGTAACGTTTGTATCCTTTGTTTTGTTCTTTAAATTATGGAAAAAAATCATTTTTTTTGTAACCAAAACCACAAGTATTTAAATAATTTTTTTGTAATAGTTTTTTAATGACACCTTAAAGGTGTCATTTTCTTTGTTTTTTTCCATTTGCTGTTCCTTATTTTGTTTTTTGCTTTTAATATAAAAACTTTTAAGCTTTTGCGGGGTGGGGGGGGTAGTAACACCTTTTCTAAAGTAACACCTTTTCTAAAGTAACACCTTTTCTAAAGTAACACCTTTTCTAAAGTAACACCTTTTCTAAAGTAACACCTTTTCTAAAGTAACACC
>JAISEE010000029.1 GCA_031264325.1 Endomicrobium sp. | reverse complement strand
CCTAATTTCTTCCCATTCCTGCATGAATACAATCTGTGACGGCTTTTTAGAATTGTTGATTTTATTTTCCCTGCCGTTAATTTTAGAATGTTCTCTCTTTAAAAGTTTTAAAGAATCTTTATAGGCTCTATCGGCATAAACTATCCCTTCAAGCAAAGAATTAGACGCAAGTCTATTGGCTCCATGCACACCAGAACAAGCAGTTTCGCCTATAGCGTAAAGATTTTCTATACTTGTTCTTCCGTGTTCATCAATACTTATCCCTCCGCAAAAAAAATGAGCGGCTGGAGTTACTGGGATCATATCTTTAGCCATGTCTATGCCATACTCAAGACATTTTGCGTAAATATTAGGAAATCTTCTGATAAGGAAACCTCTGCTTTTTGACGTAATGTCCAAATAAACAAAATTTTCCCTTCTTGCTTTTAGCTCTGTGTCTATAGCTCTTGAAATTATATCTCTGGGCGCAAGCTCTTTTTGAGAACTATACTTATCCATAAACTGTTCACCATTTTTAAGTCTTAAAATAGCCCCTTCGCCTCTAACAGCCTCAGATATCAAAAAAGACTTAGCTTCACTGTTGTATAAACATGTAGGATGAAACTGAACAAACTCCATATTTGCAATGTCAGCCCCAGCTCTGTAAGCCATAGCTATACCGTCACCAGTCGCAACATCAGGATTCGAAGTGTACAGATAAATTTTTCCCGAACCACCACAAGCTAAAATAACAACTTTTGCTTGAAATACTTTAATTTCATTATTTTCATTATTTAAAACATACGCTCCAGAGCAAAGATTATTATCGACTAGTATCAAATCAATTGCAGCATGCTCTTCGTAAGCAGTTATATTCTCAAATCTACAAATATTACTTATCAAAACTTTTTCTATCTCAGCGCCCGTGACATCTCCTGCATGAAGAACTCTTCTCTTGCTATGTCCACCTTCTAACCCCAAATCAAATTCAAAAGAAAACTCGTCTCTTTTTGTAAATTTAAGACCAATATCCACAAGTTCTTTTATTCTACTTGGAGCTTCCTTTACCATCCTTTCAACCATCTCTTTATTGCAAAGACCAGCACCTGAAGCTAGAGTATCACACACATGTTCTTCAAAAGTATCCATTTTATCGGTAACGCAAGCAACACCACCCTGAGCTCTACCAGTAGAAGAGTCAAACAGTCTCCTTTTTGTTATTAAAGAAACTGTCCCACATTTTGCCGCCTTTAATGCAAAACTAAGACCAGCTATACCACTTCCCATAACTAAATAATCTGATTTTATCATTTTAGCCTCTTAAATATACTCTTACTTTGTCATTTCTGTATTATCTATAAGTCTTACTTTACCTATCCAAATTGCAACTGCAAAAACAACTTTTTTCATATTTTTATCAGCAAGCGATAAATCTTTTATTGAAACAATTTCTGCATAATCAATTTTACTGTTTGGAATTTTTTTGAGCTTATTTATAGCTTTTTTCTTAACAACACTTAAAGATTTATTTTTAAACTCTTTAGCGGCTTCTTTTAAAATTTTAGAAATATTTAAACTCAACGATTTTTCTTCGTTGGTCAAATAAAAATTTCTGCTTGAAAAAGCCAATCCGCTTTTCTCCCTGACTATGGGACACGGAACTATTTTTGTTCTAAAATTCAACTCCTTACTCATTTTTTCTATTATTTTAAGCTGCTGGAAGTCTTTCATACCAAAATAAGCCCTATCAGCACAAGATATATTAAATAACTTTGAAACTACTGTGGCTACACCTCTAAAATGAATAGGTCTAAACACACCACACATTATGCTTTGTAATGCCTCTACTTCAACAAAAGTTTTATAAGCTTGAGGAAACATGTCATTTGCAGAAGGCATAAACACGTAATCAACGTGATTTTTCTTACAGATTTCCAAATCTTTTTTTACAGGACGCAAATATTTTAGATAATCCTCATCTGGACTAAACTGAATAGGGTTTACAAAAATTGAAACTATTGTGATATCATCATTTTTTACAGATTTTTCTATTAATGAAACATGTCCGTTATGTAGCGCTCCCATGGTAGGAACAAGACCAACTTCATCTCCTTCTCTTAAATGTTTAAAAGCAATTTTTTGTAGCTGTAAAACATCTTTTATAACTTTCATTTGTAAATGTTTTCTTCCTTTGGAAACTTACCATCTTTAACTTCGTTTATATATTCTTTTACCGCAGTTTTTATAATCTGGCTGACATTGGCGTATTTTTTAACAAACTTCGGCACAAAATCATCAAACATTCCAACCATATCATCAACAACCAAAACTTGTCCATCGCAATAACGCCCAGCACCTATCCCTATTGTTGGAATATTTAAAATCTCAGTTACTTCTTTAGCAAGATGTTCTGGTATAGCTTCAAGAATAACTGCAAATGCCCCTGCGCTTTCAATAATTTTCGCATCTGATATAAGTTTATCGTAAGTTTCCTGAGTTCTTCCTTGAACTTTGAATCCACCAAATTTATTTATTGCCTGAGGAGTTAATCCTAAATGACCGACTACGGGAATTTTTGCGTTTACTATCGCTTTGATCTGCCCCTCAATCTCTGCCCCACCTTCAATCTTTATTGCTTCAGCCCCACCTTCTTTGATAATCCTCCCAGCATTTTTAACAGCCTCTTCAATACTTGATTCGTATGACATAAACGGCATGTCAGTGACAAGCATGGCACCAAAATTGCCTCTTTTTACTGGCTTCGTATGATAAATCATATCGTCAATAGTTACAGAAAGAGTATTTTCATAACCAAGCTTTACGTTTCCTAAAGAGTCTCCGACAAGCAACATATCTATATCCTGATAAGAAATAAGTTTTGCCATAACATAGTCATAACATGTAAGCATTGTTATTTTTTCGGATTTACATTTTTTATCTAAAATTGTCATAACAGTCTTTTTGTTCATTTTTTACCTTTTTTAAACATTATTTAACATATAAAATTTTAACCTTTTGACAACTTAGTGTCAACAATTTTTCACTCAAAATAGTGCCTATTTTTTTATTTATAATCGGACATATAAAACTTTTAGAAATTTCATTAAGTGGAGACAGCACAAAAAGTCTATTTTGTATTTCTTTATGAGGAACTATCAATTTTTTTTCAGCAATAACAACACGGTTAAAAAACAAAATATCTATATCTATTATACGCGGCCCCCAGTGTAAATTTTTTTTTCGTCCCATAAGCTCTTCGGTTTGTTTTATAATAGAAAGCAAATCGTGTGGATTTAAAGACGTGTTTACTTTGGCTACAATATTATAAAATTTTCTTTGTTTTGGGCCTATTGGATGCGTTTCGTAAAAAGATGAAATTTTTTTTATGTTAACAAAACTACTACTTTGCAAAACAGACAAAGCAAAAATTATATTTTCAATCCTATTGCCAATATTTGAGCCCAATCCTAAATATATTACGTTATTCATTTATAATGTAAATACAAACACCACAATTTTTTTGTATAAACTTAAGGTTATCATATCAAATATCAAAATTTAATATAATATGGTGTTTCATTTATTTTTATTTAAATTAAAAAGTTTCAAATTTTTCGAATTTTATATTATAAACAAAAATTCAATGAAAACATTTTTTTGTTACATAGAATTGATATAGTGCAAGAGAATATATAAAAAATAATAAAAATTTCCAAGTTATCATCAGCTGAAAATAGTTTTAATAAAATTAAGCTAGTTAAAAATATTAAACCAAAAATTTGTTCTAATAAAAATAAATCGTAAGAATTTATACAGCATTCCAAATAATCATATAATCATAGATATAACTCCTGGCTTCTGGCTTATAGTATCTTTTATAGTTATTCTGATATTCTGGATTCCTATAACAATTTGAAATTACTCTCAAAAGTTATACTCTAGAACCTAGAACTTTTTGTAACTTTTGTAGTTATAGTTTATAGAACAATACAAAAATATATAGCAAACAGATTTATAACCACAAACTGCAAATGGCTAAAGCATTTTAATAGTAACAAGTTTTTAAAGCTTAAAAAACAAATACGCTCCTCCAAATCCATGTAACAATGAGTTTTGCAAACAGAATTACAATCGTTTTATTTCAATTCTAAATCAATAGTTTCTTTGGGACTCAGCCTTGTCTCTATGCCATCAGGTATTATAATTAAGCTTAGGCAAAATCCAAAACCATAGATAAATATAAAACACAACTCAAGAAATAGCAAAAATATGCTCTATCGTAATTTGACAGAATCCCAACTACGAGATCAATGACAATAACTGTCACAAACATTAACAATACAAAAAAATTTTAAGTATGTTGTATGGCTTCACATAATTTTTATTTCTATATTAATTGCACTTATAAAGTGCATTGTTCTATGCCTACGACAACCCCATTTTACAACTATATTTTTTACTGTAACCCTACAGATAATGAATTCTTACCCTTTCAAAAAAATTATTCAAAAACTATTATTTTATGAAAAAATGATTAATATTACAGTTTTATGTTTCATCTTACAATGTATATGAAAAAATTGACAAATAAATTTGAAAACATGAAAAATATAAAAGAGAAAGTAATTTTGTAGAAATTAACTAACCTTTCTTTTTCAGAACAACAAGCCATATTTGGAAGGTGTGTAAGATGTGTAATAAAATAAGATTACAAAGCTATAATACTTATGATAAAAGTACAGTCTATAAAACGCAAAATCGTGTATGGGTTATCCACCACCACCATGCCTTGTATAAAATTTACAGACAATGCACCACAAAAACCGCTTATCTTGCATTATGTCAAACAAACAACATTTAAAAATATTAAATTACTTATTTAGAGACATTTTAGGTAGACTCAGACTTCGCAATGAATGGCTGAAGAATACAATAAATTTAACATCCGCTCATCTTCTAAATAATTCAAACGCATATGCAACTCCCCAAGATACTTTCTTGTTTGTTGTTTTGTAGATCTAAAATTCTTCTCTTGGATTAGCATTGTCAACTATATTTTGCTAAATGATATTTTTTATTAAAATCATCAAGTACAGATTAATAATACAGCTTAAGTTCAGATAAAATTTTTAAAAAGAGTCGCTATTATATAAATTTTATATTCACAAACACTCTTTTTTAAAAAATTCTTCAACAGACACTTCCAACACAACAATTAAATTAACAAATAATGCAATCTGTGTTTTTAAAATCTGACAAACTACCTTTTGTTGATAATTCCACAACTATTTGGCTTATTAAGATAATCTTAAAATTTCTTTTAAAGAATTATTATCTCTACCTTGCTATATTATCTACTATATAATTAAAAAGTTATCAATAAAACACATAAAACTTTTATTTCATTCAAACCATTTGCATTTAAAACATTTCAAATGATTATTGAAAATGTTTTATAATATATATTTTTATATCTATAAGCTTCCTGCTAAATATCTAGTACTTTTGTACTTGTTCTGTTAAAACTACCTATATCTTTCGCCATTTAATATAATTCAAAATATGTTTGTAGTGTGTGGCACTTGCACTTATCACTACATTTTCTATAGTTTATAAACTTACATACTTCATCTGCTAAAATTGTTAACGAAATATTATGTATGTGCATAATTTGCATAATTATAGTTCAATAAATCATTATAATGTTTATAACATTATCCACACTAACTTTCTGTTCTATGACATTTCTGTCTTTTTCATAACCCAAAAGTTTTATTGCTTCATAGATCGATGTTCACTAATTAAAGTAAATTCAACTATTGAATTTACTTTAGACGTTATTATAAATTTATCAAAAATATGTTTTAACAAACTGAAACTTTCAATACTTTCTATCTCTATATTTATCTCATCAAGCCCAAGTACTAATAAGTTTCTAAATAACTCTTCATTTTTGATGCATTTATTTTGAATTGTTACCGTAGAGTTTAAAGGATAAAAAATAATTATAAGTCCTTAAGTCTTTAACATCTCTATCATGCTTTCAAGTACAGGAAAAGCACAGCAAAACTTAAATCGTTAATATTAATTAGCGCAATGTGTAGCATATGATAACTTGCACCTTCTTTTTTACTTTCACAGTTTTTTCAATAAAATTTTTATAGAAGATAATAGACAATTCCACTCTAAAAATTATATACTGAAATTCACCAATAAATTATTAAAAAAGCATAAAAAATACTTGAATTGACAAAAAACGCAAATATACAATGTGAAAATAAATAATACTTTGTATTTGTGATTCGTTTTAACATCTACCAAAACATTATTAATAAATATCCAAAACTTTTTGCTCTTTATTTTCAAATAAAAGATACGCTGTATATGTGACTATATTTAACTGACTGTCTTTCTTTATGAGACTTAAGAACAAATTTTACACTTCGAAATTTTATTTCAAAATGCAAATCAAAAGTCATAGTTGTTTAAAATATTTAAAAGCGACTTTGAATATTACAACAACTTTAATTGTTTTTTTTATTTCAGTTTTTATAAAAAATATTATTAAATAAAATATTTCCACTCAATATCAATAAAACTCAAACAATCAATATAATATGTGTCATATACGAACTTTATATATTAATCTGTTCTTTATACAGTTTTGTCACATAGAAAAAATCGTAAAAGTGCCTACTTCTTTACATATTAATTATATATATTCAACGACTTCAGGATACAGATGAAACAATGGCTCTTTTTTTATAGAAAAGAATTATTATAAATTTTATATGATACCATTAATATATAACGACATCAAACAGACTTATGTTTTCGGAAAAATCACAAAGAACCAAAAGACGCTTAATTCTCAAATCATCAACCATTATATTTACATTTTGCTAAAGATATTTGCCTTTGATAATTAACAACCAAACAAATTTTGATTAATGAAATTGTAAAGCTTTTTTAATGTGGGGTATAAAAATTAATTATCTCTCTACTCAAATTAGACGACTTTATTAACATCGCTTCGAAATTATGTCGCTTTAAAAAAAAGAAAAATTAGATTCCTTAACTGTTTGTCATATATAACACATATAAACCGTATGGCAATAACAATACGATAGTAAGCAAATTTCTATAGGCAGGTTATTTTTACAATAAACATTGTTTCGTATATTATACGGCAAATAATTATGATTAATAAAACTTTTTTCATCGTTGCAAATAAATATGATATTTGCATACTCTTAAATAAAAATAGTTATGAATAATACTAAATAACGTTTACTTTTTTATTTTTATTGCAAGGATTTTAGAAGAACAGTATCCCACAAAATTAATTTAATAATTGGTTTTCCTAAAAATTAAGACAAATTCAATGTTTCTCAACGCTATCAAAGTACAGTAAAAAAACAAATCTTAAATACCTATAATTGACTAACAAAACAACTCTGCCTTGCTCTCTAAAAGCAATTTTGTACAAAAGTTACACAAAAAATAATTCAAAATTCAAGGTAGACATATACTGATAACATATCTTTTAAAAACGGTCAAAAAAATCTTTCTTAAATAATTGAGATTATCAAAATTTTAAACTCATATATATCAAGTACTTCTTTTTATTAATAACACAAAATTCATTTACAGACTCCGAGAAAGTTATAAAATCCGTTTCTAAAATTAGTGTAAATATATAAACAAAAGAAAACACAGAAAAATAAATTTGCTTTAAATAAGCGCCCCAACCCTTGAAAACATAAATCTACCCTTAACTATATTTTGATGTGGAGTAAAATACATACACGTAACAGTCCAATTCGCAAACAAAAGTTATGGCACCATTTGATTGATTTAAGAAGGCAACACTTCTAAATGTACTTTTTATTTAAACGCATAAACTATAAACTACACACTTATTATGCACATACTCTCAACTTTGCGGGCAACGTGTTCTAAATCTAACGTAAAACACAAAACAGTTCATTTGTACGCACACTTACAATTAATTGTAAGTGTTTGTGGTACACTTAGTTTAATATTATTGCTAAATACAGTTTAAAACTAAAACTATGAAAAAATAAGCCCTTATTTTATGCTCATTACATTGATATAATATACATGCATACATATAAAATACCACATCGCAAGAAGTATATGTTTTAAAATATTAATCTTGATAATATAATTTGGACATACAACACTTTTAAAACATTTAAAGATTTAGAATATACTAATTTTGACATTGATTTAATATCACAGTGACAAATAAAATAAATCTTATAATTCATCAATCAGTAAGACTGAGTAGAGTTTAAAGTCATTTAATATTTTAGTACTTAAACAGATAAAAAACTTGCAGGATTTTTTTCATCTATCCCATAAACTTTAATTGATGTATCAATGTTTTGCTGATTTAAGTTTTCTCCAACAAAGAGCACTATATAACACTTACATGACGCTTGTCTTCTAACAAGTAATATACGATTAACAGTGTTTTAACAGTAACCTAGTAAACCTTCCTTAATATTTATCTATTCTTGATCAATTTGCCAATTTTATGTATAATTGACACTAAGTTATATAAGTTTCGGATGAGAGGGATATTATAAAAAATGACAAAACTTAAAACAGGCAGGCATACATCTGCTCTTAAGGAAGCAAGAAAAGCAGAAAAAAAAACTGAAAGAAACTCAAGCATTAAAAGCAAAATAAAAAACACAATAAAAAAAGTTGAAGATGCTATAAAGAAAAATGATGTTAAAGTTGCCATAGAACAGTTGACAATAGCTTTTTCAGAATTGGATAAGGCTGCAAAAAAAAACATTGTCCACTCCAAAGTCGCTTCAAGTCAAAAAGCAAGACTATCAAAACTTGTTGCTAAACTAAAAAAATAAACAGCTATTTTATTTAACATATAAATAATACAACTTTTTCTAAAGCTAATACAATATCGTTGCCACCAGTTTTAATAGCCGTATCAGTCTCTAATATAATCTTTAAACTTTCCTTTAAAATCTTTGTATTGTGTTTTTTGAGATTTGAAAAAAATGCCTTCGCGTAAAAACCATGCATTTTAAAAACCGATGCAACCTCAGAAACAGACATATTTTGTTCTTCTAACATACTCTTAACATTGAGCATTTTTCTGATTGAAAAAGATATTGCCGAAAGTATCTTTACAGGATCTTCACCATCGTTTAACAATTTTTCCAACACAAATATCGCCTGTTTTAAATTTTTAGATTCTATATTCGAAGATAAAGTATAAATATTTACTTCTTTTGTATACCCCCCGACTTTTTCCAAATCGTTTTTTGTGATTTCTTTATTATTTTTTCCAACATACAATAACAACTTTTCTATCTCAGTTGAAATATTTAATAAATCAGTACCGTTTTCTTCAATAATTCTTGAAATAACATCGCAAGAAGCATTTTTACCTTTATCAGTTAAAATAAATTTTATAAAGTTTTTTACTTCACTTTCATACTGTTTTCTACAGTCCACAACAACACAATTTTTTGAAGATATGCAGGCGTTTACAAGTTCTTTTCTCTTCACAACATTTTCTTTTTTATAATTACCATAATATAAAAGAACAAGACAAGAAGTATCTGAGGTGTTTGTTAAATATCTCATAACACGTTCGGCATCTATAGCCCTCATCTTATTTACATCTTTTACTATTATCAACCTTTTATTGCTTAAAAAAGGAAGAGTAAAAGCAGCATTTAAAATATCTTCTAAATTTGAGTCGAATACATAAAAAACTTCTCTATTTAAATCATCTACAACAAGCAATTTTTCTATCTTATTAAGACATAAATCAATAAGATAAATTTCTTCGCCTGCAAATAAATACACAGGCGAAGTTTTTTTTGACTGTATCAACTTGCTAAAATCTTGAATTTTTAAAATAGACATTTTTGAGATCGCTATTATTTTATGCTTGAAAAAACGGCCATTCCCAAATAGTTTGACTCTGGACCTAACTCTTCCTCTATTCTTAAAAGCTGATTATATTTACACATTCTATCAGTCCTTGACGCAGAACCTGTTTTAATCTGCCCTGTATTTAAAGCAACAGCTAAATCTGCAATTATACTATCTTCTGTTTCTCCCGAACGGTGTGACATAATAGCAGTATAACCAGCCTTATAAGCCATTTGAATAGCAGCAACAGTCTCTGAAAGAGAACCTATTTGATTGACTTTTATAAGAATAGAATTTGCAATATGCTTGTCTATGCCATCTTTAAATATTTTCGTGTTTGTTACAAAAAGATCGTCACCTACAAGTTGTAACTTAGATTTTAACTCTTGAGTAAGAGTTTTCCAGCCATCCCAATCCGATTCGCTTAAACCATCTTCTATAGACATTATAGGATATTTCTTCAAAAGATTGTCATAAAAAGCAATCATGTCTTGCGAGGTTTTTACTTTGTCTTTTACTTCACCATCAAGCTTATATTTGCCATTGTTATAAAGCTCGCTTGCAGCTACGTCTAAAGCAAAAACTATGTCTTTTCCAACTTCATAGCCTGCAGTTTTAACAGCTTCACATATTACTTCCAAGGCTTGTTCATTAGATATTAAATTTGGGGCAAATCCACCTTCATCGCCAACACCTGTTGAAAAGCCTCTGTTATTTAATACTTTTTTTAAACTATGAAAAACTTCACAGCCTACCCTTAAAGCTTCATGAAAGCTAGAAATATTTATAGGAGCAATCATGAACTCCTGTAAATCAACATTATTATCAGCATGTTCGCCGCCGTTTATAATATTCATCAACGGAACAGGCAAAATATATTTATCGCTTTTGATTTCATAAGTCTTTCTTACATACTCATACACAGGAAGTCTACTTGAAATAGCTCCGGCTTTAGCGCACGCAAGAGATACTCCAAGTATAGCGTTAGCCCCTAAATTACTCTTAAAATCCGTGCCATCAAGTTTTATCATTGTTTCATCTATTTTTTGTTGTTCGATTACATCAAATCCAACAATTTTTGAGGCTATTTCCTTATTAACATTTGATACAGCTTTTAAAACACCCTTACCATCAAATCTTTTTTTGTCTCCATCTCTAAGTTCAAGAGCCTCTCTGGATCCAGTTGAGGCACCGGAAGGAACAGCCGCTCTTCCTAAAGTTCCATCATCCAATAAAATATCCACCTCAACAGTAGGATTTCCTCGTGAATCAACAATTTCTCTTCCTTTAATTTTTTTAATCTTTGCCATAAATGCCTCCCTACCCATTGTTTTTATTGTTGTCTTCTTTGCTTAAATCATCAAACTTTTCAATCAACATTTCAAAAAATTTAACAGAAAATTTTTTACAAAGTATATTATTTTCTGAACAAACTTCAACAATTATGCTCTCAGAACTTGTTCCCGTTATAAAAATTCCTACTTCTGTTGAATCCAAACAACAACCGTCAAAATTCTTGGCAAAATTAAAAGCTATGATATAACCTTTATCAAAACTCTTGTGAGTTACTCTTGCTTTCAGTTTTTTTATTATTTCAAGAGTTTTATCAAAACATTTTTTCTTTGACATCTTAAAATTTTTGCTAAATCTTTTGGTTTTTTTTGAATAAAATTTTCCAGAAGAATACCCTAAAAATTTTTCTATCCTGCTAAATAAATCAAAAGAAGTTCCAAGCATTAGCAATACACCGCTTTGTTCACAGATATAACACTGACCACTTAAACCAAAATAAAAATCCTTAAAGCTTTCAAAAACGCCTATTTCTCCTATCCATCTTCCTCCTTTCAATGTATAAAAACTATCAGCTAAGCCTTTTTTAATGCCAATAGTTTCTGTAGTAATATACTCATATGCCGCTCCACAATAAGCAACTGCATGTTTGTTAAATATATAAGATATTCTTGTTCCAATTCGTATACGTTGAGAGTTAATATCTAAAAACCTAAAAAACGTGTCATCCTTTAAATAAACATTTTTGCTAAATTTGTGTGTGAAAAAATATTTACTGTAAGTGTCAAATTTTAAAATATTGTTTATTTTGAACACATAGCCAGAACCTACATGACAGTTCATATATAATGCCCTATAATCATATTTTTTTATCTTACTAAATTCCATTGCAAAATCTGTTTGATTAAAACCCACTTTACCTGATAATTCACTGTAAAAATTTTTACTAAAATCAATATGCCCCAACAATCCACCGCCACTATAACCAAGATTTCCTAGCCCAGTGATTGATAAGTCTCTATATCCATCACAAGAACTTATGCCATGTTCAAAAAATGGACCAAGTGTTAGTTTTCCAAAATCAGTATTAAAACTTTTTACTAATCCTACAACTAAAAATGTCACGATTAAATCGATGTGATTACCTTGAGACCCCATCTTACATTTTGATTTTCCAATAAAAGTCGTGCCAAATAAAGAAAGGTTTCCAATACTATTTAGGGCTACAGACGAAACTGCTGTCATAGCTCCTTTATCTGCCACAGCGTCAGCGCCTTGATTCAAAAAAGCAACACTCGCAGTAACACATTGGGCAAAATCATAATTAATTTCAGTTGCGTATGTCTTTCCTGTAAAAAATATATACAACAAAAAAACAAATAAAAGTGTTAAAAAATATTCTTTAGAATTAATTAAACAATTGTTCATTTTTAAAATTCCTAAAAATGTTATGATTTATGATATTAATTATGATATTAATATTGATACAAAATTATACAAATTCTTTTACATCCCCATAACATCATACATCCATCATAAATAAAATAATACAAAAATTTATATAATCAAACAGATATTATAAATTAAATATAAAAAGTTAAAGCTTTATATAACAAGAAAAAACTGAAGGAAAGCAAAAATGGAACTTATCTCATACAATTTGTGCTATAGTTATGCCTTTGCATCCATGGTTAAAAATATATGCTAGTATGTTGCTGGGGTGTATGTTGACAATTATTATTAAAGATTCTACACAAATTCAGACTTGAATCAGACTTGTCAGACTTGAATATTATAATAATTCCAAACTGCCAAAAAAGACAGAAACGAACGAAACAAGAATAGATTTACAAAAGAAATGACGAAATATTTGAAACAATTATTTCTGTATTCCTAAAGTTGTAAAATATTCACCCAAATCAATAATCCTCATAACTACAAATCTAATAGGATATATTTATCTTATTTATAATTTTCTAGGACCACACACAACCCATAGCTTGCAAAATTATAGATTCCAGGTCTTTATTTGATACCACCATTTAGATACTTTATAAACAAAAAGCTTAACATTAGACTCCAAAAATTTACATTTTAATTTTTGAAAAACATAATTATAGTTAAACTTACCATGCGGAGCAAAGCTATAATCAGAGATATATTTAAAGATTGAAATACCCGTTTTCATCGAAGAACCATAATGACCAAAATTTGTTATATTTTAAACTAGTACTAGGGCATCTACATTTTAATATAATCATAAATAATAGAAATCATCAAATTTATCTCTCTAATTAAGATTAATTTTATATATTTTCAAATCTGTTTTTATCTAACTACTCTTTTTAATAACAAACCCCCAAAGCCCCTTTTTTGATCGCAACAAATTATATATATTATCGCTTTATCTCAATAAAAACACAAGCACTCCAAGTATAGCTTCTAAACTAATATTTTCACTTTTATCTCCCATGTTAAAACGCAATTGTTTTTCAATACAATATAAATCTTTCTTTGTATAATTATAATATATGATTAATTTTATTGATATTTAAGGAATAAAAATTGGAAAAAAATGTTGCTCATCTTACGCTTGGAACTGCAAATATAGGAAAATTATTAACGCAATATGCACTCCCGGCAACTATGGCGATGTTTGCCACATCACTCTGCAATGTTACAGACAGTATATTTATAGGACACGGCGTAGGAATAGATGCCCTATCAGGTTTATCTATAACTCTCCCCATAATTAATTTAGGAATTGCATTCGGTCAACTAATTGGCATCGGCGCAGGCACAATGCTTTCAATAAGACTTGGACAAAAGGACTATGAAGCAGCAAATTATATTTTAGGGAATGTTATTGTTTTAAATACAATAATAGGAACTCTTTTTTCTGTAATACTATTGTTTTTTCTAGATCCGATACTTCTTTTTTTTGGAGCAAGTCAACAAACGCTCCCACATGCTCATGACTTCATAGTTATCATTTTAATAGGCAACGTTGTTACGCACATGTATATGGGAATTAATTCTTTGTTGCGCTCTCAAGGATATCCTAAAAAAGCTATGACTGCAACTTTTGCAACCATAATTGTAAATTTTATTCTTAATCCTTTATTTATATTTAAGTTTGGTTGGGGCATACGTGGAAGTGCTTTTGCAACGATTATTTCTCAAACTTTGGCACTGGCATGGCAGATAAAATTTTTTAGTAATAAAACAAATTTTATACATTTTCAAAAAAAATTTTTCGCTTTAAATAAAAATACTGTAAAAAAAATATTTTCAATTGGTTTATCTCCTTTTCTTATTAATGTCACTACGTGTATAATCATAGTACTTATAAATAAAAACCTCTCTATTTATGGAGGAGATACTGCCGTAGGAGCGTACGGAATAGTAGTTCGGATCTTATTTGTCTTTGCTATGATTGTTTTGGGATTAACTCAGGGAATGCAACCAATATCAGGATATAATTATGGAGCTGGATTATACAAAAGGGTTAACGAAGTGTTAAAAAAAACAATTTTTATAGCAGTAGTCGTGATGGCACTAGGCTCTTTGATTGCTGGAATATTTCCTCACGCTATAGTTTCTTTGTTTACCACAGACAAAGAGCTTATTAAAGTAACCGTCGAAGGAATGCGTTATATACTTATAACTTACTGTTTAGTCGGCTATCAAACAGTATCTATAGTATTTTTCCAAAGTATAGGAAAAGCTAACCTTTCAATAATTTTATCTGCAACAAAGCAATTTATACTTTCAATCCCTCTACTTCTTATATTACCAAAATATCTTGGAGTTACAGGTGTATGGATTACTATACCTGTGTCTGATTTAATCGCGTTCATATCAACTGCTATTTTAATGAATTACGAACATAAAAACTTAAGCAAAATGGAATGATATAAAAGATATAAATAGAAAGATTGAACTGTGAAAAATTATAGTAACACATAGTTAGAAATAAGACACAACACAACAATGGTTGTAGCTAATGATAACTAACGACTATTTAACATTTATATCTGAGTTTTATACACCCACAGTTTTAAGGATAAAGCTCTTTTGTAAATAACTACTAAGCATATATAGATTCAAAGAATATGTATAAAATTTGCAGAAGATAGTGCGAGATATATAGTCATAAAATATTTTATTTAATGAAGAAGACAAAAGCACAAAATAAAAATAAGATTAAACGACATTTCTAATATCAGGTCCCAGAAAGAATCATAAAAATTCATTGATCGTAAAGACAAGGAAAGAGCTAAAAATATTACAATTATTACATATTATAATTGCTATACTGCTCGCAAAAAATTCTGAACACAGCTTGATACCCATATAAACCATATGTACAAATTCTTCAACTATTAAGGATAGACAAAGCTGGCCTCACACCCTTGTATCCACTTGTGTTATTTTATAGAAAAAAAGCTTAAATAAATATAATTAATGCCATAAATGCATATAAACATCCCTCTCGCTGTAATATGTTATAATATTTAGTATTAAAGTATTGACTTAAAGATAATGTGGTGGCTAAACATTCTGAAAGTTCATTTTTTTACACTTAGTCACCATCCCAAATTTTATAAAATTTGAAATATTATTCTTAAATCTGAAAAATAACTTAAAAATGTTACAATAGCATATGAAACTTACGGCACACTAAAAACAATATCGTACTTATTATGCAGTATAAACTTTCTGGAAATATTTTCTCACACTGTATTGTTTTATGAACATGGGACAAAATCGAGCTAATGGAGTAACATGATAAGGCCGCATAAAAAAATTTTTAATTCTTTCAAAATGCAAAAGACATAAAATGTCTAAAAGTATAAAATTAAATGACAGCTTGATATACTTATTGTGCCAAAAAAAGATTGACAGTTTTTAGCTCGAACATAGAGAGTAAAATAGAGGCATATTCTCCAAAAAAAAGCTTTAACTATATAAATTCTATGACACAAATCTTAACATAAACTTACAATAAGAAAAGATAGGTCTTAGTAATTAAGTATGTTTTGGGTTGAGAAAAACAATGTTGCAAGTTTTCTTAATTTTACATATATCACGATATCACGCAGTCAGGGTAGATTTTTTTGGGAACTTACTCATGTGTCAAGTTACAAAAATCTTCTTTGTCAATAAGTATATAATTCGCCTAATCTAAAATTTTTGGTTATAAAAGATTTTGAAAAAATTAAAATAACAACCGTTAAATAATTTTTTTACTCAACACATTTACTCAACACATAGGATAAAAAAAAGATTAAATGAGCGATATTGTTCAAAAGATAAACATTTTAAAAAAAGAAAAAAAAGCGTTAGTTTTAGCTCATACATACCAACGCCCAGAAATATACGATATAGCCGATTTCGTCGGCGATTCTTTAGAATTAAGCAAGCAAGCAACTCAGGCAAAAAATGACATTATTGTGCTTTGCGGTGTGTATTTTATGGCTGAAACTGCTTCTATTCTTAATCCTCAAAAAAAAATTTTAATACCTGACTTGAAAGCGGGTTGTCCTATGGCAGATATGATAACTGTAGAAAAACTAAAAGAGTTTAAATCAAAGTTTAAAAAACCCATAGTTGTATCTTACGTGAATACTTCTGCAGCAGTAAAAGCAGAAAGTGACATATGCTGTACATCTTCAAATGCAGTAAATGTCGTAAAAAAAGTAGTTGAGAATTTTGATAAGAATACTGACATTATTTTTACACCTGATAGAAATTTAGGCAGATACATCCAAAAAGTATCAGGCATAAAAATAAATATTTGGAATGGTTTTTGCCCCACACACAACAATTTTATCTTACCTGAATATGTAAAAACAGCTAAAAATAAATACCCTAAAGCAGAGGTTTTAGCGCACCCTGAATGTCGTCCTGAAGTTCTTGACTTAGCAGACTATACATTATCTACAGGAGGCATGTGCGAACACATTAAAAAAAGTCCTTCTGAAGAATTCATTATATGCACAGAAACAGGTATACTACATAAACTGAAAAAAGATAATCCTAGTGGAAATTTTTATCCTGCAACTGAACTTAGCGTATGTCCAAATATGAAAAAAATAACATTGGCAAAAGTCTATGATGTTCTTGTCAACATGAAAAATATTATTTTTGTGCAGGACAACATCAGAAAAAGAGCCTATTCTCCAATTTTAAAAATGTTGAAAATAAACGCTTGAAACGCTTGACATTTATTTTTTACTAATGTAATATATGTTGTGTCAACTAAAGACTACTCACGCTACATATAGTGTTGTAAAAAAATTATAAACTTTTAGATTTTAATCGGATTAACAGAAAAGTTCAAAAAATATTTTTTATACTATAATCAATTTAAGGATTTGATTATTTAAGCAAAATATTAAAAACTTTTATAAATAGCGAAAATAAATTGTATCATTGAGGGTAAAGTTTTATGAAAAATGAAAAGATTTTCAGTTCAATTGTAAAAAGAGATGGAACTGAAGAATTTTTTAACTCTAAAAAAATTGTTGCAGCAATAACAAAGGCAGGAAAAGCTACTAAAGAATTTAGGCAAGATACTGCAGAAAGGCTTACTATAAAAGCTTTATTCATACTTAAAAACTCTATAAAAAATAGGAAACCTTCAGTGGAAGAAGTTCAAGATATTGTTGAAGAAGTTTTACTTTCCTCTTTGTATAAAAAAACCGCCAAAGCTTATATATTATACCGCGATCAACACGCTAAAATCAGAGAAATAACTTCAGCATTTAATGTAGACTTGGTTGATCAATATTTGAAAAAATTGGACTGGCAGGTAAACGAAAATAGCAACATGTCTTATTCATTACAAGGGTTAAATAATTATATTTCTTCTGAAGTAAGCAAAATATATTGGCTAAATAAAGTCTATCCTGAAAATATAAAAAAAACTCATTCTGAAGGAGACCTTCACATACATGATTTAGGACTTTTAGGAGCCTATTGCGTTGGATGGGATTTGCAAGATTTGCTAGTAAGTGGCTTTAAAGGTGCCTTAGGTAAATCTGAAGCCAAACCCGCAAAGCACTTTAGAACAGCCTTGGGACAAATTGTAAACTTTTTTTATACTCTTCAAGGGGAAAGTGCAGGCGCTCAAGCATTTTCTAACTTTGACACTCTCATTGCTCCTTTTATTTATTATGATAAGCTTACATATAAAGAAGTAAAACAGGCTTTGCAAGAATTTCTTTTTAACATAAACGTACCGACAAGGGTTGGTTTTCAAACACCTTTTACAAATTTAACTTTAGATTTAACAGTAGCTCCATATTATAAAGATGAACCTGTTGTTATTGGCGGAGAACGCCAAGACAAAAAATACGGCGAATTCCAAAAAGAAATTGACATTTTAAATCAAGCTTTTTTAGAACTTATGCTTGAAGGTGACGCCAAAGGAAGGGTTTTTACATTTCCCATACCAACATATAATATAACACAAAACTTTAATTGGCATAATCCTAATATAAAAGCTTTGTGGGATATTACGGCGAAATATGGTGTTCCGTATTTCGCAAATTTTATAAACTCCGATATGAAGCCTGAAGACGCAAGAAGCATGTGTTGTCGCCTCAGGATAGATAATCGAGAATTACAGAAAAAAGGGGGAGGACTTTTTGGTGCTGCTCCTCTTACTGGCTCTATAGGAGTTGTAACTATAAATCTACCAAGAATCGGATACTTATCTAAAAATAAATCCGACTTTATGGAAAGACTCAAAAATATGATGGACACGGCTAAGCAGAGTTTAGAAATAAAGAGAGATATTTTGGAAAAGTTAACTTCAAATAATTTATATCCGTATATGAGCTTTTATTTAAGAAGCATAAAACAACGTTTTGACAAATATTGGAAAAACCACTTCTCAACAATAGGCATAATTGGACTTAACGAAGCTTGCGTAAATCTATTTGGTGAAGGGGTCGGCAGCAAAAAAGGAAAAACTTTTGGTGAAGAAGTATTAGATTTTATGAGAAAAACTCTAATTCAGTATCAGCAAGAAACTGGGAATAACTATAATCTTGAAGCAACACCTGCCGAAGGTACTTCTTATAGGCTTGCAAAGCTTGATTTAAAAAAATATCCGGATATTATTTCAGCAAACAAAAAAGCCGATATTCCCTTTTATACAAATTCAAGTCAGTTGCCTGTGAATTATACTGATGATATTTTTGAAAACTTAAATTTACAGGACTCTATGCAATCCAAGTACACAGGTGGAACAGTTATGCATATATTCATGGGCGAAAAAATTAAAGACACTGAAGCTCTAAAAATTTTTATAAAAACGATATGCGAAAACTATAGTTTGCCGTATTTTTCAATAACGCCAACTTTTAGTGTTTGTCCAAAGTGTGGATATCTTGAAGGAGAACAACACGAGTGCCCAAATTGCAAAAATAAAAAATATAAGGAGATAGACCAAAAAATAAAATCGCTTGAAAATATGTTATATACAAACACTAGTATATAACATAAAAAATGGGGGAACACATAACATGACTGTTAACGAAATTCAAAAAAAAATCAACGAGTTAAAAATGAAGAAGAATTGTGTTGAGGGTACAAAATGCGAAGTTTACTCAAGAGTTGTTGGTTACTTGAGACCTGTTTCTTTATGGAATGAAGGCAAACAGGAAGAATTTAAAATACGTAATACATATTGTCATTGTAAACAATGATACAAATTGGCGGATTGCAAAAATTATCATTGATAGATTACCCTGGGGTTCCTGCAGCTGTTATCTTTACGCAAGGATGCAATATGAGATGTCCATATTGCCACAACCCCCAGCTAGTCTATCCTCACTTATTTGAAACAAATATGAACAATGATGAAGTTTTCAATTTTTTAAAAAAAAGACAAAAACTTCTTAAAGGTATTGTTATAACTGGCGGAGAACCTACTCTTCAGAAAGATTTAGTGAAGTTTATAAAAAAAATAAAAAGATTAAACTTCTTTGTAAAACTTGACACTAATGGAACAAATCCTAAAATTTTAAAAGATTTAATTGATAAAAACTTTTTAGATTTTATTGCTATGGATATAAAGTCATCTGAAGATAAGTACAGCCTATTTTTTAAAGGTGACTTAAATATGATAAAACAGTCACTTAATATAATTCAATCTTCAGGAATTCAACATCTCTTTAGAACTACTTATGATAAATCTATTTTAAACGAAATAGATTTATCAACAATTAAAAAATTAGTAACAACTTCAACATATATCGTCCAAAAATGCAGAAAATAATTAAACTGAAACAAACTTTCCAAATCCAAACCTTTTTTAGAGCTTTGGGTATTTTTAATTATAACATGAATAGCAATTTTATAAAAAACTTTTCACAATACCAACTTAAAACTATTTTAACGTTCTTATCAGTTTATCTCATCTAGTCCAAATATTCACGAAGTAATTTGCTCCTACTTGGATGTCTCAATTTTCTTATAGCTTTTGCTTCTATCTGCCTCACTCTCTCTCTAGTAACTCCAAACCTCTTACCAACTTCTTCAAGAGTACTTGGATATCCTACGCCTATTCCATACCTTAAACTTATTATTTCAGCTTCTCTAGAGGTTAAAGTACTTAACACTTTTTTAAGTTCAAGCTGCAGTCTATATTGCTGCATCTTAACTATAGGACTTGGACTATTATTATCTTCTATAAAATCTTCTAACCTTGAGTCCTCTTCTTCGCCTATAGGTATTGCCAAAGAAACTGGCTCTTGCATCATTTTCAAAATCCTTCTTACTCTATCAGTAGAAAGCCTTAAAGATTTGCCATATTCTTTTATTGTCGGTTCTCTACCTATATCCTGTTGAAATTTTTTTTTGGTTTTTGTAAGTTTTGATATAAGTTCTTTCATATGAACAGGAATCCTTATAGTTCTTGCTTGATCAGCAATGGCTCTGTTTATAGACTGTCTTATCCACCAAGTAGCGTAAGTTGAAAACTTAAAACCCCTCTTCCACTCAAACTTCTCAACCGCCTTAGAGAGTCCAAGATTTCCTTCCTGTATAAGATCAGATAATTCCAAGTTACTTACACCCATATATTTTTTTGCTATAGAAATAACAAGTCTAAAGTTAGCTTCAGTGAGTTTTATTTTATCTCTATGAATAACCTCCTCAAGTTCTCTTATTTTTCTGTCAGTATCTATCATTTCTTCAACAGTCACAACAGAACCTTCCTGTATACTCGCTTGTTTTTCAAATAAACTTTTAAGATTTTTTAAATCTTCACTTGCGTTTTTCACAGACACTCCTGTAAATTTTTTAAAATCAACAGTTGAAATCTTGTTTGTTTCATATTGTTTAAATAAAGTCTGAACTTTTGAAAAATTATTTTTATATTTTCGTTCAAATCTTCTAATATTGTCTTTTATTTCATTAAGCTTATGGGCTATAGTTTTAATTTTATTTATAAGTCTTTTAACCTTATCTTGATTCAAATTAAGATTTACAATGAGATTTATTATTTCACCACGAAATTGTTTAACTTTATTTAAGTGATGTTCTCTGTCTTTTTGAGATACAGATTTAGACTTCAGTCTTTCGTCATGAAAGTTTATCCTTTTTTCTATAAGATTTATTTTTTTTACAGCTGTTTTTATTTTTATGCCCATTCCCCTTAATTGAGCTTGAGACTTTCGTCCTCTTGGCATCAACTCTTTAGTTGTCATTTCCTGTTGACTTATAAGAGTTTCCCAATTTCTTATTTCTTTTATTATAAGAGGAGATTCTAAAACTATCAATTTAAGCTTTTTTTCATTTTCTCTTATGTTCTTTGCCAACTCAAGTTCAACGGATCTTTCAAGCAAAGGAACTTTTGACATCTCACTTAAATACATTCTTACAGGATTTATATCTTCTTTTTCTTCTAATACCTTTACAGGCTGTTCAACAATCTCTGCCGTATTCTTTTTTTCTTTTTCAACGTCCTTGTCATGCAAAACATGAATACCATAGTTTTCCAAAGTGACAAAAAAACTGTCAATTTTTTCAGCAACCATATATTTTTGTGGCAAATTACTACCTATATCCTCATATGTAAGATATCCCTGTTCTTTACCAACATCAATTAAATCTTGGAATAAATCTCTTTTTGCCACTTAATTCCCCGACCCCTTCAAAATGGTTGTTAGTTTTTTATATTCTTCAAATAAAACACTATTTTTTTCTTTTTTACCTTCTGTCATCAAAAGAATTTCTTTCTCAAGCTGTTGCCTTCTTATTTTATAATTATATCCTTTCATGTCTTTTAAAATAATTGAAAAGGCTTCATTTACATCATTATACTCAACTGGATTTAAAGTAAGCTCCGAAAACCACACAATTTCTTCATGTGGCAAAACGCTTAATATTTCCGCATCGCTTAAGCCGAAAGCCAACAAACCATAAATTTTTCGACACCTTACATCCTGAAAAAAATCTGCCCCAACTCTTTCAATATAATCTCTATTATTTAAAATTAAATTTAAAAGATTTTCTTCCAAAGACATTGTAACCTTTCTATTTTTGACAGGTGGCTTAGAAGTTAAATTTTTAATATCGTCGTTAAAACAACTCTTTACTTTTAAACCTTGTCTCTTTTTAAACTCTCGCCAAACAGCTTCTTCATCTACATTTATATATTGAGCTATTTTTTTTATCCACTCACTTTGAATTATTGCATTTGAACTTTTTAATACAAAATCTAAAAGAACTGATATTGCTTTAGCTTTAACTTCAAGAGAAATAATTTTTCCAGACGATAATTTACTCCTATAAACTCTGTCAATCATAAAATCTATAGTATTTTTAGAGCTATCTGACAACAATTTTAAAAACTTCTCTTTTCCATACTGATTCAAATATTCATCAGCGTCAACATGTTCTGGTAAAGAAGAAACTTTAGCCTCCACGTCATTCTCCACCAAAATTTTTAGTGCTTTCTGAATACCCATTCTTCCAGCATTATCAGCGTCAAAAAGCAATGTTACTTCATCAGAATATCTTATAATTAATTTTGCATGATTTTGAGTAAACGCCGTACCCAGTGTCGCTACTGCTCCAACTATACCATACTGCTGTGGAATAACAACGTCCATATACCCTTCAAGAATAATCATTTTTCTTTCTTTTCTAAGTTCTGGCAAAGTTTGATACAAGCCGTAAAAATTTGACGATTTAGAATAAACAATTGTCTCAGGAGTATTCAAGTATTTAGGTTCTTGATTTTCAATAGTTCTTCCCCCAAATGCAACGACCCTTCCCTGTACATCATAAATCGGAAATACAATACGTCCTGACATATATTCAAAAAAAACCCCTCTCTCGTCTTTGATTATTAAACCAGCTTTTGCAAGTTCATCAACAGTATATCCTTTTTTCAAAGCCAACTGTAAATTTTGACCTTTAGGGGCAAAACCAAGATTGAATTTATTTATAGTATTACCTGTTATGCCACGACTTTTTAAATAATCTCTAGCCTTACTTGCCCTTAAACTTTCAAGCAAACATTTATGATAAAATATAGCTGAATTTTCCAAAATATCAAATATTTTAGATTTTTCTGACGTTTTTGCTATATTTTTCTTAATTTCTTGAATTGTTATTCCTGATTTTTGAGCTAATTTTCTTACAGCTTCAGGCCAAGATACATTATCGATAAGCATAACAAACTTAAAAACATCTCCCGCCGTATTACATCCGAAACATCTAAAAATATCTTTCTCAGGACTTACAATAAAAGACGGAGTTTTATCATTATGAAAAGGACAACAAGCTTTCCAATTACGCCCTGCTTTTTTCAAATCCGGAAGATACTCTCTTACAACAGACTCTATGTTGTTTGAAAGCCTTATTCTTTCTATTATATCTTCAGGTATAGTCATTTTATTATCTTCTGAACCTTCTAAATCCTGAACATTCTATAAATTCAAGTTTACCAGCTTTATTTTCGAGTTTATCAAACAAAAGATTAAGACCCAAATTGTCAGATGAAATATGTCCAGCTAAAATAACATTTAAGTGATATTTTTCAGCTTCTTTAACGGCTTTAGAACTTAAGTGCATTCCAACTATAGTCCCTACTCCAGCTGCCGCAAGTTTACCAAAAGACTCCAACGGTCCTTCAGTGCCACCTGTCATATCAACAAAAACCTTTCCACATCTTGAAAAGTCATTTCCGCATAAAATAAAAGGCGCTTGTCCTATTGTGATTGCGTGTTGATATTCTGAATATCTATTCAACAATTCTACGATTTCTTTTAAATAAACAGGTTTTAATTCAGTTATATTTTTCTCTAAAAACGACGCAACGTGGTTATCAGCTACAGAATGGGCAGTCATAAAAGGAATCTTTAGAAGTTTTGTGGCATCGTAAATTCTTTCATTATTTTTAGAAAAAATGTTTTTTTGAACTTCTCTAATTCTTTCTGAAACAATTTTTTCTGTAATATTTATAGGTACCCCCTGATTATTTAAAATATCGATCTGCATGTTCATAACACTGTGAAATGTTGAACAAGCATATCCTTCTGGATGATGCGCTATAACTAAATCTATTTTTATTCCTGAATCCATAAGACTTTTAGCTAACAAAAGTTCCTGTGTTTCTATGTCTATGCCAACTAAAATGATTTTTACATGGATATCTGGATCTCCGTAAATAATTCTTGAATCATAGTATGGATTACTAAGACTTTCTATATCATAGCTTTCTTTTTTTTTAAACGAAAGAGCATCATATTCTTCTTTGCGTTTCAATAAATCTGCTTCTACAATATCTAATCCTCTAGGATCTTCGTTGATTCCCTCTTTTACAAATATATCCTGAATATCTTTCAATTTCATTTTTACTGTCTTACCCCCCCCAAGGAACAATTTTCCCCTTTTTTATGCATTCTTTATCTGGACCATCTGCTATCTTTAAACATTTTTCGACGAATTTTTCTCTTTGTTTCAGCAAGCTTTTCTTTCTTTAAAATGCTTGGAGCTTTATAAAATTCACGCTTCTTAATTTCTTGCATAACTCCGTTCCTTTCGCATTCTCTCTTAAAACGTCTAATAGCCTCTTCAATAGACTCTCCTTCACGAACTTTAATATCTACCATACTATATCTCAAACACCGCCTTTCTTAAAAAAGTTTATTTTCATCATAAATCACCCTGGGGGCCAACTAAAAACTCTTCCCCCAAGAAGATGGTAATGAATATGAAAAATAGTCTGACCACCGTTTTCTCCGCAATTATTTATAACACGAAAACCATTTTTCATCTCAGGAAACTGTTTTGCTATTTTTGCAGCCACAACTTGAATGTGACCAAGTACTTGCTCATCCTCATAAAAAACATTATCCAATCCGTTTATATGTTTTTTTGGTATAATCACTATATGAACAGGAGCTTGAGGATTTATATCCATAAAAGCAAAAACTTCTTCATCTTCATAAATTTTATACGATGAAATTTTTCCTTCAGCTATTTTGCAAAAAAGACAATCGTAAGACATTAAATTTCACTTAATTAAAAATATTTATATTAAATTTTACCAAAACTCCAAAAAAATATCAAATTTTCAGGCTATTTCACCAAATTTAAAAAATCTTAAAGATTTTACTATATCTCTTGAAATCTGAAACTTTAGGGCTTGCTCATTCTTAAATTTCTTTTCATCTCTTATTTTTTTCAACAATATTACTTTCGTCAAAGCTTTTTTCCATGTACCGTCAAAATTTAAAATATGAGTTTCAGGAACAATCTTACCGCCCCTGTTAAAAGTAAATCGAGTTCCTATGCTTGTAACGGACGTATATGTTTTATTTTTTTGTGTTATTAGACTTATATATACACCTTTTGGAATAAGTTTATCACTATTTATTTTTAAATTTACAGTAGGAAACCCTAACTTTTTACCAAAACCTTTATCTTTAAACGGAATTCCTGAAAAAGAGTAAAATCTGCCCAATAATTTTGCAACGTTTTTTACATCACCTTTTTCAAGCAATGTTCTTATATAAGACGAAGATATTTGTTTTGAAGAACTCTTTAAATGTTTAACTATACTTAGTTTAACATTATTATTTTTTGCTTTTTTTTTAAGCCAGCTCATATCACCTTTCCTGGCTTTGCCAAAAGCGAAATCGGAGCCACATACTATTTCTGAAACATTTAGACCATCAAGCAAAAATTCATCAAAAAATTTATCTGCGGTGTAGGTTAAAATTTTAGAAGACACATTTATCAAAATAATTTCATCAACACCCAAAGTCTTTATTTCTTCAAGCTTCTCATCGCAAGTTGTAAGTAACCCTTTAACCTTTTTTACAGGTCTTTCAAGCGATATTACTATACTTTTTAAATTATTCTTTCCAGCTAACGACACAGTTTTATCTATAAGCAGACTGTGTCCTTTATGCACTCCATCAAATGTTCCAATGGTTACAACTGATTTTTTATTCATTTATATATGTCTAAAGATATCATATTTTCTATTATTTTATTTACATCATCGCAATCTTCATATTTCAAAGCGTTTTTGACGTCAAAAGTATCTATATATTCTCTTCTTAAGGTTTTAACCGTTGCTCCACATCCTAAAAAATTCCCAAAATCTTGAGCCAAAGCCCTTATGTATGTTCCACTGGAACAGGAAACTCTGACGTTTACAATGTCATTGAAGTAAGAAATTACTTCAAACTCGTTTATTACAATTTTTTTTGATTTTCTCTCAACTTCTATGCCACGTCTTGCAAACTCATAAAGTTTTTTACCTTTATGTTTTAAAGCAGAATACATAGGAGGAACTTGATAAAGTTCTCCTGTAAAATTTTTAGCTGCATTTTTTATTTTTTTAATATCTATATCTAAAATATCCAAAAAATATTTTTGATAAACTATATTTCCTTCTAAATCTCCTGTATTTGTGACGGTTCCCAAAAGAAAAGAACTGATGTAAACTTTATCTTTTTTCATAAACTTATCTTGAATTTTTGTTGCCTTTCCTACCAAAACAATCAAAAGCCCAGTAGCTGCAGGATCCAAAGTCCCACAATGACCGACTTTCTTTACTTTTAACATTTTTTTTATTTTATGAACAACTTTAAATGACGTAATTCCTGAAGGTTTATCCAAAAGCAACATTCCTGATATATCATTATAAATCTTAGCCATATCTAAGTTAATTTATTTTTATTTTTTTTCTCAAAACATCCGCAACGATCTCCACTGCCTTTTTAATTCCAGCATTTATAGTACAACCAGCCGCATTTTTGTGTCCACCACCGCCAAATTCATGAACAACTTTTAATAAATCAAAATTTCTTATCGAGCGTAAACTCACTTCAGTTGTCCTTCTGTCAATTTCTTTAAAAACACAACCAACTATAACCCCAGCTATTCTAAGCGTATAATTCACAACACCTTCGGAATCTCCTTCAGAAGTGCCAGTTTTTTTAAATATACTTTTGGTTAAAAGTATATAAGAGACTTTATTATTCAAGATCGTTTTTATGTTGTAAAGAGCCAGGCCTTGAAGCTTCAATGTATTCATTGACCCATTTTCATAAATTTTTTTGTAAACTTTATTTACATCAACTCCGCACTCCATAAGCTTTGCACTGGAAATATGGGAATTAAGCGTCGTGTTTACTTGTTGAAAACATCCCGTATCTGTAATAATCCCTGTATACAGACACTCAGCTTCATGTTTTAAAAGTTTTATCTTCATATATTCAAAAATATTTAAAACCAATTCTGCGGTTGAAGATGACGAAGGAACAATATAATTTACGTTGCCAAAATCTGTATAAGTCAAATGATGGTCTATATTTATTATTTTTTTTACCTGAGAAAGCGTTATAATACCACCCGTTCTTGAAAAATTAAGCGACTCTAAAATTATTGCACAGTCAAACTTATCAGTTTTTTTTGCAACTTTTTTTATTTTATTTGCCCCTTTCAAAAATTTGACAAATTTAGGCAATTCGTCAACACTATAAATACAGGCTTTTCTGCCTATTCTATTTAAAACAGATGCGAAAGCTAAGGCAGAGCCTATGCTATCTCCATCAGGTTTTATATGCCCTGCTATAAAAAATGTTTTAGACTGTTTGATTATTTTTGAAATTTTTGAAATTTTATTGATATCGCTTTTAGAAATATTCATTATTAATTAAACCTCAAAACATCAGTATATAGAAGAATAAAATTTTAAATAACATTCCTTACAAACACTACTTCTCTTCTTCTATTTTCTTTAACAAACTAAACACTTTGTCAGCGTTCTCATTAGTGTCATCATAGATAAAAACAATTTCTGGTGTTCGTCTTAAATTTAAGCGCACTGCAAGTTGATATCTAATTTTTTTATTATTTTTCTTTAAGACTATATCAATCTTTTTTTTATCTTCACTAGATCCAAAAACAGAGTAATAAATTCTACAACTCAGTAAATCATCACTAACTTTAACACCCATAACAGTAACTAATCCAAAATCTAAATCTCTTATTTCCCTAACAATCTTAGAAACTGTTTGCTGTATAAGCCTCCCTACTCTGACAGATCTTTTATGCGATAATGGCATTATGATTTTCCTTTACTTTGCTTATATTCTTACTACTTGAGATACTACTTAAAATTTTATCAGCTATGAAGATAATATAAGCTCAGTTTTCAAACTTTCTAGCAACCTTTTCTGTAATAAAACTTTCCATTATATCACCAGGTTTAACATCTGAAAAATTCTCAAGACCTATACCACATTCATAACCCTTCTCAGCTTCTTTAACATCATTTTTAAATCTCTTTAGTGAAAAAATATTTCCTTCAAAAACAATTACATTATCTCTTAAAAGCCTTACTTTAGAACCTCTTTGAATTTTTCCATCCATTACCGAACAACCAGAAATAGTTCCAAAGCTTGAGATTTTAAATACTTGTTTCACTACAGCCTTACCAAGTATTTTTTCTTTCATGTCAGGATCAAGCAAACCTTCCATAGCAGATTTTACATCAGCAATTAAATCATAAATTATTCTATAAACATTTATACTTACTTTCTCTGTTTCGGCAAGTCTTTCAACAACACTATCAGGACGCAAACTAAATCCTATTATTAAAGCGTCTGATGCTACTGCTAAAGCAACGTCTGATTCAGTAATGGCCCCAGCACCACTATGTATTATTTTCAAGTTAATCTCAGAAGTAGAAAGCCTCTCCAGCGCATCGCTTAAAGCTCCTAAAGAGCCTTGAGCGTCGGCTTTAAGTATTATTCTTAAATCTTTTGTCTTTCCTGCACTGATATCTGCAAGCGACAAATGATGCACAGGTCTCAATGAAGCTTCTTTAACTTTTTCTCTTCTAAACTGAGCAATTTCCCTAGCTTTGGATTCGTACTTAACTACCACAAATTTATCACCTGCCTGAGGAGTCTCATTTATACCTAAAACGCTTACTGAGGCACTTGGCCCAGCAAAACCAACTCTTTTACCATTTTCATCAACCAAAGCTCTGATTTTTCCGTACACTGTTCCAATTACAATATTATCACCAATTTTTAAAGTTCCAGTTTGAATCAATAGAGTAGCGACTACTCCCTTTCTAGAGTCAAGCCTTGCTTCTATAACTATACCTTCTGCATTTTTATCAGGATTTGCTTTAAGCTCCATCATTTCAGCTTTGAGCAAAATCATTTCTAATAATAAATTTATATTCGTTTTCTGCTTAGCAGAAATATCAACCATTATAGTATCACCACCCCACTCTTCTGAAATAAGTCCATAATTACTTAACTCTTGTCTTATTTTCTGAGGATCAGCAGCAGGCATATCTATTTTATTTACAGCAACAATTATAGGAACATTTGCAGATTTAGCGTGATTTATAGACTCAACAGTCTGAGGCATAACTCCATCAGTGGCTGAAACTACAAGCACGACTATATCAGTAGCTTGCGATCCCCTTAAACGCATAGCTGTAAAAACTTTATGTCCAGGAGTGTCTAAAAATGTTATATAACCGCCACATGAAACTTGCACTTTATATGCACCTATATGTTGAGTTATTCCACCATGTTCACCACCTGCAATATTACTGCTTCTTATAGCATCTAAAAGCGACGTTTTGCCATGGTCAACGTGCCCCATAATTGTAACAATAGGCGAACGAGGTTTTAACTTAGATGGATCTTCATGCTGATCGACAATTCCAATTTTCTCTTCCAAATAAATAAATTCCATTTTAACATCATAACCAAACTCATTTGCTAAAAGAGTGGCAGTATCTACATCCAACCTCTGGTTTATTGTGGCAAGGCTTCCCATTGACATAAGTTTCTTTAAAACATCACCAGGTCTAAGTCTCATTTTATCAGCAAGTTCTCTTACAGTTATAAGTTCATTTATTAAAATTACATCTTTATGTTCCGTATATTCTGTCTTGTTTGCCTCATTAACTTTTTTAGTTTTTGCTGAAATAAAAACTTTCTGTTCATCATGTTTTTGCTCATATTTATTTGAAGATTCGATTTTTACATTATTATCAACAGAATTATTTTTCTCACTTTGTCCATCTATATCATGGCTCCGCTTAACTACCACTTGTTTAATTTTTACTAACTCTTTTTTCTTAGGAGTATTTTTTATAACTCCACCTCCCCTTTTTTTAACAACTTTAGCTGTTGCATTTTGTTCAGCTTGCTTTTTTTTATGCAAAACTATTTTTTTTACAGTTTTATTTTTAGCAGCTTTACTTTCAGTTTTTGATTCTGTCTTTTTTACAGAAGTTTTAATTTTAAGTGTCTTTTTAGCTGTTGTTGCTAAAGTTTTTTTTATAGTCTTTTTTGCAGAAGAATTTTTGATTTTTGACACAGCAGAAACTGCTTTCTTTTTTATAGCCTTCTCTTTATTATCTTTTTGTTTTATAGGCATAATATATGTGCTCCCATGTTCATTTATTAACTAATAGATGTTATCTCATTTAAACTTAATTTAACCAAATTCTTTTTAATTGCTTTATAATTTTTCAGTCATTTTTTTCATTAAGTCCTTCAGGTGCGAAAAAATTTTCTGTATGCTGTTCTATTTTAGCATCAATTTCTTCTTTTTTTTGTTTTTCAGATTTTACATCTATATGCCAACCAGTAAGTTTTGCCGCAAGTCTAACATTATGTCCATTTTTACCTATAGCCAAAGAAAGCATATCATCGCTTACTAAGACTTCGGCCTGTTTTTCATTTTCGGAAACAATGCCTACAGAAATAACTTTTGCCGGAGATAACGATCCAGCTATATATTTAACAGGCTCCACGGAATAGGAAACTAAATCTATTTTATCTCCTCTTAATTCATCTATAATTGGTTTTATTCTGACGCCTTTTATGCCAATACAAGCCCCTATAGGATCAACTTTAGGATTATGTGATAAAACTGCTACTTTGGTTCTCATTCCAGGGTCTCTTACGACATTTACAATCTCAACAACTTTTTCATAAATTTCCGGTACTTCAAGCTCAAATAATCTCTTTACAAGCTCAACACTTATACGAGATAAAACAACCCCCGATCCCTTTGAACTTTTCTCAACTTTTATTATAACAGCTTTTATATGTTGACCTATACTAAACTTTTCCTTAAAAACTTGCTCGCTACTAGGAAGAATTGCTTCAGTTTTTCCTAAATCAATTATAAGGTTTCTCCCTACTGTACGATATACAACTCCACTTACTATTTGCTTTATTTTTTTTTTCATCTCTTCAAACAAAGACCATCTTTCAGATTCTCTAATCTTTTGAACAATAACCTGCTTTGCCGTCTGAGCAGCTATACGAGAAAAATCCTGAATATCCAATGGGATTTTTATTTCCTCATCTATTTTTACTTTTTTATTTATTTTTTTTGCATCTTTAAAAGATATTTCCAATAAAGAATTAGTTACACCTTTTACTACAACTTTTACAACACTTGCCATCATTTCGCCCGTATCTTGATTTACTTTAGCTTCAACATTTACATTTTTACCAACATGTTTTTTATATGCCGATGCAAGGGCATTTTCTATAACAGCCAAAATCTCTTCTTTCTTAATTTTCTTATCTTTTTCAATTTGCTCAAGAACCATCAAAAGTTCACCTCTTTCTGACATTTATCCCTCCTAAAATTCAGTTTCCACGCTAGCTTTTTTTATATCTAAAAAATTTATTTCAAAAATCCCATTACTAACATCATCAATCTTTATTTTTCCATCTTTGCAGTCCAAAAGATTTCCCAAAAAATTCTTCTGATTGCTAATCGGATCTACAGTTTGAAGTTTTATTTTTGACCCTATAAAACGTTTAAAATTTTCTTCTTTTTTTAAAACTCTATTAAGACCTGGGGAAGATATTTCCAAGGTATAGGGATTTTTCAATATATCGCTCTCATCTAAAACCACACCAAAAAACATACTCATTTTTTCACAGTCACTCACTGTTACACCACCATTTTTTTTATCAATAAAAACTCTTACAATCCAATCGCAACTTTCTTTAACATACTGAACATCTACTATTTCGTAGCCTTTTTTGATTGCTATAGATTCAAGCAAATTTTCTATTTTTTTGGTTTTAATCATTTTAATAATCACATCTTTGCAAAAGTAAAAGACGGCTATCACAGCCGTCTTTTATATATCACAAATTACTAAACAACTTTATATCTTTTGCTCAATATAAACTCCATGTCCCATCGTTGAAGATATAGAAATACTTTTTATATACTGACCCTTTGAACTTGAAGATTTGGCTTTCAATATAGCTTCAACCAAAACTTTTATATTTTCAATAAGTTTTTCTTTATCAAAAGAAACTTTTCCTACAGGCACATGAATTATACCAAAAGAATCATTCTTATATTCAACTCTTCCTTTTTTAAATTCCTTTACAGCTACTCCTATGTCAAAAGTTACTGTTCCCGACTTAGGATTTGGCATAAGCCCTTTAGGTCCTAAAATTTTAGCAACTTTACTTAAATCCTTCATAGTGTCAGGCGTAGCAACCAAGATATCAAAATCAAATCTACCATTTGATATGTTTTCAATTAAATCGTCAAAACCTACAATATCAACCCCTGCCTTTTTAGCCTCTCTCTGCTTTTCGCCTTTTGCTAAAACTGCAACCTTTCTAATCTTTCCTATACCATGAGGTAAAAAGACAGTGCCTCTAACCATTTGATCACTCTGTTTAGGATCTATACCCAATCTGACATGAACTTCAACAGTCTCATTAAATTTTGCCTTTGCTGTTTCTTTTACAAAAGAAACAGCCTCATCAAGAGTATAAATCTTACTCTTATCTGCTAACTTAACAACCTCATTTAATCTTCTTCCCACTTTCTCTCCTTGTGGTTAAATGTTGAAAACTCGACTCCCATAATTTCTAAACTATAAACTATTATATATTAATTATTATAATATATTTTTATATTTATATATTATTTATATTGCTTTAACTACATCAATTCCCATACTTCTTGCAGTTCCTTCAATCATACGCTTTGCCGCGATAATGTCTCCGTTAGCATTCAAATCAGACATTTTTTGTTTTGCTATTTCTTCAACTTGAGCTGATGTTATTTTCCCTACCTTGCTTCTATTGGGCACTCCAGAAGCTTTTGTAATTTTAGCTGCTTTTTTAATCAATACAGACACTGGGGATACTTTTGTTATAAATACAAAAGATCTATCCTCAAAAACAGTCATAACAACAGGTATTATCATGCCTTTTTCCATACTTTTTGTTCTTTCATTAAACTGTTTGCAAAAATCCATAATATTTACACCCTGAGGCCCAAGAGAAGTGCCTACTGGAGGGGCTGAATTAGCTAATCCTGCAGAAATCTGTAATTTGATTATTGCTTTTATTTTTTTTATTGGTGCCATCTTAGTATTACTCCTATCTGTTCCATTTAATCTATAAAGTTTAAAGTTTATAAAATATTAAAACAGTATTCTTAACAGTATTATACAGGATACAGGTACTATGCGATATTTTAAATCTTTTCAACCTGTAAAAAATCAAGTTCAACAGGTGTAGGTCTGCCAAATATTGTAACCATAACTCTTAACTTCCCTTTCTCTTGGTTTATTTCTTCAACTGTGCCAATAAAATGTTTAAACGGTCCTTCAACAATACGCACATTTTCTTCTTTTTTAAAAGATATCGCAGGCCTAGGTTTGGAAACACTTGGGTTTATAATAATATTGAGAAGATTATCTACTTCATCTTGTGCCATCGGTGCGGGTTTAATCCCACCCAAAAAACCTGTTACGCCAGCTGTATTCCTTATAAGCCAGTAAGTCGTATTATTTACAATCATCTCAACAAAAACATATCCCGGATAAAACTTTCTTTTCTTTATCCTTTTTTTGTTCTGTTTTATTTCAACAATTTCTTCAGTAGGTACAAGAATTTTAAAAATAACGTTCCTCATATTTAAATTATCTACAGCCATCTCCAGGCTTTTTTTAACTTTATCCTCATGGCCTGAATATGTATGAATAACGTACCATTGATTTACCATTTTCTGCTCCGGATTATAATATAACACCTATTATTGTACCTAAAAACATATCAATAATGCTTACGAAAATAGACATGATAATAACAAAAATAATTACCACAACAGTAGTTGCTACAACTTCTTTTTTGTCAAGCCATATTGACTTGGTAAGTTCATAATAGGCATCCTTAAAAAACTGTATAGTTACTTTAATTAAATTCACTTGTTTCCCTTCGCATATTTTTCAAAACGGGGGCAGATGGATTTGAACCACCGAAATCGGTTTTGGAGACCGACAGTTTACCGTTAGCTTATGCCCCCAATCCAATAATATTACTTTAACTTACTTTAATTATTTTGTTTCTTTATGTTCTGTATGTTTTTCACAGTTCTTGCAAAATTTTTTAAAAACAAGTTTACCTTCCTGCTTTTTTCCTCTATCAAAATAATAATTTCTATTTTTGCACACGTCACACGCCATGGTTATAATAACTCTTTCTGCCATTTAAATTCTCCTATTTCTTTATTCCGTCAAATAACATATTTTCTAAATCAACAGAGTGAAGAAATAGAAAAATACCTCTCCGCTCTGTTGATTCTGTTATTATATCAAAATTATTCCAAAATTTCAGT
>JAISEE010000003.1 GCA_031264325.1 Endomicrobium sp. | reverse complement strand
CACAACAGTGATTAATAGTGATATTATGTTATATGTTAATTAAATAAGTACAACGAAATAAGGCTTGCAAATGTAAGTTCAGGATAATGATTTAAACACAACAATAAATAGTTCAGTTTTTAATTGTCAAATAATAATATTAATATATTTGACAATTAAAAACTACTCAAAAAAATTAAGTAAACAAAATATATAGAAAAACAATTTTGCCAACAATTATATTTTTATTTCAGTCGCTTCGTAACTTTTTTTCTTGATAAACAAAACTAAACTATGCTAACATTCATTCTTATTGAGGAAAGTTAAAAGGACACTTAAGTGTTTATAAAAACCTTTTCAAACTTTATTAACCATGATTTTCATGCCATCATAACAGTTGGGACTTACATCGTATTAGCTTTTGGAACAAGTGCACACATACTGATATACAAAAATGATGCCAGAAGTGCAATAGGTTGGATAGGGTTGGTTTTTTTATCACCATTTATAGGAACTATCCTTTATATTTTTCTTGGAATCAATAGAGTAAAAAGAAAAGGCAGTCGCTTAAGGAAAAAGATAAGTTTGTCAGAAAAATATGCCTATGAGGCAATAAATAATATTTTTAAAAACTTACCTATAAATTACAAACAGTTTATAACATTTGGATATAATGTGTATCCTCAAGCATTTGCTTTTAATAACTCTATTGAACCTTTACAAAATGGCACTGAAGCTTATCCTAAAATGTTAAAAGCCATAAAAAATGCAAAAAGAGAGGTTTTAATTTCAAGCTATATATTTGATCACGATAGCGAAACTATTAAATTTATCGATGCTTTTAAAACTGCCGTTAAAAATGGAGCGACCATAAAAGTTTTAGTAGATGGCATTGGAACTTTGAAATTTTTTCACAGATCTATAGAAAAAAGATTATCAAAAATCTACGGTGTTGAATGCGGAGTATTCTTGCCACCACATATTCCTATATCTATACCTTTTGTAAACCTAAGAAACCATAGAAAAATAATGATAATTGACGGAAAAACTGCATTTTTTGGAGGCATGAATCTTTCAAAAAAAAATGTTTTTACACACAGCTTAAAAAATGGAATCTTAGACATAACATTTAAAGTTAAAGGTTCAGTTATAGAACAAATGGTAGAAATTTTTGAGGATGACTGGAAATTTGCCGTAAATACAAAATTTCAATCTTTTGCAAAAACTGTCAACCATGCCAAAGAGGGGACACTTCCAGTAAGAATTATCCCAGACGGCCCTGATAATAAACACGGAATAATAGAACTTATAATTACAGGTGCGATAAACGCCGCTGTAAAAAAAATTCTTATAGTAACTCCATATTTCCTTCCAGAAAATAATATTTTAACTGCAATTGAAATGGCGGCGATGAAAAATATCGACGTAGAAATAATAATACCCGAAAAGAGCGACCATAAAATTTTAAATTATGCGATTGAATCAAATTTTTTACGATTGACAGAAAGTGGGGTAAAAATATATCGTACGTCTTACCCTTTTGACCACAGTAAAATTTTTATAGTTGACAATGAGTGGATATTTGTCGGCTCAGCAAATTGGGATGAAAGGAGCTTTAAGCTTAACTTTGAATCCAACATGGAAATATTTAGTAAGAACTTGGCAAAAAAACTTACTGAAATTGCAGAAGAAAAAAAGAAAAATGCTAAGCTTACAACCATTTACGAGTGCAAGCAATTGTCATTTTTAAAACGCATTAGAAATAATGCTTACAGATTGCTAACGCCTTACAGTTAATTATTACAAATTTATTTTTTTTATATCAATCTGAGGTGTGAAGGGTCAATGGAGATCAAATTTTACAAACAAAACTGTATTTGTATTGTTAATTTTTCTTAGGAGAATATCTCTATAAACGTTATAAGTCTTTTTCATAACAAAAATCGAAGAAACTAAGACACGCTACCATGAAACGTCAAATCGTGTTTTCACTTGACAATCAGCTTGCTAAGTCTTCTTGTAAACCTTATAAAACTAAAATTTGTACAGAAATTTTCTGAGATTCAAACTTAACCCGCCTTATTATTTTCTATTTTAGCTTTTTTAGCTTTAAAAGTTCGCTTACTGTAACAATTTCATACCCTTCTGCCCTAACTTCATCTATAAAATCTCCAAGAAAAGACAAAACTTTATCATTTTTAGGCAAGTCATGCATCAAAAAAATTGCCCCATTCTTGATAGCTTGTTTATATCTTATATGCATTTCTTGGGTGGACACATTTTTCCAATCCATACCAAAGCTCCAATTTATCACGTAATACCCTTGCTTTTGAGCAACCTCCAACCCTACAGGTTTTGAGTAGCCGTATGGAAATCTCATCAAATACGTATCAACTCCCAACTTATCTTTTATTATCTTTTTTGCTTGTAAAATTTCTCTTTCCATCTTACTTATCTTATCGTCAAATTTGTAAGAATAAAAATTGACATGCTCATATGTGTGACTACCTATTTCATGACCATCAGCAATAACCTTTTTTGCTATTTCTGTATCATTTTTTACTCTAATACCAAGCATGAAAAATGTAGCCTTGACATCCTTTTCTTTAAGAATTTCTAAAACTCTTTTTGTGGATTTTCCTGGACCATCATCAAAAGTCAACGCTACTTTTTTTTCTTCAGAGTAACCATTTGTGTAAAAAATCTTTGCGTTGGAAAAACATACAAATAAACAAATTATAGTAAAAACAATATTAATTTTTTTCACTTTGCCCATGCTATTACACTTGAAGCTGCCGTTAAAATTCCAGTGTTAATTATCTGCATCCAAAAGTTATCGCTCAACTTCCAGAAAATTGCTTCAGTTAAAGTAGCTGAAATGGCGCCTATTAAAGCAAACTGTATATTAAAAAAAAACAAACCAATTATAAAACATACAATAAAACAAGCAAAGCTTCCTTCTAGGCTTTTGTTAGTAAAAATTTTATGTCTGCCTATACCTCTACCTACTAAGGCTGCCACTGTGTCTCCAAATGCAAAACACAAAAGACTTACAAATACAATACTTTTATTAGGAAATAATACTATCGCTATAAACGCACCTGATAAAGTCCAAATCAAACCACTCACTTTCCTGACTTCCTCAAATCTATAAAACCCTTTAAAATTATTTTTAAAAAAATCGTTAACCTTAGAAAGCTTAAATCTTATATATTCCAGTAAAACAACAATAATCATCACTACTATAAGACCAAAAATGACAATATTCTTAGACAAATACCAATATCCAAAAATATAAAGTAACGATAGTAAATGAAAAGATTTTCTTTTTATTTCGTCTTTTGGAATACAGGCCATATTTCTTTTACTCCATTATATATAAATTTATAGATATTAATTACATTATAGTACACCTGAAAAAAAACATTTTTGACACATATCGCGTCTTCAAAAATAAAGACAGTAATCAATGTAAGTATTGTAATATTAGCAACCAAAATTACAACATAAGAAAAAAATGCTCCATAAACTTTTAAATCCAGTTGCTCTATAAAAAGGGTATAGATTGTTAAAGCAATATGAAAAGATACAGAAAAGCCTATTAGAAAAAGATAATACCCATACAATTGTTTTATATTCATAAACCAGCCTAAACAAATATAAACTATTATAACAGTAAACGTATATATAGGGAAAAAATATGGAGCAAGTGTTATTAAAATATTATTTTTTGTTAAAACAACGCTTCCTGAGTTTTTGCCGACATTGATTTTTTTTATTTTTGCTCCGCTTAAAATACCTATTATTGCATGAGAAATCTCATGACCAAATATATAAATTTTTATAGGCCTACACAGGATGGCCTGAAGGGCTATATAACTAAGAACCCCTGCCCAAAAAGGAATATATTTGTCACATGATGAGATGAAAAAAAACAAAAAATTTTTAATAAAAGCATATCCCACAACAAAAACTCCAGGAACCGCAATAAAAGCGATAATGCTTCTTAAAAATCTCACATTGTCCCACTTTAAACACTCTCAAAGACCAAACTAAACCTTAATCATTATCCTGAACGAATTATTACCTTTGCTTTAGTTTATATTTTTAAACAGTACAGATTTTTTATAAATCAATAGGGCTTTCAATTTTATGTTATTTTATTTTCATATCTGTGAAAGATTTAACTATAAATATCACAGCAACTACAAAAAATATCGCTGAGAGAATAGTGTTCAATTGTCCTTTTGATGTAAGAGCCAAAGCAAGTTCTAATGCCAAAAGCCCGAAAAGTGTTGTAAACTTAATTATAGGATTCATTGCGACTGAAGAAGTATCCTTAAATGGATCCCCGACAGTATCGCCTATGACAGTGGCTTTATGAAGTTCCGTGTCTTTTTCGCGTAAATCAACTTCAACATATTTTTTTGCATTATCCCAAGCTCCACCTGCATTTGCCATAAATGTCGCTTGGAAAAGACCAAATAACGCCATGGAAATAAGATAGCCAATAAAAAAATAAGGTTCAATAAATGCAAACGCAAGAGTCGTAAAAAAAACCGCCATAAATAAGTTTATCATACCTTTTTGAGCATATATCGTACATATTTCAACAACTTTCTTAGAGTCTTCAGTTGAAGCTTTTTGGAAGTTTTCATCAAGTTTAATATTTTTTTTTATAAACTCAACAGCTTTATAAGCTCCACTTGTTACAGCGTGATTTGAAGCCCCAGTAAACCAATAAATTATTGATCCTCCTGCTATCAATCCAAGCAAAAAAGGCGCATGTAACAACGAAAGACTTGTTAGCCCTACTGTAAGACCGTTTGTAAGCATAACTATTGTAGAAAAAATCATAGTAGTGGTTCCAACAACAGCCGTTCCTATAAGAACAGGCTTTGCAGTAGCTTTAAACGTGTTTCCAACACCATCATTTTCTTCAAGCAATAGTTTTGATTTGTCAAAAACAGGGCTAAATCCGAAATCTTTTTCTATTTCTTTATCTACATTAGGAATATTTTCAATCAAAGACAATTCATAAACAGACTGAGCATTATCAGTAACAGGTCCGTAAGAGTCTGCAGCGATTGTTACGGGTCCCATGCCTAAAAAACCAAAAGCCACAAGACCAAAAGCAAACACTGCAGGGGCAATCATAATTTCCCCAAGCCCTAACGAGCTTATTGCATAAGCCGATCCCATAAGAACTATAATTACAATACCCATCCAGTATGCACTAAAGTTTCCAGCCGTAAAGCCTGAAAGAATATTGAGAGATGATCCTCCATGTCTTGAAGAACTAACAATGTTCTGAACAAAAGCACTTTTTATCGAAGTAAATACTTTTACAATTTCAGGTATAATTGCACCGGCTATTGTTCCGCAGCTTATAATAAACGAAAGTTTCCACCAAAGAGCTCCGCACCCCAAATTCTCTATAACAAACTTTGAAACAACAAAAGTCAAAACTATTGAAACTATTGAAGTTGTCCATACAAGAGAAGTTAAAGATGCTTCAAAATTCATTTTATCAGCAAGTGCAAACTTAATTTTTGATATTACCGAATTTATCCAATAAGAAATCGCACTTGAGATAAGCATTATCAAACGCATTACAAAAATCCAAACCAAAAGTTTAACTTGCAAAACAGAATCGCCTACAGCCAAAATTATAAACGTTATCAAGGCTACGCCAGTAACACCGTAGGTTTCAAATCCATCGGCAGTAGGACCTACTGAATCTCCAGCGTTGTCTCCTGTACAATCAGCTATGACTCCAGGATTTCTTGCATCATCTTCTTTAACGCTGAACATAATTTTCATCAAATCAGAACCAATATCTGCAATCTTTGTAAATATTCCACCTGCTATTCTAAGAACTGAAGCCCCTAGAGATTCCCCTATTGCAAAGCCTATAAAACAAGCACCTGCAAAGTCTGAAGGAATAAGTAAAAGAATCACAAGCATTATCAAAAGTTCAGTACTTATAAGAAGCATCCCAATACTCATTCCTGCACGAAGAGGGATTGCATATAAAGGATACGGCTTTCCTTTTAGACTTGCAAAAGCTGTTCTTGAATTTGCAAAAGTATTGATTCTCATACCAAACCACGCTACAGTATAACTTCCAAGAATTCCTACAATGCTACATAAAACAATTGTAGCCACTTTTACTGTAGCAAAATGCTCTAGCCAACCAAAATACAAAACCATAATAAGAGCAAGAAGCAGTTCAAGAATAATTATAAATTTACCTTGTGTGACAAGATAGGTTTTACAAGTTTCATATATAAGTTCAGAGACATCTTTCATTGAACTATGTACTGGAAGTTTTTTTATGCTTAAAAAGTGGCAAATGCCAAACATCAAACCAAAAAAACACACTACAAAACCAAACATTAAAAGAGACCTGCCATTTACTGCATTCCCAAAAAAACTGACTAAAGACAAATCAGGAATTATCAAACTTGCTTCGCTTGCCAATACATGATTTACACATGCCATTAATACAACAAATAGTAAAACAATTTTTTTGTTAAATAA
>JAISEE010000002.1 GCA_031264325.1 Endomicrobium sp. | reverse complement strand
AAAATAACATTTTTATTACCAATGAGTTCACCTGAAACAAGTGTCGCAAGTTCAAATGCTATAAATTTCATCTACCTTATCCTTTGCCATTTTTATAACCTTTACTAGCTACATCTTTATACTTTTTCGTGCAACACTTTATTGATCCCAAAACTACTGTCGCTTTATATTTTATTTTTTTAAGCTCTTCTTTAAATAAAATTTGAATAAAAATTTCTATATCTTTTAAAACTCCAGAGATATCTTTCTTTTATATTAAAATTATTTCAATTACTAAGCTATAAAATTACGATGTAAAAAATAAAAACTTTATAAACAAAAATAAAATAATACTATTCTGGATGGCTTTATTTTTAAGTATCTCACTACCTCCAACTGTTCCATTTTATTTATATTATTATATCTATATTACTTATATCTAATATAACATATCTATTTATTAATATTTGCAATATCTATACAAACAAATAAAAGTAGATATAAAAAAACATTTCTTATTATAATCTTAAAAAGTTGACTATATAACCCCCCCACTGCCTAAAAGAAAAACTTTATAAACTACATCGAAAAACCTATAGAGGAATACAAACTTTGCAGGTTTTCTGTTTCTTTATGATTAAATCCATACGCCCAGCCGATTCTTATAGGAAATACTGGCGTTGCAAACCTCAATTCAAAGCCCGACGAAGAACGAAGATTATTACTATCTGTTCCAAGCCACTTTACAGTTTCATTACTTCCCCAATCTCCACCTATATCGTAAAAGAAAGCACCAACTAAAACTGAATTACCTCTTTTTGCTACTATTGGAAATTTATATTCAAAATTAAAAATAGCTTTATAATTACCACCATCATCATGACCTATTTCTGTTCTGTATTTATAACCTCTTACACTTTCAGGGCCTCCTATATAAAACCGCTCATAAAATGGTACTTTCTTTGAATGTCCATAAGATACTATAGATCCTACTTCCAAATTCGTGCTAAAAACAAACTTCCAAACTACTGGTAAAAACCAAGAACTCTTAAAAACAGTTTTTACATAATCTACATTTCCGCCTAAATAAGATCCAGCGAGGTTAACACTTAATGATTGTCTATTGCCTTTTGTTGGGTCATATTTATAATCAAGAGAATCATATATTATTTGTGCAAACATGCTAGTAATTCTTCTTTTAGATAAGTCCGAAATTGATAATTCATCTGATTTTTTTATACTGTCTCTTACTGTTAAATCACTCTGCCTGACTAATGATGAATTGTCGATTTTAGAAAGCATTATATTTTCATATCTATAACCAAGCATTAAACTTACAAACTGACCGATCCTAGGACCTACGCCAATTGAAAAACCTGTTCTACGTTCACTATAAGCGTTAATGACATTTGCGTAATCCTTTTTTTTAACTATATCAAATATGTTTAAAGTTAAACTTGTATTTTTATTAAAAATATAAGATTCAGTCCAATTTATGTTAAAATTTGCCTTTTTCTTTCCATACTCAACCATGAAATTCAAGTGTTGACCTAAGCCAAACAAATTCATATGCATAAGATCAACTATAAAAACAATTTCATTAACAGAAGAATAGCCTATGCCGGCATTAATACTACCAGGTTTTCCCTCCGTAATTTCAAATGCTAAATTCACAATATCATGAACACCGGTATGCAATAAATGATACTCAACGTTATCAATAAAACCCAAATTTTTTACCCTCCGAATGCTTTCTATAAGTTTTTTTCTCGAAAATACATGTTCGGGCTTTAATAACATCTCTCTCTTGATAACTTTTTCTTTGGTAGACTCCAACCCTTCTATATAAATATTACCAACATAAACAACTGAATTTTCTTTTATATTCCAATCAATATTTACAATATCGCCAATCTTATGAAAATCTGGGACAATCTGAGTTTGAAAATACCCTTTATCTGCATAAGATTCAGCAATCTTTTGTTTTGTTTCAGCAACTTTTTGCTCGTTAAACACTTGTCCTTTTTTAAATTTTACAATCTGTTTTAATTCTTTATCTTCTAATACAAAATTTCCTATAAAAACATTTTCCCCTAATTTATATTTAATACCTTCGCTTATGTTTAAAGTTAAAAGCACTTCTGTTCTAGACTTATTAAAAGAAACTGTAGATGTTAAAAGTTTATAGTCCATAAAACCATTATTCTTATAAAAAATTTCTACATCTAATAAATTCTTTTGATAGTTTTCATCTTTAAATATTTCTTTAGGTCTTACTTTTTTCATAAATTTAATAATTTTTTTATTAGAATATGAAGTAACGCCATTAATTTTAACATCTCCTATTAAAATTTTATTATTTTCTGTTATAAGAAAAGTCACGATCATTTTATTTGTATCCATATCAATGGTTGGATAAGCTTCAATGTCGCAATCAGCATAACCCTTATCTCCATATAATTTTAGTATTCTTTTCTTTGATTCTTCCAACTTTAAAATATCATAAAATTTTTTTTCCTTTAAAACGCTCACGTCTTTCAGTTTACTATTTGAAAATTCAACATTACCTTTAAAAATCAACTTCTCTATATAGGGTTTTTCAACAACATCAAAAGTGAGAATACCGATATTCCTGTCAAAAATAAAAATACACTCATCAAAATATTCAAGCTCAATAATAGAACGAACTGCATCTCTTGCTGACTCTGCAGAATATACTTTACCCTCATTAAGTTTTATTTCTGATAAAACAATTTTTTCTTTTACGTTGCGCAATCCTTTAATATTTACTTTAGAAATTATATTATCAGCATAAACAAACATAGGCATTAGTATGTAAATACATAATCCTGTCAAAAATAAACGAATCTTCACGACAAATCCTCTCTAATATTGCTTTATCAAAAAAATATACTAACTAATTAAGCTTAAGTATTGATTTAGTAATTTAACTTATATTCATCTGTGTTATTTTCCCAAATAACACGTATTCCTTCCAAAATCAAATTTGGAAAAATAGCTTCTATTTCCTTTATTTCTCCAACAATAAAATCTGCAAAACCGCCTGTAGCTATTATATGTTTTAATTCCATTTCATTCTTTATTCTTACAAGAAGTTCTTTGACAAGCCCAATATAGCCGAAATAAAATCCTGACTGCATACATTCTTCAGTCGTGTTTCCTATTGATTTTAAAGGTTTTTTCATCTCAACCTGTGGTAACTGGGCAGTTTTCAAACTTAAAGACTGAGTCAATACCGCAAGACCAGGAGCTATAGCCCCACCTATGTATCTGCCTTTTTTATCTATGCAATTAAAAGTAGTAGCAGTTCCAAAATCTATGACAACGCAACTATCACCATACATAGAATAAGCAGCAGCAACATCGGCAATTCTGTCAGCTCCAACTTCTTTAAAACTTGACACATTAAAAACAATGCCACATGAATTAATGTGATTTATAAAAAATACTTTTTCCTTAAAATAATTTTTTACTAAGTCTTCAAAAACAAAATTTAAAGATGGTACAACACTTGCTATGCCTACATTTGTTATTTTTTTTATGTCAAACCCAGAATAAAAAAACATATTCATAAGCATTGTAGCATACTCATCAGAAGTTTGTTCTTTTACAGTAAGCATTCTCCAGACTTTTAACGGTCCAGGCAAAACTTTTTTATTTTGTATATTAAACAAACCTATAGTTATATTTGTATTGCCTATATCTAAGGCTAAAAACATATTTTTCCTAAGTATTTATAAAAGTTGGACAAATCTTATTAAAAATGCTATTACCAAAACTATCTATCGCAACAATTAATGGCATATCTTTAACTTCAAATCTATAAATAGCTTCAGGGCCTAAATCTTCAAAAACTAACAACTCAGATTTTTTTACTCTTTTTGAAATAAGTGCACCAACACCACCTGTTGCAACAAGATATATTGCATTATTTTTTTTAAAGGATTTTACCACATATTCAGATCTGGCGCCTTTGCCTATCAAAACTTTAACGCCTTCTTTTAAAATTCTTGTTGTGTAAACATCCATTCTGGAGGATGTTGTGGGTCCACAAGATCCGACAATTTCTCCTGGTTTTACAGGAGTAGGTCCGCAGTAATAAATTGCAGAATTTTTTAAATCAATAGGAAGATCTTCTCCTTTGTTTAAAATATCTATAACTCTTTTATGGGCCGAATCTCTTGCCGTATAAATATCCCCACTGAGCAAAATCTTCTGTCCGACTTTTATATCTTTAATGTTCAAAATTAAATCTTGTAAATTTATTTTCATATTTTTATATACTAACTAATCTTCATTCTTCTATTTATATACTAATCTTCATTCTTCTACATGAATGACATTGAATGCTTACCGCAACTGGGAGCGAAGCTATATGTGTAGCCTTTGTCGCTATAAATACAGCAAACACTGTAGGACTACCGCCCATTCCCATTGGCCCTATATTTAATTTGTTAATTTCAGAAAAAAGTTCCTGTTCTTTTTTAGCATAAAATGTATTTTTATTAACACTCCCTATTTCTCTAAGCAACGTTCTTTTTGACAAAAGTCCAACTGAAGCAAAATCTCCTCCTATTCCAACTCCAACTATAAGAGGTGGACAAGCATCTCTACCTTTATCTTTTACAACATTTAGCGTAAACTCTTTCACTCCCTCCCAACCTACAGAAGGCGTAAGCATCTTTAACGCTGAAGCATTTTCACTACCACCACCTTTAGGCAAAAACGTAATTTCTATTTTATCTCCCGAAATAATATCAATATAAATATTACTTGGGGTATTATCCATTGTATTTTTTCTTTCAATCGGATCAGAAACAATAGACTTGCGAAGATAATTATTCACATAACCCAAAACAACGCCCTTGTTTATCGCATCATAAATATTCCCATCTTCTATATATACATCTTTGCCAAGTTTTACAAAAAAATTTGCCGTTCCTGTATCTTGGCACAAAGGAATTTTTTCTTTTTTTGCAATAGCCGCATTATCTGCTATTTGTTCTAGTATATCACGTATATCACGAGAGACACCCAATTCTTGAAAAATAGATGCATTTACAGACTTTAGAACATCATCAGGAAGATTATAGTTTGACTTGGCACATAAATCTTTAACAGCATTTGTTATAGTGCTTGATTCTATTTTACGCACTTTTTTATATAACCTTTTTTCATCAGATTTTCAGTTATTGCTCTGCTTCTCTTAATTATATCTTTTGCAGTATTATAAATTTTATCGTAACTCATTTTTTTTTCAGCCACTCTTTCTTTCACTGCTTTTACACCTATAGCCGCTGCTATTTTTGGAAATATTTCCCAATCATTCATTGTCGGAAGAATTTTATCAGATTTTATTTTGTTATCAGGCACGCAAGAAGCAAGTTCTATTGCCGCAGTTATGCACATTGCATCGGTAATTATAGAAGCTCTTACGTCTAATACTCCTCTAAAAACTCCAGGAAATCCCAAAGAATTGTTAACTTGATTTTTAAAATCACTTCTACCTGTAGCAACAACAACAGCCCCTGCATCTTTAGCTTCCCATGGCCAAATTTCAGGTGTAGGATTGGCACAAGTAAAAACAATAGGGTTTTTAGCCATAGACTTTATCCACTCTTTTTTTATTATCCCTGGACCCGATGCTGACAAAGCTATAACAACATCAGCATTTTCCATAGCCTCTTTAGCTCCACCTCTAATGTTTTCAACATTTGTTATTGATACCATATTCCACTGTTCTTTACAGGGTTTTAAATCATAACGATCTTTATGAAGAGTCCCTTTTACGTCAGCCATAACTATATTTGCAGGATTTACTCCATAAAGTATCAAAAATTTTGATATACATACATTTGCAGCTCCTGCCCCTATCATAGCTATCTTTATTTTATTTACTTTTTTACCAACAACTTTTAATGCATTGATAAAACCCGCAAGTATAACCAAAGCCGTTCCCTGCTGATCATCATGCCACACAGGTATTTTGCATTCTTTTTTTAAGGTATTCAAAACAGAAAAACATTTAGGTTGAGAAATGTCTTCTAAATTTACTCCACCTAAAGATGGTTGTAATATTTTAACAGTTTGTATTATTTCTTTTTCATCTTTAGTGTCAAGGCATATAGGAAAGGCATCAACGCCACCGAGATATTTGTACAAAAGAGCCTTTCCTTCCATAACAGGAAGACATGCTTCAGGACCAATATCGCCTAAACCCAAAACTCTTGTGCCATCGCTTACAACACCAACAGTATTCCATTTATTCGTATATTCATAAACAAGTTTCGGACTTTTACTAATATCAGTACATACAGCCGCCACTCCAGGACTATACCATATTGAAAAATCATTTAAAGTTTTAACTCTACATTTTGGGATAATTTCTACTTTCCCACGATAAAAAGGATGCAGTTTTCTTGCAAGTCTTGCAGGCTCTTGGGCCGTTTTCAAAAGCTCAAACTTATCAATTTTTGCTCGTTTTTTCATGTATTTTCCTTAAAATTCACAATACAACATAATCAATCAAAGATAAAAGTATTGTATTTGTGTATTATATTATATATTTTTAAACAACTAACACGTCAAACCACAGAAGCAGTTTATTTTTTAAATTTATAATAGCCTTTGTCTTTAGATTTAATGTCTTAAAAAAAATACAATGTCTTAAAAATAGTGTACAAAGTATCCTCAAACCCATAAATATTATATCTTATCTATAAATCTACCTTATATAATCTACCTTAACTATATCCTTAATATATGTAAATCTTTAACGCTTATAACTTCACCCCAGTTTAAAAAATTTTGTCTTTCATCCGGACTTTATAAATCCTTTACCAAGTTCATCGACAAATCTTCTTTTCAATTCCACAGCTTCTAAATCTATACTTCTATCCATTTTTATCACAACAGGAAGAATATCTTTCAAGGACTTGTTCCATAACTTTTATCAAATTGCCACTTCTATTACCACAAACTTGTTTTCGATATCAAAATATTTATTGTCTGTTAATTTATTTATAAATAATATTTCTGCCATCACGGCAGAGTAACTCCAAAAACATTTTTTTGTTTTAAAACTTCTTAAATCTTTCAATTAAACATTGTTTTCTTATACTTTAAAGTCATTAAACATTCATTAAATATTTACTACAGATAAAATTTTGACCAACCTCTTGAACTTTTCTGATTTTTTTAAATTTATATAGATTTCTATACTATTTACTATTTATATTATAAAATTTTCTTCAAAAATAAGAAGCGCAAGGATGCTCTAATTTTAATTTTAAGTTGCCAATCTACTACATCTTTGGCCGGACAACACAGAACAGTATGTAATTGTTCTGTTATTTATTTTTTTACAATAATAAATATATATTTATTATTGTAAAAATCATTGCAACTTTTAAGCAAACTTAAATAACTGACAATGTTGTATAAATGTTATATATAATACTTATTAAAAAATCCGTTACGCTCATACAAACAAATTAACGTAAAAATTTAACTTATTTATTATAACTTATTATGTTATATATATGTATTTAATATATAACTATATTATTGATATTGCTAATTTACAAAAGTCAAAAAAATAATTTTACTGCAGTTATAAATATTTTTCACTCAACTGTTGCGAATCAGTATAGTCCATCATTCTCTTATCAGGTCTTCCTGTAACTTTACGCAAAAAACGTCTAATTTTATCCATATACTCAAATATTGACGGTATTAGTATCAGCGTAAGTATTGTAGAACTTATTACTCCGCCAATAACAACAATGCCCATACCTCTTCTAAAATGACCTACTTCGCTAAGTCCCAAAGCGGTTGGGAGCATACTCGCAATTAATGCAAAAGAAGTCATAAGTATTGGACGAAGCCTGATGATCCCAGCTTTTATTATTGAATCGTCTATATTCAATCCAATTCTCATTTGTTGCTGAGCATAATCAACCAAGAGAATAGAATTTTTTGCCACAATACCTAGTAGCATTATCATGCCTATCATTGTAAACATATCTATAGGTTGGTCGAATATCAATAAAGCTATAATTCCACCAATAACTGCAAGAGGAAGAGCTGTCATAATTGTAAAAGGCGTTATAATAGACTCATATAAACTTGCAAGGATCATGAATATAAATACTATTGACAAAGTGACAGCTATTATCATGTTCTTAAACATATCTTTCATATCTTCTGCATTACCTGACAAATTTAAAACTATATCTTTATACTTATCAGAACCATGAAGCTCAGACTTCAACTCATTAAATATTTTTACTGCGTCTTTTTGTATCTCACCTATAGTTCCTCCCAAAGCAACGTTTCCTTCAACGGTAACATAACGAGTTCTATCTTTTCTAAATATCTGCGTTGGGCATGTTGACAGTTTTGCATAAGCTACATTATTAAGTTTTATAAGCTTATTATTAACATTACTTATATATATAGAGTTAAAAACTTTGGCAATATCTTTTTCATTATTTTCATATTGAACTCTTATATCATACTCAAGCCCATGTTCTCTAAATTTTCCAGCTAAAACGCCGTCAATCATGGCTCTTATTTCATTTCCGACAACTGCGGAACTTACTCCATAACGCTCCATTTTTTTAGCATCCATCTCAATGCGAATTTCAGGTTTTCCTGGCTTATAATTAGAATGGACATCAACAAGTTTTGGTATACTTTTATACCTATTTATAAGTTTTTGTGCCACATTATATAATATATCAATATCATCTGTACCTGTAAGCTCTACAACAAACTCGCTACGATTTCCTCCACCTAAATGTTGCCTTACTATTGAAATTTCCAACTTATCGCCATATTTATCATTTAGAATTTTCCTAAAATAATCTTTTATTTCAGAAGTGGTAAAAGTTCTTTTAACTACTTTTTCATCTTTTTCTTTTTTGCCAAAGAACTTTGTGATAAATCCACCTTTAGAGCTATTGGGAATCATTTTAACATAAATACAAGCCTCATTTGAAAGATTAGAAAACATACCACTAGAGCCCACAGTTGAAGAAATAAGTTTAATGTTAGGATCGTTCATAACTATAATTTCCACATCTTTGGCATATCTATCCATTTGTTCTAAAGAAGTTCCAGGCTGAGCTGTAAGGTTTATATTAAACTCACCCCACTCAGAAGCAGGCATAAAAGTTGTTCTTAAAAATTTTTTAGCCACTCCTACTGTTGAAATAAAAATTAAAAAAGATATAATTAATGTCATAAACTTCCAACTGATTATAAAATTCTTTTGTTTCCCTGCAAATTTAAAAGGAACACTTAAAATATTTTTTTTAACTATAAACGTTAGAAAAACTTTATATATGGCCACACAAAACAAAAAAACCGCATTAAACCAATCCACAGTCAAATGTCTAAAAATTTTTACAATTATTGCTTTAACTTTTTCTAATTTTGATTTTTTTAACGTTTTAAGCACATCACGATCTTGTATAATATAAGCGGAAAGCATAGGAGCTATTGTCAAAGCATCTACAGCAGAAATAATCATTGCAAATACCACGGTTAATCCAAATTCTTTAAAAAACTTTCCCATTATTCCGCTTAAAAAAGCAATCGGCAAAAAAACCGCAACAACCGTACCTGTTGTTGCTATAACAGCTAAAGTAACTTCATTAGTTCCATCGATTGCCGATTTTACAGGATTTGAGCCTCCTTCATAATGCCTGAAAATATTTTCACGTACAACAATAGCGTCGTCAATCAACAACCCTATGGCAAGAGATAATGACATTAAAGAAAGCACATTCAAACTAAAACCAAAAACATACATAAATATAAAAGAACCTATCAGGCTATTTGGTAAAGCTAAAACCGTTATAAGAGTAGAGCGCCAGCTTCCCAAAAAAAAATAAACCACAACTATCGCAAGAAAAATACCTTCTATTATTGTAAATTTTACGTTATCAATATTCATTCTTACGCCACGTGCTTGATCTGAAATAAGCGTAAGCTTAGGGCTACCGTTATATTTTTTATATCTTTCATTGATTTGACCCATTTTTTTTATTATTCCGTCAGAAACAACTATATCATTTCCTTTAGCCTGTCTGTAAACAGCAAGCAATAAAGACGGATGGCGAGCTATTTCATCGTTTGTTTTAGTATCAAGTCTTGCGATCGAAGTTTCTGCAATAACACTATCTTCAATTTTTGCAATATCTTTAACGACAACAGGTTTATCATTACCAGTGAAGTTTATTACTACATCATTTATTTGTTTCACAGATTTAAACTCACCAATAGTCCTAAAAGATATCTCTTGACTACCTCTATTTATTTTCCCTGCAGGAATATTTAAAGAATTAGATTTAATCCTATTAGCCAAAGTGGTAAGAGTCAGTTCATACTCTTTGAGTTTTTTCATGTCAGCATTTATGTGGACTTCTCTTTTGGAACCGCCTATTATATTAACCCGAGAAACACCTGAAACTTGTGTTAAATCTTTTGAAACTATGTCATCTGCAAAATCGTATAACTCTTTTGAACTCATACTTTCAGATTTTAAATTTAACATTACTATAGGCATTAAATTCATATCAGCTTTTATTATTAATGGTTCATCTATATCCTTAGGTAAAGTATTTTTTATTTGTCCTATTTTATCTCTTACTTCTTGAATCGCAACATCGGAATTTTTTGTAAGTTCAAATTCTCCAAAAACTACTGAAACGTTATCTTGATTTGTAGAATAAGAATGTTTAAGTCCAGATACTCCACTCAAAGCGTCTTCAATAGGCTTTGTAACAAGTTGCTCAATTTCTGTTACACCAGCTCCTTTATAAGTTGTAGCTATAATCACGTAAGGAAATTCAACATCAGGAAACATTCTTACACTTAGTTTATTCAAAGAAACAAGCCCTAAAATAATAAATGTCATAAGTAGAGCAAAAATAAAAGTTGGACGTTTAATTGATAATCTTGCCAAATTCATACTATAATATACCTCTATATCTCTACACTATAATTTTTTAAAAAATTTAAAAAACTTCTTCACCAACACCACTATAAAAAATCTTTGCTTGTTCACTTATTTGAATGAGTTCTAATATGTTTTTAAAAACACTAAGAGTTGCAATATCTGAATCATCTTCACCTTGTAAAACCATATGTGTAGTGATTCTTCCTTTTTTAAAAAGATTTCTATCTTCCTCATAACGCTGCTTTTGTATTTTTTCAACTTCAATGGCAAGTTCCATCCTTGTCCTTGCATTGTCCCAATCGTCAAGCAACTGAACCCAATCACTGTTTTCTTTTATAACTGCACTTTCAGCTGCTATCTGGGCAGAAACTTTCGCGGCTTCATACCCTTTATTTATAACTTTCCTGAGTTTAAAATCTAAGGGAAGGGTATATTTCAAACCTAAAGAATAAGATGGCCTATCTCCGTTTTTTACATGGTTAAAAGACTCCCCCAAAAACTGCTCAACACCATTAAACGAATATTTTCCTTCTAAAACTAGATCAGCACCTTTATTTCTTTGAGAAGCTTTTTGATCGTATGAAGCTTTATTTATATCTTCCAAGACAGCAAGAACATCAGCTCTTGTGCCGTTTTTTGTAAACGTTATGTCAGTTTTAAAAAAACTTCCATTATCTTCAAATTTTTCAACGTCATGCCTTAATTTATCATCTTTAATATTTAAAAACTGATTAAACATTTTATTGGCTCTACTTTCATCTTCATAAGCAAGTTTTAAATTTAATTCACCAAACTTTACAGCTGCCTGAGACTGAAGTAAATCTGCTCTCTCTGTCAAATCCATCTTGTACCTTATTTGATTCCAGTTTAAAAGCCTTTTTTTTCTATCAAGTGATGCTTTTCTAAAATCTATTACAGTTCTTGTATAAGACAAATTCCAATATGCAATTTTTGCATCTAATAAAAGTTTTTGTTTTTTATATTCTAATAAATACAAGACTGACTTTGCATTTGCTTTCTGTTTGTAAATACCTGCTTTTGTAGAACATCCGTTTATATCTTTCCACAAAGATTGTTGCAACTTTATAAAAGGAAAAATATCACACACGTTATAGTGAGATTCGCCAAGGGCACTAGGAGCATAGTCATAAGTTCCATATGCCCCGTTAATTCCTAAAAAAAACTGTGTTCCTGTTTTAAATTGTTTATTCACGGATGTGCTATAATTCCAGTTTGATACTTCATTAAGTTTAGCAAGCTGGTTATAAGGTCTACCGCTTTTATCATCGCTATAGCTTATGCCCATATTAAGAGAATATGCATATACCCTTTCTATCTCTGCAAGTTTACCTTTTACAGCGTTAATATTTGCCTGAATTAGTTTTAAATCACTGTTATTTTTAGCAACCATATACATGTAATCGTCAATTGTTAACATTTCGCCATAAACAAAAACCGAAACAAAACACAACATGCAAGACAACAATAAACTAAATTGCTTCATATCAAAACCTTCTTTTATTTTTTAAAAGTTAAATATAATATTTTAATAGTAAGTTAGTAATTAGTAATATAGCAAAATAGCAAATTTTATCACAACCAAATATTCGTTTTTACTTTTAAATCTTTTATTATGTCTGACAAATACTCACTTGTTGTCAATGCTACCACCAGTACACGCCTTTTTTCATTCAACTCTTTTAACTATACTTTATACTTTATACTTTAT
>JAISEE010000019.1 GCA_031264325.1 Endomicrobium sp. | reverse complement strand
ACTTCAGATGGTGTTCATGCGGCTTTTAGTGCTGAACATTACATAGACAACTTATGATTATGAAAAATTTTTTAATTTTAGACGGCAACGCATGTATTCACAGGGCATATCATGCTTTGCCTCCATTATTTACATCAAGTAATCAACAAGTTAATGCTGTTTATGGCTTTATAAGATTATTGCTTAAAATAAAGAGCGTTTTTGATCCTGATTATATTGCTGTTTGTTTTGATTATCCTTCAAAAAACTTCAGACATAAAATATTTAAAGAATACAAAGCTAACAGAAAACCTTTGGACGAAGGGCTTATCAGTCAGATGCCTTTGGTGAGAGAGGCTGTTGATGCGTTGAATGTTTCTAGAGTAGAGGTTCAAGGTTATGAAGCAGATGATTTAATAGCAACAATAGTAAAACATAATAAAGAAAATTCTGTTCAAACTATAATTGCAACATGCGATAAAGACATGTTGCAGTTGATTGAAGGCGAAAATGTTTTAGTTTGGAATGACTCTAAAGATATAATGTACGATGTAAAAAAGGTTGAGGAAAAGTATGGAGTTAAACCAAATCAACTGATTGATATTTTTGCTTTGACTGGCGATGTGGTTGACAATGTAGCTGGCATAAAAGGAATAGGTAATAAAACAGCTGTAAAGCTTCTAAAAGAATACGGAACCCTTAAAAATATATTGCAAAATGCAGGCTCAATAAAAGGTAGAGTTGGAAAATTATTGCAACAGGGTAGAGACAATGCTGAGCTTAGTAAAAAGTTGATAGAGCTTGATTTTAACGTTCCCTTAGATTACAAGCTAAATAATTTTGAAAATAAAGACTTGGATGTTGATGAAGCAGTTTCTTTTTTTGAAAGACATGAATTTAAAAGCCTTGTGGGCAAATATTCCCAACAAGAACTTTAGAGGTTATTGGTATTATAATAAAAAGATACTGGTGAATTTTTTTAAAGACAGTAATATCTAACACTGATTCTTTGAAAGTTAAAGCTATTATTGCCTTTAATAGATCTTAATTTATAGAATATTTCTATGAAAATCCAATTTATGGCCAGAGATTTAAAAAAGCATTTATCTCTAAATCTATGGAGAGAGATTTTATACCAGTCAATTATTTTCAAGTTATCTTAATTGTTTTAAGATCGTATTTCAAGAGATAAAAAGTTTATTAATGTATTTAATGAATGGACGGACATTCGTGTCATCGTTATCGTTACGGTAAGGGAAATACTTAATATAAAAATTCCGAACCCTTGCTTGATAGCTTTAGAAACGTTTGGAAAATTTGTAATTTTGACATAGCCAAATGCTTATTGTCTTTTGATTTTTCAGAGCAGTTATACTTGCGTCCAGATAAGGAATGTTGCAGAAAGAATGGTGTTAGATATTTTCCCATGATTATTGTTGTTAAAGTTGGATATAATTTGGGAGAGATAAAAAAAGATATGATAATAGGTTTAACAGGTGATATTGCTTCCGGTAAAAGTGAAAGTGCTAAATATTTTGAGGAGTTAGGGGCATTTTGCATAGATGCGGATGCTGTTGCAAAAGAGCTTACTTGTAAAGACAAACCAGCTTTGAAAGAAATTGTAAAGGTTTTTGGGGATGATATTTTATCTGTAGATGGGACTTTAAATAGAAAAAAGCTTGCCGATATAATTTTTTCTGACGTTAGTTCAAAGTTCAAAGTTGAGGAAATTCTTCATAGTCGTATATTTTTTCGTATAAACGAAATCATTTTAAAAAAAATTGTGGAAAAAGAAGTTATCGTTGTCAATGCTCGCCTTCTTTTTGAAACAGACTTAGGTAAAGTTTGCGATAAAATTGTTACGATTAAAATTCCTTATGATATTCAAATTGAACGCTTGGCACTTCGTGATGGATTAAGCGATGATGAGATAAAAAAAAGAATAGCTTCTTCACAAATGTCTATGGAAGAAAAAATTAAACTTTCCGATTTTGTAGTAGATAATTCAGGTTCTAAAAGAAGTCTGAAAAAAAAAATAAAAAATATATACGGATTATTGACATCTAGTTTTAAATAATGATAATATTTCATTATATTGTATTAATATCTTCTATAACTAAGATTTTTACACAAGTCAAGAATAACAAACAAAATAAATCAAATCAGCAATAGCTAATGGAATTTTAAACTATACTATATTTTTACAATTTTTTAAGTTTTTGTATAGTATTTTGACTCCAAGGAGTGAGTTAATGGAAAAAGATAAATCTATGAATATGTCAATTTTGTCTAAACTAACAATGGCAGAGCTGATAGAGACGGCAAAAAAACTTCAACTTGACAGTGTCGCAGGTTTAAGGAAGCAGGAATTGATAGCTAGAATTTTTGAGGAACAGTCAAAAGAGAATAAACAAGTTTATGATGAAGGTGTTTTAGAAATTTTACCTGATGGTTTTGGATTTTTGAGATCTCCGGATTACAACTATCTGCCAGGTCCTGATGATATCTATATTTCCCCATCTCAAATAAAGAAGTTTGCTTTAAGAAAAGGCGATACTGTAGCTGGATATGTTCGTCCTCCGCAGTCTCAGTCTGAGAGATACTTTGCTTTGCTTCAAGTTAAATCAATTAATGGGCAGGAGAACTTGGAAGGTATAAGGGACAGAATTTTGTTTGATAATTTGACACCTTTATACCCTAATGAAAAGATTATTCTTGAAACAAAAAAAGAAGAAGTGTCCACAAGAGTTATTGATATGCTGGTACCTATAGGGAAAGGGCAGAGGGTACTTGTTAATGCTGCTCCAAGAAGTGGTAAAACTGTACTTTTGCAGAAAATAGCTAACGCAATTACTGAAAATAATTCAGACATAGTGCTTATGGTGTTGCTCATAGATGAGAGACCTGAAGAAGTTACTGATATGCAGCGCTCTGTAAATGGTGAGGTTATTTCTTCAACTTTTGATGAATCATCAGACAGGCACATACAGGTTTCTGAGATGGTTATAGAAAAAGCCAAAAGAATGGTTGAAAATGGTAGAGATGTTGTGGTTCTTTTGGATTCTATTACTAGGCTTGCTAGAGCTTATAATGTGGCTATGCCTTCAAGCGGGAGAGTTCTTTCTGGAGGATTAGACTCAAATGCCCTACAGAGGCCAAAAAGATTTTTTGGTGCGGCGAGAAATATCGAAGAAGGGGGTAGTTTAACAATAATAGGTACTGCTCTTGTTGAAACTGGCAGTCGAATGGATGATGTTATATTTGAAGAGTTTAAAGGTACTGGCAATTGTGAAATTTATCTTGACAGGAAGCTCGCTGATAGAAGAGTATTTCCTGCTATAGATCTCTTACGTTCTGGCACTAGAAAAGAAGAACTTCTTTTAAGCGAAGATGAAAAAAATAAAATGTGGATACTCAGAAAATGGATGAATTCAATGAATTCCATAGAAATTATGGAAGAATTAAGAAAAAGGGTTTTAAACTCAAAGTCCAATAAAGATTTTTTGAAGCAAATGGAGCTTTCAAGTATGGAAGGTTTGTAGAGGTTTAGTGTAGTTATATGTTATATTTATGTTATGCAATACTAATTATACACAATTAGAGAGCGTTGCCAGAGTTTGCTGTAAGGCTTTTATCGCTTTTAACTGAAAATGATAAAATTTGTTGTATTTCACACATCTTTTAAGAAAATTAATATGATGAGAAAATTTATACTGATTTTTATGTTTATTATTATATAATTTAAACACATAATATTTATAGAACTGTAGTGATTTGGAAAGCAATATTAAGCATAGAAAAAATTTTAAAGTGCTTCTTTCTAGAGATAAAGGCATAAAATATGCATTTTTGTACGTTAAAGCATGACAAAAAATAGAACAAAATATTCTTTTGAAAGAAACCTTTATGCTAAAGAGCTGTTATTTTATTTATATTTTAATTATATGTTTGTGCTTTGTTTTAAAAAGCTGTTGTGAATTTTCAGTTAAAAAGTTGTTGTGCTGTTGTCATCAATTATAAGGAAGTGGTTCATAAAAAAATAGTCCAGGAGTTTTTAGATTTGTCTAAGGAAAGGTTGTTAATATAGTTAAAAAGCGAAGGTTGGATAAATATAGCTGTGCCTTTGAAAAGGGAATGATGGTTTTTGGCTTGAGGTAGAAGCAAAGCAAAATATAGGAAATATAAATGAGTAAAATAGCCATTTTTGGTGGATCTTTTGATCCTGTCCATAAATCGCACATTCAGCTTGTAAAATTTGCGTTAAAGTCATGTGATTTCAAGAAAGTTATTTTTGTCATAGCCCATACTCCTCCACATAAAAATAAACAGTATGCAAGTACTGATGACAGAGTTGCAATGTTGAAGATTGCTACTAAAGGTTTGTCACAGATTGAAATAAGTTTATATGAAGTTTTAAAAAAGAAAGTAGTTTATTCATATCAAACATTAGATTATTTTCAAAGTTTGTATCCAAAAGATGAGATATATATGATTATAGGCTTAGATTCTCTTTTAGAGTTGCCTACGTGGAAAAATATAGATTATTTGGCAAGTCACTATAAATTTATGGTTGTTAAAAGACCATGTATAAATATAAAAAAAGACATAAAATATTTGGATCGGTGCATAGTTGCTCAAAATGAAACTGAAGATATTTCATCTACAGGAGTAAGACAAATGATAAAAGAAGGTTTTAAAAAATTTGAGATGCTTTTAGATAAAAATGTTTATAATTATATTGTTGAGCGTGGGTTGTATAAATGAAACATAAACAGACACTTGATGTGAAAGAAAGAGATTTTGAGTGTTTAATATTTGCGTCTAAGTTCGTCTCAAACGTTTAGGATAATACTATTTGATAGTGTGTTTATAAATCTTACAGTTTTTGTTTGTAGAAAAATGGGGTTAATGCTCTTAAAAGAATGACTTGCGGAATTTTACATAATTGCGCAAAGTCTATGGCAGAGTAGAGAGTTTGGTATGAAAAACATGTGAGCATTTTGGAGTGTTTAAATAGTTTTAAGAGAAAATGGCAAAAGAAAAACTTAAACAAGGTTTTTTGAGGTGCGACTTTCCAGAAAAGGTTTTCCTTATGTTTTTACGATAGCTGTTGATTTTTTTTAAACTATAGATACGTGAGATGTGTGGAATTGGCGATGTTTCAAACATTAAAAAAAATTGGCAAAATAAAGGTTATTACTATTTGCCTATTTTTGATTGTTTTTGTTGTAGTATATATCTGTGTATGTAAACTTGATGTAGTATTTAGAAAAATCAAAGATAATGATAGTTTTTCTTTTTCAGTTCTATTGTATGATTTAGACGGTGCATTTGCAGATCGTTTTGATTCATACCAAATTATATATGACTGTAAAAACAAATTATTAAAAATTTTAAGAGTGAATACTGAAGCTGTTGTTTTTAAGAAAAAAGAAAAAGCAAGAAGTTTAAAAACTCTATTTTATGAAAATGTAAAAAAAGGTTTAGACAGTGCTGTAAATAAATTTTATTTGGATTTATATGAAGTTATCTGTAATGCCGCTTCATCAGATTTTTATATCAATATGAGCTTTAAAACGTTTAACGATATGTTTGGTAGTGATGAAAATATTAAATCTCTATTAGCTGTAAATAAGTTTGAAAATAAAGATTTGGAATTATTGAGTTGTTTAGAAACAATAGAACGAGTTTTATGCTTACTTCCTTATAGATTTTTTAAAATTCAAAAAAATTATAAATATATAAATACAAATATTTCGAAAATATTGTTAACTGCTTTGATTTTTAGAATAAAAAAACAGAAGCCTATAGTTATGCTTTGCGATATGCCTGTAAAGTACACAAGAATGCGAATTGAGCCCAACAAACAAGATATTGAAGAGTTCTTGGGTAAAATATATTATAACGATGTAAATATAAATAAAAAAAATGTTGCAATTGATATAAAAAATGCTTCAGGACAGTTTCGTATGGCTGAAAAAGTAACATGGCTTTTAAGAGCAAATAAATTTGACGTTTTGGACTGGGGAAGTTTTCCTATTGTGTACGATGTAACTTTAATAAAGGACTATAAAGGGAATTTTATACAGGCATTAAAAATATTTAATATTTTAGGCGTAGGGAAGATAATAGTTTCTTACAACTCAAGTGTTTATGCTGACATGAATGTGTTTATTGGAAAAGATTGTAAGATTTACGATAGTTTTGATAAAAGATGGGGTTAAATTGATAATAAAAGCATTTGATTTTTTAAATTAGCAGTAAGAAGCAACTAAAGTAGATGATGATAAGAAATCTATTGGCAAAAGTTATTTTAGATGTCAAAGATTTAACAATAACAACAAACATGTTTAGTAAAAAATTATTAAACGCTGTTTTTTTTGGAGATATTTAGAAGGTTTTAAATTTGAAGATGTTGTAATTTTAAATTAGATAAGAAAAAGATATATTTTTTCTACTTGTAGAGTTATAGAATAGATTATGGAAAGCTGATTGTTCGTTATGTCTCCCGATGTCCCGTTATGCCCCCACAATAAGCAAGAGTTTTTTATAATTTTAAAACGTATGGCGTTTGAAGATAAGTTATAGTATTAGATATATATTATATATAAATACGATGAAATGAACACTTATCAAAAAACGTTAAAAAATTTAAAAACAGAATCTAAAAATATTTAAAAATTACTAAAAAAAATCTTAAGGAAGAAAAGAAATAACATAAGCATAAAAATTTAATTAAAGTAAAACAGCTTAAAGATAAGGTTTTCTATTTTTTTTTATTTCTTCTGCCCAAGAGCGACGTATGTAAAGAGGTTTTATATCTGTATAATTTAAAGCTGGCAGACTGTATGCCAGAGAAGCCAAAACTTCAGCTTTTGGCACATTCATTATATGTGGCAGAGAAACACTGTATTTCCCTAAACTTTTTATAAATTTTTCTCTGTATATTTCTGACGCATTTCCTACTATAAGAATTTTATTTTTACACATCTTTAAATTTTTTATAAATAAATCTATGTTTTTAATAATAATTTGATTTTTTTGTTTAATATAAACCTCACTTCTCAATGCATCTATTGCCGCAACTATTTTAACACCTTTTTGTTCAATAATAGAATTTTTCAAAATCATTAGGGAGTCTATGGCTGCTATGGGTTTATTTAATATTTGTGCAAATGTTTTGATTGCTGTCATACCGACTCTTATTCCAGTAAAACTTCCTGGGCCTACAGATACGGCAAATTTATCTATGCTTTCAATGGAAATATTGGTATTTTTTAGTAGCCTTTCTACAGAAGGAATAATTATTTCGGAATGTATGTGTCTATGTTCATAATAACACGATGCTATAGTAATGTTGTTTTCGTTTAACGCCACACTAAATGTGTTGCCTGAAGTTTCAACAGCTAAAATTTTCATCTATAATTTTTTTGTTATCTTTTAGTATTTTCTATTATAATTTTTCTTCCAATGATGAGGTTTTCAATTTTAACATTCCAGTGATTGTCTTTTTCAGCGCCAGTGAGTCTGTCAGCCCATTCTATAAGCGAAATATTATTGCTATAAATATATTCTTCTATGCCTATATCCCATACATTAGATGGTTTCAATCTATACAGATCTAAATGGAAGAGTTTTAAGTTGTTTGTAACTTTATATTCGTTTACAAGCATAAAACTTGAACTTTTGGCAAAGGTTTTATTGCCAAATGCTTTTACAACGCCTTGTGTAAATGTTGTTTTGCCACTGCCTAAGTTGCCTTTTAAAAATATAATATCTCCGCCCTTTAATAATGTTGCAAAAGTCGTACCTAAATTTTTTGTTTCTTGAGGAGTTTTTGTTATGAAAACATTTTTTTTAGAAATGCTTAAATCCCAAATATTTAATTTTTTTTTCTTTGTCATTGCGAAAATATTTAATTTTTTTTGATGAATTTATCTTGCCAATATATGTAACTTGCGGAACAAGTTTTTGTACTATTTTGGCTTTAGACTTTGGAACTGTAAATACAAGCTCATAATCTTCGCCGCCAAAAAGAGCAAAATCTAAACATTTATTCTTGTCTCTAAAAACTTTTTTTAGATTTTCGGATAGTGGAATTTTATCGATATAAATATCAGCTCCAAGATTAAAATTTTTTGTAAGAAGCTCGATTGAAATATATAGTCCATCTGAAGCGTCTGTTAAAGACGTTAAATATTTTGCTATTTTATGTGCTTCTTTAAGCCTTGCATTTGGAGTATTCTGCTTAGCTATTAATGAACGTTCTTCTTGTGAATATTTATATTTTATTCCATATTTATAAAGCAGTGCAATTCCACCTCCTGCGTCTCCGAAAGTATTTGTTACCCCTATCAAATTTCCTTGTTTTGCTTTACTTCTTTTTACTACCTTATTTTTTGTTATTCCAACAGCAGTAACTGATATCGTTATTTTGTCAGCTTTTACTGTATCGCCTCCTGCTACTATCATTTGGTATTTATTGCAAGCCGTCTTAAAACCATTGACTAAGTCTGTAATAAACTTTTTAGTGGTATCAGCTGGAATGCCCAATCCTATAAATACGTACGCTGGGGTCACATTGCCCATAGTGGCGATATCGCTTACATTCACTTCAATTGCTTTTTGTCCAAGATTTTTGGCAGTTATCCATTTTTTTTTAAAATGAACATTTTCTACTAACATATCTTTTGTAATACAAATAATACTTTTGCCTGCTTTAAAGCAAAAACAATCATCACCGATCCCTACAACTATGTTTTTGTTATAGTTAAGTTTAGCAAATTTGTGTTTTATTATTTCTATAAGCTCAAATTCACCTATAGAGGAAACAGTTTTTTTTTCATATTAGAAAGAATTATATCAATTTTAGTATAACTAAGGCCATACGTTTAGGATTAGATATACTTAGGTTACTGATTACTGTAAAAAACTGACCATAACTGTTTTTATCTATAGCTTTAATGGGCTTAATAATAATCTCTTTTTGACTTTTGAATATTTTTATATGAAAACGCAAAGCAAGCTTTATATGTTTTCTGAAAATAACAACCATAAAATATTCTGCAACTTCTGCGGTATACTATAAAACACAGAAAGCAAGAAACAAGCTAAAATATCAAAATATTCTTAGTTTATTATCACATCTTACAAGGCGGTGTTATGTTGTTTAGCCCTTTAAAACTAAAAGTTTGCTATATAATTTTGCATTTTATTATATAATATCAAATAAATTTTTCTTCTATTTAAAAAATTTTATTTAGATACTTTGAAGTCATTGAGATAACTTGGCGATAAAAGTTTTTTAATGCAAAACATAAAAAATGATTTTGCAGGTCTCAGACATAAGCATATTTTAGCAGCAAGCTTTATGTATGTTTTTAAGTTTTATCGTTTTTTTTATTTTGAAAGAGCTATATGTTTATCTTTAAAATTTTTTTAAGGTTCCTTATTGTTTTAAGAACTGCAGTAATGTTTTTTTTGTATATTCGGTTGTATAGCTTAAATTGTAGAAGATTTAGGAAGAAGTTTTGTTTTTTTTGACTCGGATGGGTTTTTGTTTATGCATACTTGTTTTGTTCAACAAATCTTAAATTGTAAGCGTAAAAATCGTTTTATTTTTTAGAGATAATTTTAGTCGTAAATTTATCATGCTTACTCTTTATTGATACGCAACGCATAAAACTATCTCTTTATTTAACTTATAAATTCAAAATTGATAGGCTATTATTATTGATGCAATGATAATGTTTTGTTATAATATCTCTCATCTCAACATCTCTCTTATAATGGGGATTAGATTGATGTCTCCGTAGCTCAATTGGATAGAGCAACTGCCTTCTAAGCAGTAGGCTGCGTGTTCAACTCACGCCGGAGACGTTTTGTTGGTGGTTGTAGCTCAATTGGATAGAGCGTCGGTTTGTGGAACCGAAGGTTGCGGGTTCAAGCCCCGTCAGCCACCCCTCCCATTAGTTATAAATAACATATGAGTAGCAAATTTTATTACTTAGTAATTTATAGTATAGTGTTTATTATATCTCTGTCTAATCTTAAAGTATCTTCTTTCTACTTTTTTTGTAATTTTTTACGAATAGAATGTTTTAACCACGCAGTAAAAAAACAATCACATTTTTATATCTTATCAATCTAATTACCCTACTAGTTACCCTAGTAAAAGTAAAGTTGTATTTTTTGGAAGTTCACATTCTGTTATACTTTTGAATAAATATTTATATAAATATATAAATTATATTGCGAATTAGACTGCAATGCATGAGATGTTATACTTTAATATTTTTTCAACGCGAGTTTATTTTTTATTCATTGCTTTAGTAGTCTGAAAATAATAAAATATATTAATATTATAATATTGTATTTTGAAAAAAAGGATAAATAGAATGGTTTACAAAGGCTTAATTGAAAAATACAGAAAGTTTTTGCCAGTAAACGATACTACTCCTGTTATATCTCTTTATGAAGGGAATACCCCACTTATAAAAGCTAAAAATTTTTCTTTAAAAATAGGGATTAACGGTGAAATATATTTTAAGTTTGAAGGTATGAATCCTACGGGATCGTTTAAAGATAGAGGAATGACAATGGCTGTTTCAAAAGCTGTTGAGGTTGGAAGTAAAGTTATTATTTGCGCTTCTACTGGAAATACGTCTGCGTCAGCAGCAGCTTATGCTGCAAGGGCAGGTATAAAATGCGTTGTGCTTATACCTGATGGAAAAGTAGCTTTGGGAAAATTGTCTCAGGCTGTTATGCACAGAGCTGAAGTTTTGGAAATAAGTGGCAATTTTGACGATGCGTTGAATTTAGCAAAAGAGTTAAGTGGGAAGTATCCTATAACTTTAGTAAATTCTGTTAATCCATACAGGATTGATGGGCAAAAAACAGCTGCATATGAAATATGCGAAAGTTTAGGAGAAGCCCCTGATTATCAATTTATGCCTGTTGGCAATGCTGGAAATATTACGGCGTACTGGAAAGGATATAAAGATTATAATAAAGCAGAACCTTCTAAATATGCTCTTCCGAAAATGATGGGTTTTCAAGCATCAGGCGCTGCTCCTATAGTTGAAGGGCATTCTATAGTAAAACCTGAGACAATAGCTACTGCTATAAGAATAGGAAATCCTGCCTCTTGGAAAACGGCAATAGAGGCAAGAAGTGAATCAAACGGTGTTATAGATAAAGTAACTGATGGAGAAATATTGGAGGCGTATAGAATTGTAGCTGCTACAGAAGGTATTTTTTGTGAGCCTGCATCAGCGTCATCTGTTGCTGGACTTATAAAATATGTCAAGTTGGGATATTTTAAAAATAATAAGCTTGGGAAAGCTGTGTGTATACTTACAGGACATGGTCTAAAAGATCCTGACACTGCAGTTTATGATAATGTTGTAAAACCTAAAAAAGTTAAAGCAAATATGAAAGATATAATAAAAGGCATAATAGATGTTATAGAGTTTTAACTTTATGAAAATAGAACTTATTTGTACAGGAAGCGAACTTCTATCTGGAAAGCTTAATACAAATGCGACTTATATAGGTTTAAGATTATTTAACATAGGCCTTGAGTTGTCTTATATTACTAACATAGGTGATAAAAAACAAGATTTGGTAAAGCATTTTAATGTTGCTTTTGTAAGAAGTAATATAATAGTTATAACAGGAGGACTTGGTCCAACTTTTGATGACATAACTGTTGAAGCTGTAGCCAAATGCTTGGGGCTTCCAGTTTACTATGACGAGAAAGTTTTAAAGTCTATACAAGAATACTTTGTTAAAAAATCAATTTTAAAAATACCAAAAATTAACGAAAGACAAGCTAATATAATTAGCGGTGCTAAAGTTTTGGAAAATCGTTTGGGCACAGCACCTGGACAAATGTTACATTTTGAATTTAAGAGCAATGGAAAAAAGTATCGTAAAGTTTTGTTTTTGCTTCCGGGCCCTCCAAGAGAAATGAAGCCGATATTTGAAGAAAACGTTGAACCGTTTTTGAAAAGTTATTCTTCTGTTATAAGAAAAAATTTTTCTTTGCGTATATTTGGTTTATCAGAATCTGCAGTTGCTGAAGCAATAGAACCTGTTATTGAGAAAGTTAAATTTGAAAACCCGCAAGCTGTGAAGTTTGGTATTTTGACAAGCGATTCTATAGTAGATATAAAATTTGCAGTTTCAGGAATTGACGAGCTTGTTGTAGATAGTTTAATAAAGAATTTAAATTTAAGATTTGGAGAAGTTTTAAAAGATAATATTTTTGGATATAACGATGATTCTCTTGCATCTGCTGTGGGAAAACTTCTTATTCAAAGAAAAAAAACTATTTCTTTTGCAGAGTCTTGCACCGGAGGGAAAATAGCGTCGGCTATTACAGATATTGCAGACAGTTCTTTGTACTTTAAGACATCTGTAGTAGCTTATTCCAATGAATCTAAATTTAAAATTCTTGGTGTAAAAAAAGAAACTTTAAAGGAGTTTGGGGCGGTAAGTGAAGAGATTGCAAAAGAAATGGCTAGGGGTATTTTGAGTCTTTCAGAAAGTGATTGCGCTTTCTCTGTTACCGGTATTTCGGGTCCTGGTGGAGGCTCAAAAGACAAGCCTATTGGTTTAGTTTACGTTGGTTTTGCTGACAATAAAAAAACAGAAAGTTTTAAATTCAATTTTATCGGAACACGAAAAGTCATAAAAGACAAAGCGGTCAATATGGTTTTGGATTTACTGAGAAAAAAGTTACTGAAAAACGACTTAAAAGAATGAAATAATCTTAAAGTTGATTTTTTTACAAATAATCCGATTGTTATAGAGAGGATACGATGAAAAAATTTTAGCTTTTTTTGTTTTGATTGTTTTATGCAGATTGTTCTTTTTGGACAAATTGTTCAGTAAAAGTTTTTAACAAAACTTTGAAATTTTAGATATTCTCATATGGCTGTTGTGGTGGTTTGTATAGTCAGATTGATATAAGTAAAAATTGGACCAGTCAAAGAAGTATATTCAAGAGAGATAGTCAGGTTTCAAGTTGCGGTTAAATATTTTGAAAGAGTATTATGGAAAAATAGTTTCTAATGATTCAAACTCTATAAGTTTTGACATAATTTACTTTCTAAAAACATGTCTAGTTGTTTACGATGAAAGTGGATGTTGTAGTTTATTGATCATTTAAGGATTGCAGTTTATAGCTCGGGTTAATGATGTCGAAAAGGATGTTTACATAACTTTAAGAGCTTTAATATTTTTTATGCTTCAAAAATAAAAAATGATTATTAAGGGAAAATATTGCAATGTCTAACATAAGAAATTTTTGCATTATAGCTCATATTGATCACGGGAAAAGCACTCTTGCCGACAGACTTATTGAATATACTGGAACAATTTTAAAAAGAAAAATGAAAGACCAAATACTTGACGGTATGGAGCTTGAAAGGGAAAGGGGAATAACAATAAAAGCTAAAGCCGTAAGAATGAACTATATAACTAGTAGTGGTCAGGCCTATGTTTTAAATTTGATAGACACACCAGGCCATGTTGATTTTACATATGAAGTTTCAAGAGTTTTGGTAGCTTGCGAAGGTGCTATTTTAGTGATAGATGCTACTCAAGGGGTTGAAGCTCAAACATTTGCAAATACCATGCTTGCTAAGAATGCTAATTTAAAAATCGTTCCTGTTATAAACAAAATAGACTTGCCAACTGCCGATATTGACAGTGCATATAAACAAATTAAAGAAGGTCTTGGTGTAAATGTTGAACCACTTCTTGTGAGTGCTAAGAAAGGCATAGGAATAAAAGGAGTGGTTGATTCTGTTATTGCAAATATTCCTCCGGCGAAAATTATAAACGATGAGCCTTTATCGGCTTTAATTTTTGATTCTTTTTATGAATCCTATAGAGGTGTTATAGTTATAGTAAGAATTTTTAATGGCAAAGTACGCAAAGGGATGAAGGTTCGTTTTATGGCCTCTGGAGTTGAACATAGAGTTCTTGAAGTTGGATATATGAAAATAAAGATGATAGAATCATCAGAACTTTTTTCAGGTGAAGTGGGATATGTAGTTGCCGGCATAAAAGACATTAGGGATATAAAAATTGGTGACACTATAACTGAGAGTTTAAATCCAACAAAACATCCTCACAAAGGATATAAAGAAGTAAATCCATTTGTTTTTGCGGGTTTTTATCCAAACAATACTTCTGAATATAACAGTTTGAAGATTGCTTTGGAAAAACTCAAACTTTCAGACGCTTCATTTGCATACTCCCATGAAACATCTGTGGCCTTAGGATTTGGTTTTAGATGCGGATTTTTAGGTTCTTTACATTTGGAAATAATTAAAGAAAGGCTTGAAAGAGAGTTTGATTTAAGTCTTTTTGTTACGGCGGCAAATGTTGTTTATAAAGTGAAAACTAAAGGAAAATATGTTACTATAGATACTCCTTCTAAATTTCCAAATAATGTCGATATTGAAGAAGTTTGGGAGCCGTATGTTGAGGCTACCATCGTTTGCCATGTTGAACATTTAGGAGCTATGTTTGACCTTTGTCAGAAAAGAAGAGGAAAGCAGATTTCAGTAAAGTATATGAGTATTAAAATAGCACTTTTGAAATATCATATACCACTTGCGGAGATAATAGTTGATTTTTACGATGAGTTGAAATCAGTTTCGAAAGGGTATGCTTCTTTTGATTATGAACATATAGAGCCTCAACTTGGAGATTTAGTAAAACTTGAGATTATGATAAATTCAAAAGTCGTAGATGCTTTTACAGTTATTATACATAAGGACAAAGCTCAAGCTTTTGCTCATTGTCTTGCAGAGAAATTAAAAGGTATTATCCCAAGACATATGTTTGAAATACCTATACAGGTAAAGATAAACAATAAAGTAATTGCTAGGGAAACAATATCGGCTATACATAAAGATGTTCTTGCAAAGTGTTATGGTGGTGACATAACCAGAAAACGTAAGTTGCTTGAAAGACAAAAAGAAGGCAAGCGTAAAATGAGACGGTTTGGCAGAGTAGAAATCCCACCAGAAGCTTTTGTGGCTATTCTTAGAATAAATGATAAATAAGCGCTATGCTAAATGAGGTATAAAAATATCATGGAATTGAAACTTTTTATTGCAGGATGTATTGTTTTTGTAATAGCAATGACAATGCAGATTTCTAAAAAATGTTTTAAAACACAAATTTCTAAAAAATTATTTCAAAACGTTTATTCATGGACTGATACTATTTGGACTGCTTTAATAATAGCGTCGTTTATTATGTTTTTTTTTATTCAGGCTTTTAAAATACCATCTGGAAGCATGAGAAACACTCTTCTTGAAGGAGATCATCTTTTTGTTAATAAGTGTTTTTATGGTTTTAGAGTACCGTTTAAACACATCGGAAAGCGTTGTGGTGCTTTAAAAAAGATAGAAAGGGGTGATGTTGTTGTTTTTCAATGTCCTCCTGAGGCTTTGACGTCTGCCGAAAGAAAGCATGGAGTTAAAAAAGATTTTATAAAAAGATGTATTGGCGTAGCTGGTGATAAAGTTGAAATAAGAAATAAAAAACTTTACTTGAACGATGTTTTTATAAAAGAAGTTTATACAGTTTATAATGATAACTCTATTTTTGAAAGCTTTAAACTGTTTGAAAATGAGGGGGATTATCAGCAAGCTTGGGAAAAGGGAAGTTTTACATCCATACCGCATATTTTTATAAGAGATAATTTTGGTCCTGTTATTGTGACTAAAGATTGTTATATGATGATGGGAGATAATAGAGATTTTTCTTTTGACTCGCGTTTTTGGGGGCCATTACCTGACAAATATATAAAAGGAAAAGCTTTGTTTTTGTATTGGCCTGTAACGCGCTGGAAGTTTATATCATGACATGGCCCATATGGTTTATAATTGCTGTTGTTTTTGCAATTTGTGAAATAACAACTTCGTCCTTCTTTTGTTTGTGTCTTTCTGTTGGTTCATTTTTTGCCGCAGGATCGGCTTATCTTTTCAGTTCAGTTTGGATTGAAATTATTGTTTTTATTATATTTTCAATTTTATCTTTATATTTTATAAGTTCATTTTTTAAAAAGATTGTAAAAAAGTCAAAAACTATAGAATCAAATGTTGACAGTCTTATAGGGGCTAAAGCCATTGTTACTAGTAAAATTATTCCTTTTAATCCTGGTTTTGTAAAGGTTTTTGGAGAAATTTGGAGAGCTGAATCAAACGTTGAAGTTTTAGAAGGTGAGGCTGTAAAAATTAAAAGGATAAGTGGTACCACTTTGACAGTTGAAAAGTAGCAAAGAAAGAAATAATGGAAAATATGTTAATGTTATTTATGTATGAATAGAGGAGGATATAAGATGATAGTTTTAGGAATCATTATTACGGTGTTTGTTGTGGTTTTTATAGCTAATTCCATAGAAATAATAAAACAATATGAAAAAGGACTTATTGAAACTTTAGGTAAGTATACAGGCACAAAAGACTCTGGGGCAAATATTATAGTTCCTATATTTCAAAGAATGCTTAAAGTAGATATGCGAGAACGTGTTATTGACGTTCCTCCGCAAAGCGTTATAACGAAAGATAATGTGTCTGTTGTAGTTGATGCTATAATTTATTTTCAGGTTACAGATCCTGTAAAAGTAGTTTATAATATTGAAAATTTTGCTCTTGCAGCTTTAAAACTTGCTCAGACAAACCTAAGAAACGTAATAGGTGATATGGAATTGGATAGCACTCTTACGTCAAGAGAAAAAATAAACACACAGTTGAGGGTTGTAATGGATGAAGCAACGGACAAGTGGGGTGTAAAAGTTACAAGAGTTGAAATACAAAAAATCGATCCTCCTAAAGATATTACAGACGCCATGTCTAAACAAATGAAAGCTGAGAGAGAAAAGAGGGCGAATATTTTGGAAGCTGAAGGATTAAGACAATCTGCTATTCTTAAGGCAGAAGGCGCTAAACAGGCTGTTATTCTTGCCGCAGAAGCCGTAAAAGAGAAACAAGTCTTAGAGGCTATTGGTGAAGCTGAAGCTATAAGAAAAGTTGCTGAAGCAGAGAAATATAAAATTGAAATGGTTTATAAAGCTATACATGAAGGAAAACCTACAAACGATCTTATCGCCATAAAATATCTGGAGGCTTTGGGCAAGGTTGCTGATGGACAAGCTACAAAAGTATTTTTACCTTTAGAGACTGCAGGAGTTACAGCGTCTCTTGGGGGTATAGCCGAACTGTTTAAAGATATGCCAAAGCAGGTAAAGACAGATAGTTAAATTTTATATACTTATTGAAAGATAAGTGTTAATGGTTTATACATATGATAGGTTTATATATCCACATCCCGTTTTGTAGACAAAAGTGTTTTTATTGTGATTTTTTATCAGTAAGATACGATATTGATTTAGCTGATAAATATATTGATTCTTTGATAAAACATTCCCAAAAGTTTAAAAGTAGAAAAATAAGTTCAATGTATATTGGTGGTGGCACTCCGTCTGTTTTATCCTCTAAACAAATACAAAAACTTTTAACATTTTTAAGCAATATCTTCAATTTATCAAAAATAAAAGAATTTACCTTTGAACTCAATCCGGAATCGGTTTCAAAAGAAAAATTAATTATTCTAAAAGAATTTGGTGTCAATAGATTAAGTATAGGACTTCAATCTGTTGAAGATAAATATTTAAAATATTTAGGGCGTATACATGACTTAAAAACTTTTTGTATCTGTTATGATAATGTAAAACATGAAGGGTTTGATAATGTAAACATAGATTTAATATACGGATTACCAAATCAAACAATTGATGATTGGGAAAGCGTTTTAAAAAAAATATTGTTATTCAACAGCGATCATCTATCATTGTACCCTTTATCAGTAGAAAAAAATACGATTTTTTATAAAAACGGCATTGTTGCAGATGGTAAATTGCAAAGTAAAATGTATGAAAAAAGTGTAGAGATTTTGGAACATGCTGAATACGTTCATTATGAAATTTCAAACTGGGCTAAAAAGAATAAAGAAGCTTTGCACAATACAAATTATTGGCGGAATTTGGAATATATAGGACTTGGAGCCAGCGCTTGCGGATATTTAAAAAAAAACAGATATAAAAACATAGAAAATATTGAAAAATATATAAACTTTATTGAAAATGGCATAGACTGTACGATAGAAAATGTATATATTGACGAAAAACTTTATACGGCTGAAACAATAATGCTAGGACTAAGGCTTTTGCGTGAAGGTTTATCTGTAAAATGTTTCAATTCCCCGCAAAATAAGCTCACTCTGTTAGAGTGTTTAAAAGAAAGAACTCTTATACAAGAGAAGGACAGGATAAAACTTGCCAAAAAATATATTTTTATTTTCAATCAAATTGTCTCAAAATTCATGTAGTTTAATTTTTAATAATCTCTTCTTATCAAAAATTATTAATTTAATTCTTTCTTTAAAATCTAAGAACTGATATTTATGCGATAGCATGTGTGATATTTATTTTTTTTAAATTAACAGTTAGTAATGCAGCGATATGTGCTTTAATAACAGAAATATGATTATATGATTATATGATTGTATTAGAAGAAGTAATTTTAAGTTTATTAGTAATACAGGTTTATAGGTGGTCATTAATCTGGATTATGGCAGGGTAAAAATTTTATTTGGCATGATATCAAAATTCAATAACTAGAAATCAGAGTTCAGTGATGGTGTTATATATTATGTATGTGATGTATATGTGTGGCTGATATAAGTAGTGATATTTCGAAAATCAACACAAAATTAAATTATTTTTTATACAAATTAGTGGATTTAGCAAATCGCGATAAAATTAAAGGAAAGAAGGAAAGTAAGAATTATAGCAATGAAAAATATACGTTGGAATAGATAAAAGATAAAAGATAAAAGATAAAATAGATTAAAGGAACAAAAATTTGGAGTATTGTGACAAATATAAAGAGAAATATATTAAAATATGGCGGAATATGGTGAAGATGAAAATTTGCCATTTGGTTATAGTGACACTGAAAAATGTGGGTTAGTTAGGATATGATGCGCCATATTCCTTGTATATTATTATATGATGAGGTTATTAATAAAGACTTGTTTAGCATGGGGGAGGGGTTGTGTTAAAATAAATGAATATATTTTGTGTCTCAATCAAAGAAATAGTGAAAATGTAAAAATGTAGGGTTAAAAGTGTATAATAGTGCATGTTGTATTTATAATGGTAATGGTAATAAACTTAAAGTGAAAAGATTAATAAATTGGAATTAGGGTATTTTGATATAGAAATGAATATGAAAGAAACAATAAATGGGTGTTGTTGTATTATTGTATTAGTTGATGAGATATCTGAAATATGTAAAGATATGTAATGTAAAGATATGTAAAATATTGATATAAAATAACAAAGATAGAAGACCATTGGAATGCTTTTTGGTTTTTTTATATTGGATGATCAATAGAAATAGAGTTAAGCGATATAATACAATTTAGCTAATAACCCATATTTAGGATCTAAAATAAACTAAATAGCTATTTAGTTATGGAAATATAAAAGAAATTAGAATATGGTATTTGATTAAAAGTTGAAAATGGAGTATAATAGTACAATAGTAGCAGAACTATGGAAAGATTAGTATTAAAATTATATACTGAATTAAAAAGTGGGAAGGTTTAGCAAATGATGAGCAGTTAGAAATAAAAACAGAGTTAGCTTTAGATGGTATGAATAAGTTTAAAAGCTTAACTTATACAGCAAGTGAAATGTTATAAGAAATGCCTAAAGAATAGAAAATAAGTTGGATAAGGGAAAGCATGAGCTAATTAGTTAAGATTAAGAGATGATATTTCAGTTTTTGCAGGTATAAATTTTCTACTGCAAAATTAAATATCAATAGGATAATAATATATCTGTAATAGATATATTATTAAGCGTGAATTGTAAATGGTTTTTTTTGGTTTAGAGAAAATTAAAATATAAAAACCTGTTAAAGTCCAGTCAGATTTATATAAACTATTAAATCATTAAAAAATTTAATCTCATAGCTAGTATAAAAGAATAGATTGGGTGTTAAATCTGTTGGAGATATTGGTTTAAGTTTTTTATTGAAATTTTCCATGAGGCTGCCGAATAGGTTTTTTCTGAAATAGACAAAAAGACTTAGAGAAGTCTAACTTTGTAAAAAGTCTATAAAACAGTTTATGGTAAACTATGTTTTATATAAATTTATATTATCGAAGTTGTTAAAATTTATCAAGTCATTTTAAATATTATTTATATTTTATATTTGTGTACATATTGTGTACATATAAATAAAATTATATAATTAGGCAGGTTGCAGTATAGTAGATATGTAGAAATCCTTAAGGTAAAGAAAAAGATAAGGTGTTCATAATTGATATAGATATGCTAAAAAGCTTCTTGGGTAAAATTTTTGGTTCGCAAAACGAAAGAGATATAAAATCTATAAGACCGATTGTAGAAAAAGTAAATTTTTTTGAAACGTCTATAAAAAGCCTCACTGACGATGAGCTAAAAGTAAAGACAGTGGAATTTAGAAATCGTCTTTCAAGAGGGGAAACTTTAGAAAATATTTTACCTGAAGCTTTCGCATGCGTAAGAGAGGCATCTGTTAGAACGATAGGTTTAAGACATTTTGATGTGCAAATAATTGGTGGGTATGTTCTTCATACAGGAAAAATTGCTGAAATGAAGACGGGTGAAGGTAAAACTTTAGTTGCTACACTTGCGGCATATCTTAATGCTTTGCCTCAGACATGTGTACATGTTGTTACAGTCAATGATTATCTTGCTAAAAGAGACAGAGAGTGGATGGGTGTAGTATATGAAAAGTTAGGTCTTACAGTAGGAAACGTAGGACATAATACAAGTAAAGAAGAAAGAAGAGTAGCGTATAGCTGTGATATAACATATGTTACAAACAATGAACTCGGTTTTGATTATCTTAGAGACAACATGGTAACTATAAAGGAGGACAGAGTTCTACCTCCTTTAAATTATGCTATTATAGACGAAGTGGACTCCATTCTTATAGATGAAGCAAGAGTTCCTCTTGTTATTTCTGGTACGGCAGAGCAATCCACAGATAAATATTATGTCTCAGATAAAATAGTTCCTATGCTAAAGGGTAGGATAGTTACTGAAAATGAAGAGATAAAAGCAAAATACGATAATGTTGATTTATCAAAAGATTATGACTATCTTATAGATAAAAAGAATCATTCGGTAGTTTTAACAGAACAAGGTGTTCAAAAAGCTGAGAAAATTTTAGGCGTAAAGAATATTTATGATGATTTGCAGTCTGAGTGGGTGTATCATATAACACAAGCCATAAAAGCACATAATTTGTATCGAAAAGATGTGGAGTACGTAGTAAAAGATGGGGAAGTTATAATAGTTGATGAGTTTACTGGAAGGCTTATGCCTGGCAGGAGATGGTCTGATGGTCTTCATCAGGCAATAGAAGCGAAAGAGCATTTAAAAATAGCAAATGAAAACCAAACACTTGCAACCATAACTTTTCAAAATTTTTTTAGAATGTACAAGAAAATAGCTGGTATGACGGGTACCGCTTTAACAGAAGTAGAAGAATTTTGGGAAATTTATAAACTTGGTGTTGTGGAAATTCCTACGAATAATCCTATGATAAGGAAGGATTATGGTGATGTTATATATAGAACTGGAAAAGAAAAAGATGAGGCGATAGTAAAAGAAATCGAATGTTTATGGAAAAAGGGACAGCCTGTGCTTGTTGGTACAAGATCAATTGAAAAGTCTGAAAAAATATCATCGATGCTTAAAAAAAAAGGTATTCAGCACAATGTTTTAAATGCTAAGTATCATGAACAGGAAGCGCAAATTATAGCTAGAGCTGGTATCAAAGGAGCTGTAACAATAGCTACAAATATGGCTGGAAGAGGAACAGATATTGTTCTTGGTGCAGGGGATCCTGTGCAAAATGAAGAAATTAGAAATCTTGGTGGGCTTCACATAATAGGTACGGAAAGACATGAGTCCAGAAGAATAGACAATCAGCTAAGAGGACGTTCAGGAAGACAGGGAGATGCCGGTTCTACAAGATTCTACTTGTCTATGGAAGACGAACTTATGCGTTTATTCGGTTCAGAGAGAATGTCTATGGTTATGCAGAAACTTGGTCTCAAAGAAGGCGAAGATATACAGCACCCTTGGATATCTAAAGCTGTGGAAAATGCTCAGAAAAAAGTTGAGGGTATGAACTTTGACATAAGAAAACAGCTTATAGATTTTGATAACGTTATGAATAAACAAAGGGAGGCTGTTTATAAGTTTAGAAGCGAAATATTAGAAGGTAAAGGTATTTTTGATAAGATAAAAGATATGTTGAGGGAGTCTGTTGAAGAAAATATTAACTCTTGGTGTATTGGTAAATATGTTGAAGAGTGGGATTTTGCAAGCATAGATGCGTGGTTGCTTAGGACATTCGACATTAAATATGGAATACAAAATAAACATGAAGTTAATTTGTTGACTCAAGAGACTCTTCGAGAGGATATTTACGACAAAGTTATTGGGCTTTATGAAAAAATAAGGATAAGAGAGCTTACGCCGGAATTATTTACTCACATAGAGAGGATGGTTTTGTTACAAATGATAGATATTTCATGGAAAGATCACTTGTATGAACTTGATCAGCTGAGGCACAGTATAGGTTTTAGAGCTTATGCTCAGAAAGATCCAAAAATTGAATATCAAAAGGAATCTTTTGCGTTGTTTGAGTCTACAATGAGAAGAATAAGAGAAAGTACTATAGAATACGTATTTAAAGTTCAGATAAATGCAAACCAAGAGTCTGTTCAAATACGCTCAGAGCTTAAAAATAGGATTAATAACAAAAAAGTTAAACCTCAGTATTTAAATAATATAGGCAGAAACGATTTTTGTCTTTGTGGTAGTGGTAAAAAATATAAAAAATGTTGCGGAGCATAGAAAAAAATATATTAGACAAAGATTTTAATTGTTTAAATTAGTGTATTTTTTTTGCAAGCAGTAAGCAGGATTATATAAAAATTATTTTGTCATATAGTTATAGGTTTGTGATAAATTAGATTTGTTTATAATTATCTACTCAAATAGTTCATTTGGTAGTCATGTGTTGTGTAATATGTAGTATTTAACTATATTTAAATATAAATATAGTTAATGAATATAAAATATATAAGCAAAATAAATTGAAAATGAGGTTGCCTCTAGAAAATAAGGAATTATTAAACTATAAAAAGCTTATATTATGCTCTGTGTCTTCTATAGGTTTAATTTGTTTTTCCTAACGTGGATAGCATTTGTTCTAATTACTACAAAAGCAAATAGAATAAATGCTATTAGTTTTTTTTATACAGACTCTTAGTCAGGATTCGTTTTAATATTATATTACATTTACATTTGGACTTTATTGGCTTGTGCTGATGTTTGTATTAGGTGACATAAGTTGCGTATTTTTTAGGTCTACCTTGTACTTTATTTGGAGTTTTGAAATTTTGCGTTACAAAAGTATATTTCTTTTCAAAAAAGATAAACTATCAGATTTTTTTGTAGTTATTTTTGGCTCTTGCCTTTGGGTTTTTTGCTCGAATATAATATATAAGAACATATATTTTACAGGATTTCTATGGATGTTGATATGATATTGCGATATTCGCAATATCAATTTACTGAAATTATACAAATAGTGCAGTTTGTTGGAGTATACAGTGCTTCTTTCTTAAATATTGTTTTGCAATATATGTTTTTATTTTTATATTAATTATTGATAAAAATTAAGAAGAAATATTTGTATACGGCTTTAATGTTTATAGCTTTGTTTACATTATTTGGGACATTATGGAACGTACAGAACATACAAATTCAGACTGCTTGGCGATAAAGAGTATAAAGTTTCAATATTGTAACCGGGACCCATTGAGCAGATTTAGTTTTATGGTTAAAAACTGTCTTGTTGGGTATAGTTTCAGAAAATGACAGTGTGTGTATAATTTTGTAAAAGAATTAGCGATTTCTGCTGGAGGTTTTAACATATTCTGATTGTTTTACAACTACAGGTGTAGTGATGTAAACATCTTTAACAATGGCGAACTGGGGTGTTACCCCCGCTATACGCCTGAAAGTTTTTTCAGATATAGCAAGGAGATTTGTCTTAAGCAAAACGAAAATTTTTACAAACCACACAAATAATGTATGATTTTTGACATTGTAGTTCTATAATTAACATTTCGTGATGAATGTATTTAGGACAGTTGAAACAGAAAGTTTGTTTTAGTTTTGACAAATTTTTATCATTTTTAGTTCGATATTATTGAATTTTTAGGAATAATTACTGAATAAACTAAAGTATCAAAAAAATTATTAATGGGATGTTTTTGAAGCGATTTTAAAACTTTTTACACTAAGCCATGGTGGTGTTTTGTAGGGATCTGTAGCATTGTCTTTTGTTAGTTTGGTAGTGTTTATGGCTTAAAAGGCGGCGTGATTAATAAGTTAAGATTTTGTTTGACTGGTATAAGTTTAATAAACATATAAATATAAAGAGGAGGCTTAAAATGCTTCAAAAACAAAAAGAAAGAATAGAAGCTTTGAGGAGGTCCCTTTGATTTAGATTCAAAACTGAACAGGATCAAAGAACTTGAAAAAGAAATGTTATGTTCAAGCTTCTGGAACGACCAGAACAATGCAAAAAGAATAATGTTTGAGTTTGATGATTTAAAGAATTTGTGTAATTTATGGCAAAATATGTATTTGCAGGTTAAATATTTAATTGACTTAAAAGATCTTGCTGAGTTTGAAAATAATGAAGCTGAATTAAAAGAGACAGAATATGAAAGTAGGAAATTAGAGAAAATGTTATTTTTTTTTGAAGCAAAAACAAAATTGGCTGGTGAACACGACAGAAACAACGCTATAATGTCTATACATGCAGGTGCAGGCGGCACCGAGTCTTGCGATTGGGCGCAAATGCTTGCAAGAATGTATTTAAGATGGGTTGAAAACAAAGGTTTTGAGGTTGAAGTAGTTGATAGTTTAAATGGTGATGAAACAGGAGTTAAAAGCATCACCATGATAATAAGTGGTGAATACGCTTACGGTTTTTTACAGTCTGAAGTAGGAGTCCACAGACTTGTAAGAGTTTCCCCGTTTGACTCAAACAAGAGAAGACATACATCTTTTAGTTCTGTTGACGTTATACCTGAAATTAAAGATAATATAAATATAGCAATTGAAAGTAAAAATATAAGAATAGACACATATAGAGCCTCAGGGGCTGGTGGACAGCATGTAAACAAAACAGATTCTGCCGTAAGAATAACCCATTTGCCTACGGGAATAATAGTTCAGTCGCAAAACGATCGTTCGCAAATAAAAAATAGGGCAACAGCTATGAAGCTCTTAAAAGCTAAGCTTTACGAATTTGAACAAGAAAAGAAGAGAGCTTCTTATGAGAAGCATTATAATGAAAAAGGTTCTATAGAGTGGGGTAGCCAGATACGTTCATATGTATTTATGCCTTATCAGCTTGTCAAAGACCACAGGACAGGTTATGAGACATCACAAATCAACGCTGTAATGAACGGCGAAATAGATGCTTTCATTGGGGAGTACCTGTCTTGTAAGTTGGAAAGTAAAATATAAATAATATTATTCATTATTATTCACTTTATAGTAGATTTAGTAGATTTTTTTGCGTTAGTTTTGACATAATTTGGTGTATTTGATAGAATCCAAACGAAGTTTGGAAGATTTTATGCTTAAAGGGAAGGGTAATGATGCAAATTGTGAAAGAAGGTTATCCATTTATTTTAGTTCCTCTTATTTTGGGAATAGTGTTGGTTGTTTCTGGTTTTGATAAATTTTTGTCCTCCATAGGTGTTTTGTGTATTTTAGGCTCTTTGTTTTTCATCTACTTTTTTAGAGATCCAAAGATAAAGGTAACTCAAGGGAAAAATCTTATTCTTTCTCCATGCAATGGCACTGTTTTGGAAGTAAGCGAAAATGAAACGGAAAAAGTTATCAGGGTATTTTTAGCTGTATTAGATGTCCATTTGCAACGATCCCCTGTTTCAGGTAAAGTTTTAAGCGTTGAGCATAAACCCGGCAAGTTTTTGAAAGCTATGAAGCCTGAAGCTCATATAGTAAACGAACAAAATGTAATAACAATAGAAAACGAAAATGGAAAATATTTGGTTAAGCAGATAGCCGGTATTTTTGCAAATCGTTGTGTTTCTTGGGTAAAGTCTGGAGATATTTTGAAGTTAGGTGATAAGATTGGTGTAATAAAACTTGGGTCTCAGGTTGATCTGCATATGCCAAAAAATGTTGAAGTTAAAGTAGAAAAAGGTAATAAAGTTGTGTCTGGCGTAACTATTTTTGCAAGCATAAATAAAGGAAGTTGATAATGAGCGAGAAAGTAAAGAAAGGTATCTACATGTTGCCGAGTCTTTTGACATGTGGAAATATGAGTTGTGGCTGTTTGTCGATATTATTGTCTATAGATGGCGATTTTACAAAATCAGCGTGGTTTCTTGCACTTGCTGCAACATTTGATATGATTGATGGAAGGGTTGCAAGACTTACAAAAGCAACGAGCAGGTTTGGTATTCAACTAGATTCTTTAAGTGATTTAATTTCATTTGGGATTGCCCCGTCTATTATGATGTATCAGCTTGTTTTAAGTTCAATGGGGAAAATCGGCATGGCTATAGCTATATTATTTGTTTTGTGTAGTGTATTAAGGCTTGCAAAATTTAATGTTCATGCTCAAGATGGTGTAGTGTATAGCTCATTTATGGGGCTTCCTACGCCTGCATCGGCAGGATTGTTGTTGTCTTTTGTTTTAAGCTACGAACTTTTTGCAGATCATGGTCAGTCTTTGTCTTTTAAAACAATTCCAATTTTAATGAAAAGTATGCCTCTTTTTTTTAAGACAATGCCTGTTATAATGGTGATTTTGTCTTTACTAATGGTTTCAAGTATACCTTATTATTCTTTCAAAAAGATGAATTTGTCTAAACCTAAAACTTTCAGACTTTTGGTTTTAGTTGTATTGCTTTTATTTTTAATGATTACATTTCCACAAAATATAATTTTTATACTGTTTAGTTTATACGTTTTTTCAGGATTGGTTGGTATTGGAGTAAAATATTACAGTATTTATAAAAAAAAGACATAAGGGAAATATGAAATGCCAACTGAACAACTTTTAATTTTGATTAAACCAGACGGAATAAAAAAATCTTTAACAGGAAATATTTTAACTAAACTCTCTGAAGCCAGAATGCTTATAATAGGTGCAAAAGTCGTTAAGGTGAGTAAAGAGTTGGCAGAACAGCATTATTATCAGCTTAAAAACAAGCCTTTTTTTGGAGAACTGATTGACTATATACAGGGTAAAGTTTATGGCGAGCCTTGGAATAGAGTTTTGGCTTTTGTATATCAAGGCGATGGCGCTATCGCAAGAATGAGAAAAATAGCTGGAGCAACAAATCCTGAAGAAGCAGATTCTGTATCAATACGAGGAGCTTATGGAAGAATAACCACAAAAGGTGTATATGAAAATGTTATCCATTGCTCTTCAGATCCTTTTGAAGCTGAAAGAGAAATTAAACTGTGGTTTAAGCCTGAGGAAATAATTAAATTTGAATATCCGACTAAGAAGATTACTTTTTAGAGAAAGAAGTAAAATGATTTTAGATTTAGTCTTTTAGTTAGTAGCAATTTAATATAAAAAATACTAAGGTAGATAAATTTTTTCTTACCGTGTTTCTTGTCAGATGCTGTTTGTTCAAAAATAAGATTCTAAGTTTTAATAAGGAGTAATAAAATGTCGACATCATTTGATGTATTTGTAAAAGAAATGCAGGATTTTTTTTGTCCTGATAAAGTTTATATTATGGACGGATCTCAAGAAGAAGCTGAAAGGTTGACAGAAGTTGCTCAAAAGTCCGATATTGATGGGAGAGTCGTTCTAAAGAAGTTAAACGGACAAGAGTATCCCAATTCTTATTATCATCGTTCAAACACTAATGATGTAGCTCGTACAGAGCATTTAACATTTGTTTGCGTGCCGGTAAAAGATCAAGCAGGGCCTAATAATAATTGGTTAGATCCTAAAGAGGCTAAAGAAAAGATGAGAAGTCTTTTTAAAGGCGCGATGAAGGGAAGAATAATGTATGTCATTCCTTTTGTTATGGGTATGCCAAAATCAAAATATGCTAAAAACTGTGTTCAAATAACAGATTCTGTATATGTGGCTTTGAGCATGAGAATTATGTCTAGAGTAGGCAAGCAAGCGATAGAAAGAATAGGAAATTCTTCTGATTTTTTCAGGGGTATTCATTCTATAGGTGATGTTAATCCTGATAGAAGATTCATAATGCATTTTCCTCAAGATAATCTTGTTATGAGTTTTGGTTCAGGGTATGGCGGGAACGCCCTTCTTGGTAAAAAATGCTATTCGTTAAGAATAGGTTCATATTTGGGTTATCAAGAAGGCTGGCTTGCAGAACATATGATTATTATAGGCGTTGAAGCACCTAATCGCAAAATAACATATTTTCTTGGTGCGTTTCCATCAGCTTGCGGAAAGACCAATCTTGCAATGTTAGACCCTGTGCTTAAAGGATATAAAGTTTGGACTTTGGGTGATGATATAGCGTGGATTAACATAGGTGAAGATGGTCGGCTTTACGCTATTAATCCCGAAGCAGGTTTTTTTGGCGTTGCTCCTGGAACAGGTTATAAGACAAACCCGATCATGATGGAAACTCTTAAAAATGATAAGTTTTTCCCAACACTTTTTACAAACACAGCTGTAGATAATTCCAACAATACACCTTGGTGGGAAGGAATCAGCGATGAAGTTTCTTTTAATTTGATAGATTGGCAGGGGCAAAAGTATGATAAAAATTCAGGAAAGCCAGCTGCACACCCAAATTCAAGGTTTACTGTTTCAATTTATAATTGCCCAACACTTTCACCAGAATATGATAATCCTAAAGGCGTGCCGATTTCAGGAATTATTTTTGGAGGGCGCAGAAAAGATACAATTCCGTTGGTATATGAAGCAAAAGATTGGAACAGTGGGGTATTTACTGCGTCAATAATAGGTTCTGAAACTACTGCTGCTGCAAGTGGTCAAGTTGGAACAGTCAGAAGAGATCCTATGGCTATGCTTCCTTTTTGTGGATACAATATGGGTGATTATTTTCAACATTGGTTAAATATTGGTAAGAAAACAAAAAAGCTTCCTAAGGTATTTATGGTTAACTGGTTTAGAAAAGATGACGATGGTAATTTTATGTGGCCTGGGTATAGAGAAAACTCTAGAGTTATAAAGTGGATGATAGATAGAATTGAAGGTAAAACAGGTGCAAGAGAGTCTGAGATAGGATTGTTTCCTCAAGAAGGTGCAATAGATTTAAGTGGCTTGAGTATAAAGAAAAAAATTATGGACAAACTTCTTAATGTAGATAAAGAAGACTGGAAGAAGGAAGTTATAATGATAGAAGAATTTTATAAAAAATTTGGCAATAAAATTCCTAAAGATTTAATGGATCACTTAAAAGAACTTAAAGAAAAATTGGGAGTATAAAATACAACATAATGTGATTAAAGAAGATGTTATTATTATAATGCTATTTTTGTTGTTTTATTTTACCCATAAAACATATTATTTTTTTATCTTATCTATATGTGTTCACAGACATAAACAGTTATTTTTTTTGTTTTAATATAAAATTGATAAAATAATACCTTTGGTAAAGATTTTATTGAAAAGATTTTGAATAAAAAGTCGATATACAAAACAAAGAAAAGTTTGTGGAATTTTTTTGCAATGAAGTACACATCTTTCAAACGACCAACTCTGTCGCAATGGAGTATATAAATTATTCCTGAAGTAGCTGGCAATTTTTCCTCGTTTGTTGGTAAAGAAAATATAGCTTTAGTTAGACAATTATAGATTATATTATAGAATAGATAAAGTAACTTATAATATTCCATATAAAATTGATACTGAAGAAATTTTTATTAAATATACAGTAAAAAAACTAAAAGAAAAAACAGGATATATAGCTAAAAGATCGAATTTTTATTATCTTTGCTATCCCCACTGTTGTGGTACTTTTCAACGAGTTGTGTATTTTTCGGTTTTTTTGAGTTAAAAGGTAGTTTTAATCCTGGCGAAGATGAGTTTGTTGAGCAAAAATAGTAAACTTTAAAAGTACTTTAGAATAGATATAAGATGTAAAAATAAAGGATTTAAAAATTAATTATATCATTGCTGTATTTTATTAATTTATAAAAAGTTGTATTTTTACTTTACAAGAAATTATAGATAGAGTTCTATAGTTTTGTAGTGAGAAGAGTGTGTTCTTTAGTACATAGTTGTATAATATTAAGGCGTTAGGGCGTTTTAAAAAGAGGTTTTTACTATGAAGAGAAGTAGTTATTGCGGAAATGTTAGAGAAGATAGTATTGATAAGGACATTGTTATTTGTGGTTGGGTGCATTCTCGCAGAGATCACGGTGGTGTGATTTTTATTGATTTAAGAGACAGAGAAGGATTGTTGCAAATTGTTTTTCAGCCTGAAAATAAGGAAACATTTAAAATAGCCGAAAGGTTAAGAAGTGAATATGTAGTGTCCGTTAAAGGGTTAGTAAGAAAACGACCTAAAGGAACGTTAAACCCTAATCTACTTACGGGGTCCATCGAACTTGTAGTGTCTAAAGTTGAAATTTTAAATACATGTCCTGGACTTCCTTTCGAAGTATCGAATTATAGGGAAATTTCAGAGGAATTGAGATTAAAATATAGATATTTAGATTTACGTCGTCCTAGTTTTCAGAAAAATTTTATAATGCGTCATAAAGTTGCAAATGAAGTAAGAGTCTTTTTAAATAGTGAAAGTTTTTTGGAAATAGAGACTCCTTTTTTAACAAAATCTACCCCTGAAGGCGCAAGGGATTTTCTGGTGCCTTCAAGATTGCACCATGGTAGCTTTTTTGCGTTGCCACAATCCCCCCAGCTTTTTAAGCAGATTTTGATGATTTCAGGCTTTGATAAATATTATCAGATAGTAAAATGTTTTAGAGATGAAGACTTGCGTGCTGACAGACAGCTTGAATTTACTCAAATAGACCTTGAGATGTCTTTTGTTGAAGAAAATGATGTGATGGATGTTATTGAAAGAATGCTTTTAAGGGTGTTTAAAAATGTATTGAATATTGAAATAAAAATACCTTTTGAAAGAATATCTTATGCAGATGCTATGCTTCGCTATGGTTCCGATAAACCTGATACAAGATTTGAAATGGAAATAAAGGACTTTTCAATTGAGTTTAAAGAGTGTGATTTTAAAGTATTTTCATCTGTTATATCTAAAGGTGGCATAGTAAGGGGACTGTGTATTCCTGAAGGTGCGTCTTTTTCTCGTTCAGAGATTGACGGATTTAAAAATTTTGCCATTGAATATGGAGCTAAAGGTCTAGTATGGATGAAAATTATGGAATCCGGTGTTGAGTCTGGTATAATTAAATATTTTAAAGATGAAGAGATAAAAGTAATTAAATCTAAATTTGGAGCAAAATTGGGTGATTTAATTGTTTTTCTTGCAGATGAAGAGAAAGTTGTTGTTCAGTGTCTCGGAGCATTAAGACTTAAAATGGGTAAAGAGCTTGATCTTATAGATAAGTTTAAGTTTAATTTTTTGTGGGTTGTGGATTTTCCTCTTATGGAGTGGAATAAAGAAGAAGAGAGATGGCAGACATTACACCATCCATTTACTTCACCCCAAGGCGTAGTTTCACTAAATAAAAAAAATGTTGGAACTGCAAAAGCGAAAGCTTACGATGTTATTTTGAATGGTATTGAGTTAGGCGGAGGTTCTATAAGAATACATAGGAGTGATGTTCAAAAAGAAATTTTTGATATTTTAAGCACTTCAGATGAATCTGCTAAAGAAAAGTTTAGTTTTTTGCTTGATGCATTGACTTATGGCGCTCCTCCCCATGGTGGTTTGGCTTTAGGTTTTGACAGAATATGTGCACTAATGGCAGGGGAAGATTCGATAAGAGAAGTGATAGCATTTCCTAAGACACAAAAAGCATCGGATCCTCTTTTTAACGCTCCGACATCTGTGAGCGAAAAGCAACTTAAAGAACTAAATGTGCGGATTGATGTTGGTTAAGAAAGCAAAGTTTAGATTTTTTTTTGCAACAACATAGAGGAATAGATGGATAATTTATTTAATAAAACAAGACTTTGGGCAATAAACTTTCTTTTGAAACTTGCCAAAGATCTTACGCCTTCTAAACCAAAAAGTCATATTACAAGAGAGTCAAAAAATTTATTTCAAAAAGAGATAAAAATCCCAGTTTTTGTTTCATTTTTATTTACAATAATAGCAGTTTATGGCATGCTTGTAATGAGTGTTGGTGTATGCTCGAAAGTAATGTTTGCAGTTTTAATATTTATGATTGTTGTTGTTATTTTCCTTGTGTCTCAAATTAAAAACAAAGAAAGAGATATTTTGGAGGATAATGACACTGTTGTTTTAATATGCCTGCTCTTTATAATTGCTATTTTAACTTTTCAGATTTCAAAAGAATATTTGTCACCTTTTGTTTCTCCAGTTTCTGCGTTTTCAATTATGGCAGCAATGTTGCTATCATCAAGGTTAGGTAGAGTGTATGCTATATGTTTGAGTTTTTATACGACATTTTTAAACGATATACGTTTTGACGTTTTTTTTACAATGCTTGGTAGTGCGATATTTGTTGTTGCAAATGTGCATACAATACGTAAAAGATCTGACTTTATAAATATCGGTGTCAAAATTGTTATTGTTAATTCTATTTTGCTTATGATGTTTTATCTTATAGGTGCTTATGACAGTTTTCAGTTGAAACGTAATCTTTTTTACGGAGTTTTAAATGGGATTTTTTCAGTGATAATTTTGTTAGTTTTAATGCCTTTGCTTGAAAAGATTTTTTCAAGAACAACAAATATAAAATTGATCGAACTTTCGGATTTTAATAATCCTCTTCTTAAACGTCTTATGCTTGAAGCCTCTGGCACTTATCATCACTCAATTATGACTGCAGACATCGCAGAACATGTAGCAAACTCTGTTGGGGAAAATTCCCTTTTAGCACGGGTAGGATCTTATTATCACGATATAGGCAAACTTAAAAATTCTATGTATTTTATAGAAAATCAAATACCAGGTTATAACCCTCATGATAATTTGAACCCTGAAATGTCACGACTTATTTTAATTTCACATGTTAAAGAAGGGATTGTTCTCGCTAAGAAACACAATATTGATAGTGAAATCGTCAATATTATAAAACAACATCATGGCACAAGTGTTATGCATGCTTTTTATCATAAAGCTTTGGAATCTGAATTATATATGAACATGGAATGCTTCAGATATCCAGGACCAAAACCGAGCACAAAAATCGCTGCAATAATAATGTTAGCAGATTCTTGTGAGGCTGCGTGTCGTAGTATTGAAGAGCCTACTATGGCAGGTATAAAAGGTATGGTTGAAAAAATAATCAATAATAAGTTTATAGACGGTCAGTTTTCAGTGTGCCCAGTAACATTAAAAGATTTAGAATTAATGAGAGATAGTATTACGTCAACTATTATTGGTATATATCATGCAAGAATTGAATACAAATGAAAATTTTATAAATTTTGTTGGCTTTCCTAAAAAACATGTTAAGATTTTAAAAGAAGTTGCAGGTTTTGTTTTAAAGTCCGAAAAAAAAAGAAAGTATCAAATAAATTTTATAATGTTAAACGATAAAGAAATAAAAAAAATGAATATGAAGTACAGAAAAGTAAGACGCATAACAGATGTTATCTCTTTTTTAATTATTCCTGAAATCTTTGCGGGAGATATTTATATATCAAAAAGTCGTACTCAGAAACAGGCGAAAAGATACGCCAACTCTTGGGAACAAGAGTTGGCGTATCTTGTTATACATGGAATGCTTCATCTTTGTGGATATACTGATTATGATGTTGAAAATAAATCTAAAATGTTTGCCAAGCAAGATAAAATTTTCAATGTTTATTTTCACAAGTTTAATTGTCTTAGTTTTTAATCGTCTAGACTTGATGAATGCTCTGTGTGACTGATATATACATTACAAGTTACTCTAAATGCAGAGAAAAAAGAACTTATTGTCAAAATTCATAAATTTTTAAACTGTTGTTGTTGGTTGAACAATTTTATTATCTTTTTACAACTACTCTGATGCTCCTCTAAATGTTACTCTTGACATTATTACAAACTACGTGCCTATTATTTCGGATTAAAGAGCCATATTTATATATAATTGAATGCAAAAAAATAAACGAACTGTTAAATTTCAAGTGATAAAATACAGTAATGACTTTTGTATTTATTTTGTTTACTATAGTTATAGTAAGATTTTCATTGTTTTTAGAATCCTAATTGATTTTGCTAACAATTTTAAACAAAATGATGAAGCCGTTTTAAAAATAACGAAAGCATTATATCAAACACAATGAAATAAGTTTTTTTGTTATCAGATGAAAGAAAACACATTCTTCTTTTATATGAAGCATATTGGGTTTGTAATTAATGTAGTGAGTTTTAAAAATATGAAAGTCTCTCAAGTGTATGATATTTGTTTTCTATGTTTTGGGGCAGACATGAATCTGCATAAAGACGGGACGATTAAAAAAATATTAATATAAAATGTTTAAGAACTCTGGTTGTGTATAGCAAAAATATCAAAAACGTCATAATAAAGGATAATATATACGAAAAATTGGCTGTTATTTTGGTGTAATAATGTTAATGACGAATCTAGCAATATTTAAGAAAAAATTCATTTAACTGTTAGTAAGTGTATGAGGATTTAGGAGTATTTGAAAAAGCCTAGAGATTGTGAAAAATTAACCGGAGTGGTAGTATATTTAATAAAAATTTAAGATGCTGGTTCCAAGAAGACAAAAAGAGGGTTTAAAAAATGTATTATACAATAAACGGCCTTGTTCTTAACTCTAAAATATACGGTGAATATGATAAGCTTATTACGGTTTATTCTTACCAATGGGGTAAAATTCAAGCTGTTGCTCCAAGTGCCAAAAAGATAGCGGCAAAACTTTTATCTGCCACCGAAATACTTACAGAAAGCGAGTTTCATGTTTTTAGTAGCCGTTTATCAATAAGGCCAAAAATTACAGGCGCAAATATTGTTAACAACAATACAATAATAAAAAATAATTTTATGCGAAATTTGTGTGCTTTATATGTAGCGGAAGTGAGCGATAAATTTGTACCTTTTAATCTTGAAAATACAAAGAAATATGATTTAATAGTAAGAGTTTGGGGGATACTTAGCACTTGCAAATATCCCAAAAGAGTTCTGGTTTCATTTATTTTACGATTTTTAAAACTTTCGGGGTATTCTTTTTCAGAATATATAAAAAATAACAATACTTTTATTGATGAACGTGTGGCAATGAGTATAAAAAAACTTTCAAACTGCTCTGGCAACGATGTTGATTTAATTGACGGAGTAGAAGATGAAAAAGTTTGGAATTATGTTGAGTATTATATAGCAAATTATATTCGTCTCCCTGCCATAAGTGTATTTTTACAAAAGATGAATGTCAAGCCTTAAGTCGGCTAAACAGATGTCAAGAAATCAAAAACTATTTTTAATAACAAAATGCTTTTTATAGCGTTTATAAAGCATAAGTTCCAGATGCGTTATTTATTGACAAGATATTTCAAAGTCATTATAACAGTCGTTTTAAGTAGAGATATGACATGCACTTAAACGATTTTAGTTTTAATAAAATTAATAAAAATTAAAGTTATAGGGTAAAATATTAAAAATAGTTTGTTTTAGTATTTTGCATTAATAAGGTAGATGTTTGTGAAGATGTTTAATGCAGAAGGAGATCCATTGCCTATACGGTGTCATTTGTGTGAGTTTTTTTGGAGAGTGCTTGTTATAAATGGCCTCGTACTTGTGCGTTTATGAGATTACAGCTGTTTCTTCAGCTGGGAATGCTGGTTTGGTTAGGTATATTTACTGACAAATTTTATAAACTTTTTTCAAAAGATCGGTTTATTTGGGTAAATGTGTATGTCGTTGGAATGATGGGTTTGTTTGGCACACTTATTAGGCCTGCTATAGGAGTTTGGTTGAGGATAGGACGGTGGTGGAGTTATTTATATTGATAGTTTTATATAAGAACTTGACGAGTTTGGTAGGCGCAGCTTTCATAATACAGTGCATTGTTTGGATTTTTTGTCTTGGATTAATTACAGTATATATTGAAATAATTTTTGAAAGGCTTGCAGAAAAATGATTTATCAGGTGTTTTATTAAAATTTTGATGATAATTTAGTGACGGAGCATAATAAAGTTAGATATTTTTTTGTGTTGAGGGTATAGTGTTGACTGTGGCATGGGTTGTTTATTTTCTGACTCGATTCTCTATATTTATTTATTAAATTACAAACAAAAAACGTTTCATATTTTTATAATTTGACAGGCAAAGTAATAAGCTTTTTGGTTGGTTTAATGCGCTTGCAATAACCACATCCCATGCTTGTTAAATAACAAATGGCATTAAAAAGATTGTATGGAAGTTAAATAAATTTATACTATTTTGTCTTTTGGTTGTAATGATTATTTTTCTTTGGTGCCTTTATGAATGGATGTGAACTTTTTTGTTTTAAAATGGTATACACTTTTAAATGTTAGGACATGAGTTTGTGTTACGACCAAAAGATTCACTCTTTTTCTTTTAGATTTTTATTCTTATAGCAGCCATATGTGGTTAGTATATGGATTTTTATGCAAGAAAAATTGAATATTTATTCTGAAAAATATTGCTACTTTAAGCGGTCATGTTTTATTTAACTTTAGCATCTTTAATAATTATTTTTTTGCAATATTTTGGTAAAGATTTAAATCCTGAATTTTTGTTAGTGTTTTATTATAATACCTTTTTAATAAAATACTATTAGGCAAATATTTTTGTATGATAGCCTTCTTTTAGTTGTTTGTTTATTTGCAACTACAACATCTCTCATAAGCATTTTAGAAGTAAAAAGTAATAAGGCATTATAAAGAAGACTACTCAAAAATAAATTAAAATGTTCAGAAAACTTTTGTTAATTTCTACAATTATAGTTGCGTTTTAATTAGTAGATATAGAGAGAATATTATAGGATATTATGCAAATACATTTAGTTTCTTTTTTTTTGTGTTCTACATGCATTTTGTATTTTATTTATCTTTAAAGAAAATTATAAAAGAAATTCAATGTAGGTGGTCTGTTATGTGAAACAAGTTGGTTATATATAAACTGGTTATGTTTTGTGGATTTATATTTTATTTATTTACGTTTTTGTATTTTTCTTAAAATAGTCTAGGTCACAGTCTTAATTAAAAGTAATAACACCTCCCCCAAGGACAATATTGTCTTTATAAAACACAGAGCTTTGTCCTGCCGTGATTGACATTTGCGGCTCTTCAAATTCAACTTTAGCTCCATCATTTCCTATGGGTGTTATAATAGCCTTTGCAGCCATGTGTTGCTGACGTATTTTTACGCTTGCTTCGATAGGTTTTTTTGGTATTGGAATTGAAGCCCATGTTACTTTTTTTGTTGTAAGTGATGAAAAATACAAGTCTTTTTTGGTTCCAACAATTACAATATTTTGCTTAGCTAAAATATTTATAACGTATAAGGGATCTTTTGTTCCTCCAGAAAGTCCTAGACCTTTGCGTTTACCTATAGTATAGTTCCATATTCCATTGTGTTTACCTAAAATTTTTCCATCTTTGTCCATAATGTTTCCTTGGTTTGCTGGAAATTGCAGTATATCATTATAGTTGCCACAATAAAAATCTTGGCTGTCTGGTTTTTCTGCCACTGGCAGTTGTATTTTTTTTGCTATTTTTCTCACGTGTTCTTTTGTAAGCTCTCCAATTGGAAAAATCGTTTTAGAAAGAATATTTTGATTAAGTCTGTATAGAAAATAAGTTTGATCTTTTGTACTGTCTTTTGCCTTGCATAATTGATACATATTTAATGATTTGTTGAATGTGATGTTTGCATAATGCCCTGTAGCGAATTTATTAAATATTATTCCGTTTTTTTTTGCCATTAACGGAAGTACGCCAAACTTAATATAGGTATTGCACCACACGCAAGGATTTGGCGTGTGTCCTTTTTTGTATTCATTTCTAAAATTTTCAATAACGATTTTTTTGTATTCTTCTCTACAGTCAAAAATATGTGCAGATATTTTAAGGAAATCTGCTATTTTATACACAGCTTCAATGTCTTCGTCTTCATGTCCCAGGCAAGTGGTAACGTTTTTGTTTTTTTTGCATGGAATAGAGCCATCCCATACAGACATCATTGTGCCGATTACTTCATATCCCTGGTCTTTTAATAAATATGCGGCTATAGCTGAGTCAACGCCACCACTTAACCCTATGAGTATCTTCATTTTTGTGTCCTTTCGTGTTTTTCTGCCAGATTTAAACTTGATCTATGATAACCTTTACTTTTTGCCACATTTCTATTTATAGATTTAATTTTACTTTCTATGCAAAACCTGCAGTATTTTGGTGAGTCATTTATACAAATTTTGCCTGGATAAATTTCATAATACTTTCTATACGTTGTTTCCGTAGCGTTTGGCATAACTACATTTGCCCCGCATTGTAATGCTATCAATCGCCCGTTAGAATTTAAAACGTCCATCGCAGTTGTAGCTGGTATATTTATATTAGGCATAAGTAAACGCAATATTGCCATAACTTTGAGAGTTAATTCAAAATAATTGCCTTTTGTTTTTTCAATAGGGGTATCTGGGTGATAGATAAAAGGACCAACTCCAGCCATGTCAATAGGTATAGATTTAAAATAAGCTATGTCTTCGGCTATACTTTCTATAGTTTGTCCAGGAAGACCAACCATTATACCTGAGCCTACTTCATAATATAATTTTTTTATGTCTTCTAAGCATCGCATTCTATTTTTTAAGCTCATTCCTGGATTAAGCTTAGCATATAGAACTTCATCTGTCGTTTCTATTCGCAATAAATATCTGTCTGCTCCGGCTTCGCGGTACGCTTTATACTCTTCAAAAGTTTTTTCTCCTATACTTAAAGTAACGGCAATATCAAATTTTTTTATTTCAGAAATTATTTTTGACATTCTATCTATGGTATAGTATAAATCTTCGCCTGATTGTAAAACAATCGTTTTGTAGCCATACTCTGTAGCTTTTTTTGTAGAATTTATTATTTCTTGAGGCTCTAAGCGATATCTTATTATTTTTGTATTGCTCCTTCTAAGACCACAATATAGACAATCTTGTTTACAGTAATTTGAAAATTCTATCAAAGCGCGTAAATGTACTTTATCCCCGACATGTTCTTTTCTTACTTTATCTGCTGCAGAAAAAATTTTATTGTTTTCTTCTGTTTTTAAAAGATATGATATTTCACTTTTGTCTAAACTATAAGTGTTATATGCTTTATCTAGTATAGAATAAATAGATTTTGTCATATTGATCATATTTTATCAAAGATTATAGTCATTAATCAACGTATGAATATATATGAATATATATATTGTTGTTTTGTCTTAAGCCTTTGTTTTTTTATAGTAATATTTTTTGCATGCAGTTTACATTTCAACAGTTCAGACTTTTCTTAAAATTTTAATATTCACTATTATTGAATATTAAAATCATAAAAGTTCAGAAATGACATACATTATTGATTCTGCTAACCAAAAGGCTTCAACAATTTTTATTTTTTTTTGGATCCTTTAGATTATTAGGAACTGAAAAGATTTGCTGTAAGTTTAAACATTTTAACATTTTTAAACTTTATCGATAATCAAGTTTCAAACTGCGATTGTGCTATTTAAAACTCTCTTAGTAAGAGTAAAAAATTTTTTACTGCTGGGAGGGCAAATGTTTATACTATATGGTGGCATTTAAAAAGTATGTTTCATACAATGTGAGCACAATTTATACTATAGACACTGAGTTAAACTAATTTAGATAGGAAGTTGATACTCATAACAAATGTTTTCATGATATAAAAATATGGAGCAAGATTAAGTTAATGGTAACAGTTCTTTTTATTGCTAACTTTTAGAGTTTGAGCTTTGGGGTGAGTTGGTTATATAGTTTTGTTAGAACAAAACTATAGTCTATCAAAATATATAGTTACAGATAGCTGCAGAAGAAAGCGAAGAGCGTGATAAGTTTTAACAACAGTGTTGTGAAGATTGAAAATATCGATTATTTAGAAAATGCTTATATTCTTTTATTGGTTCAGTGTTAAACTTAGTTGTTTTTTTTGTGATTACTATCTACATCTACATATATTTTAATAATAATTTATGTGCCACCAATGCACATTTAAGATTTGATGTGACTAACAACAAAACTGGAAATCCTATTTCTGATGCTTTTTTATGTCATTGATAAAACTTATTTTGCGTTATGAATTAAAATAAAGCACATTGGCAAAAATTTTTTGTATATTTGTATATTATATATTTATTATGTATATATAAACAACTACTTATGACTTGATACTACGACTGATCACTTTGGCATTTACTTTAGCACTTTTGTGTTTCTATAGATACTAACTACATTTAGACATGGCAAATATAAATAGTATGTATGTTATATGTCTGTTTTGAGAACAAGATCATTTCGATGCCAGTTAAATACAGCGTACTTTAATTAATCCCAAGTTGATGTAGGGTTTTAAATATAGAGGTTATAGTGCAAGTTTTAATACAGAAAGTGAAAATATGTTCCAATGTTTTTCTTTTATTGTTGGTTTGGTAAAGATAAAGCAAATGCTAGCTATGGCTTAAATTATAGTTTTTCATCTTTTGGCTGTAGCACAGATGTAAGCTTGTTTTAGATTGACCAAATTAATGCATGCTTATGGAAGCTCGTTACTAATACTTGTAACGTTTAATGATCAACTTATGTGGCCTTGAATAATACTTTATTAACTATTTGAATATATAATATATTTTATACAGAGTGTAAAAATTTTAGATAGAAATAAACTTTTGGAAGATGAGATGGGTGACAGTGGAGATATTTTATAGTTTAAAACATATAGTCTGATAAAAGGCATTGGTTTAAAGAGCGAAATATATTGGTTAATTAAGTGTCTTTTGACATATCTTTTTAGATTTTTAAATAATGATATGGTTTTATACGGAGAGGGTTATGAAAACAATATGTCTATGGGAAGTTAAAAAATTACCTGAGCAACTTATTTTTTGAAGTTGTGGCGAAACTGTGTTTATAATTTCGACATAAATTTTATTTAAAGTATTAGACATAGTTTTGCAGACAAGAACAACCCATGTCCTTTAACTTCTTAATCTTTATAGAAAAGCATAATGGACTGCTCAAGACTATGGGCACATTAACATGGAACTCAGGTTACTAAAAGGGTTAAACACTGTCTCACACCTGGAATATATTTATAGTGCAAATAACCATGTCGATACAAAAGTCGACAACGTTGAATTTTTTGAAGTTTTCCAAATCAGGATGATTTTGTATACGGACGCGGTGGCTTTGTGTAAATTGCAGACTCAGTGTCTGTAAATACGTATTTGATTTAAAGACAGATATTTAAAACTAAGACAAGTATAAAAGTTGAGATTAAGTTTTAAGTTTTGAATTATTTGAATTATAAGTTTAAACTATTTTTATAATAAAAGCTAAACCTATAAATTGACATAAAAAAAGTATTTTTATAGGATATATTTTACAGTCTATCTATTTCTCGTTCTCACTCGCACATTTTCGCAATCTATTTAAAAACGCAAGAGGGTATAATGATAATCTTAACTGGCGGAGCAGGATTTATTGGTAGCTGTTTTCTTTGGAAATTAAATCATGAAGGAATAAAAAATGTTTTGGTTGTAGACCATTTGGGCAAAGATGAGAAATGGAAGAATTTAGTAGGTAAAAGTTATTATGATTATATACAAAAAAATGATTTTTTAAACGCTGTAATTAGCAGACAAGTCCCAAAACCCCAGGCAATAGTACATCTTGGAGCATGCAGTTCCACAACTTTAAGTGATGCAAATTATTACATAAAAAATAATTACGAATATTCTAAAGTTTTAGCTTTGTGGGCTTTTGAACTGAATATTCCGTTTATTTATGCGTCGTCTGCCGCCACTTATGGTAGTGGCAAGTTGGGGTATGACGACGGTTTGGCAAAAATAAAAAATCTGTTTCCTATTAATATGTACGGATATTCAAAGCATATGTTTGATTTGTGGCTTTTAAATAATAATTATATAAATAAGATTGTTGGGATAAAATTCTTTAATGTTTTTGGCCCTAACGAATATCATAAACATGATATGAGAAGCGTAATATGTAAAAATTATGATGAAGTGGCTCAAAATGGATTGATAAAATTATTTAAGTCTTATAGTGAGAAGTATTCTAACGGTGGGCAACGCAGGGATTTTGTTTATATAAAAGACGCTGTAGATGCAATGTATTTTTTATTTCAAAATCCTTCAAAGACCGGCATATTTAATTTAGGCACAGGGAAGTCAAGAACATGGAATGATGTTGCAAAATTAATGTTTGAAACGATTGGTAAAAAAGAAAATATTGAGTATATAGATATGCCGGACTATTTAAGAGTTAAGTATCAATATTTTACTGAAGCAAAAATAGATAACTTGAGAAAAGCCGGATACAACAAACCTTTCATGGAGTTGGAAGACTCAGTTAAAGACTACTGTTTTTATTTAAAAAATAAATCTTATTTGTAAGTGTTGATAATTTATTAACTTGGAGTAAGAGATGAAATTATTAAAATTGATTTCTTTATTTAAAAAACAAACAGTTTTGGTTGTCGGTGATGCCATGGTAGATAAGTTTATATGGGGAAAGGCTGCAAGAATTTCCCCTGAGGCTCCGGTTTTAATTGTTGAGGTTACAAAGGAGACTGAAGTTCTTGGTGGCGCTGCAAACGTAGCAAATAACATAATGGCATTAGGTGGTAGAGCATTTATAGTTAGTGCGATTGGTGATGATGTTACAGGAAAATCTTTAATAGAAATGCTTTCGAAAAAAAATATAAATTGTGATTATTTAGTTTGTAGCCCTCATCGTCCGACGATTATAAAAACAAGAATTATTGCTGCAAGCCAGCAAGTAGTTAGGGTAGATAAAGAAGTAAAGGGTGTTTTTGAGCGATCTATCGAATTGAAAATTATAAAAAACATAAAAGAGGTTATTCCAAAAGCCAATGCAGTGATAATTTCTGATTATGGTAAAGGGGTAGTAAGTCTGACTGTCCTTAAGAAAACAATTGCTTTTGCAAAAAAATACAAAATTCCTGTCACGGTGGATCCTAAAACAGATCACTTTAAAAAATACAAAAAAGTTACAACAATGACTCCTAATGAAAAAGAAGCGGTAGAAGGCATGAGGTTAAAAAATATAAAAAGCGAGGAAGACATATCGGTTTTAGGTAAGAAAATTTTGAAGACTTTAGGGTCAAACTCAGTAGTTATCACTCGTGGTGAAAAAGGAATGACTCTTGTAGAGCCTAATAATAAAATTACTAATATTCCAGCAAGGGCAAAAGAAGTTTATGACGTTACTGGGGCTGGAGACACAGTTATTTCCACTATGACACTGGCTTTGGCCGCTAAAGCAAGTTTGTTAAGTGCGGCCGAGATTGCAAATTTTGCTGCAGGAATAGTGGTTGGCAAACTTGGCACAGCCACTACAAGTCCTCAAGAACTTGAATATGTTGTTAAGGATTTTTATAGCAAATGAAAACAGCAGTAGTTGTCCCTTCAAGATACGATTCAAGTAGGTTCCCAGGAAAACTATTAGCTATAATAAAAGGAAAACCTCTTATTGAGTATACTGTTGAGCAAGTAAAAAAGTGTAAAAAAGTAGATTATATTGCAGTTGCTACAGATGATAAAAGGATTTACGATTTTGTAATAAAAAGTCTTAAGGTTGATGTTTTTATGACTCCTAAAATTTGTAAAAGCGGTACAGATAGGATTGCTTTTGTTGCATCAAAGTTTTTAAAAAGATTCGAAATTTTTATTAATGTTCAAGGCGATGAACCTTTAATAGATCCGGCGCTCATAGATGAGATTATAAAGTTACTTAAAAAAGATAGTACCGTTGAATATATAACCGCGGCTTTTCCAATAAAAGATGTTAATTTAATAAATAACCCTAATATTGTAAAAGTTGTTTTTGACAAGGATATGTACGCTTTGTATTTTTCCAGATTTTCGATTCCGTTTAATAGAGATGGTTTAAAGGTAAAGCATTATAAGCATATGGGGATATATGGATACAAGAGAAAGTTTTTGCTATATCTTTCTAAGATTAAAAGGTCTCTTTTAGAAAGAATCGAAAATCTTGAGCAGTTGAGGGCACTTGAGAATGGTAAAAAAATTAAAATTATAGTATCCAAGAAAGATTCTGTAGGAGTGGATACTCCGAAAGATATTGCAAAAGTTGAAAAATATTTACAGTAAGGAAAAATGTATGCGTATAAAACGAGTAAAAATAGGTAATGTTATTTTAGCAAACGATAAGCCCTTTGCTGTAATAGCAGGGCCTTGCGTTATTGAAAGTGAAAAACACGCTTTAACTTTAGCGTCAAGTTTAAAAAAAATAACATCGGAATTAAAAATTTTTTTTATTTTTAAAACTTCTTACGACAAGGCTAATCGTTCTTCTTTCAGTTCTTTTAGAGGGCCTGGAATGGAAGAAGGTTTAAAAATCTTAGGTAGGATAAAAGAGCAGTTAAAAGTGCCTGTAATTACTGACATCCATAATGAAAACCAAGCGCACATAGTTGCTGGAGTTGTTGATTTTTTGCAGATTCCTGCATTTTTATCCCGTCAGACAGACTTAATAAAAGCATGTGCTCTTACTGGAAAGCCTATCAATATAAAAAAAGGACAATTTTTAGCTCCAGAAGATATGGCTAATGTTATTAAAAAAGCTGAAAGTTTTGGCAATAGTAACTTAACTTTAACTGAAAGGGGTGTCTCTTTTGGCTATCACAATTTAGTAGTTGATTTTAGAGGGTTGGAGATAATGAAAAAAACTGGGTATCCTGTTGTTTTTGACGCCACTCACAGTGTTCAACTTCCTGGAGGGCGAGGAATTTGTAGCAGTGGCAACAGAGAGTTTGTTTTTCCTCTTGCAAAAGCGGCTGTGGCAGTAGGCGTTGCCGCATTATTTTTAGAAGTTCATGATAATCCCAACAAAGCTCTTTCCGATGGAGCAAATAGTTTGGAATTAAAAAACTTTAAACAGTTTTTAAAACATATCAAAGCTATAGATAAGATAGTAAAATAAAACACAAAAATTCGGTTGAAGCTAAAAGAGAAAAGATGTTTTTAGGATTTTATGAGCTAAGTGGTATTTAAAAATTTTTGCAATTGTTTTTCCGTAAGCTTTGGCAGTTACTTTTTTATCTTAAATATAATTTATAAAATTTTATTATGATACAAAAGTAAGACCTTGAATTTATTTTTGGTGGTTTAGCTGTGAAAATTTAAGCAATGTTGCGATAAAATAATGAAATAATAACAAATTTTGAAAAAATTTAAGAATATTAATTTGCCTGTGTTATGTGAATGGCATTATTACATACGGCGAGATAATTATTAACAATAGAGAGTAGAGATGGTTATAAAAACAACATAGAATATATTTATTGTCAAAAACGTCTTCAAGAGTGGATTAAAACTGCATGGATTACATGAGAGACATGTTAGTTGAAATTTATCTTGTGTAGTTGAAAAAGTAGATTATTTGATTCAAAGTTATATGAACAAAAAGAATCTCTTGAAAGAATAACAGAAAAAGAAAATTTAGATAGGATATGGTATTATCGATGTTTCTATTTTAATGTTAGCAGTTTTTTAGTCGTGTTCCCCTCTTTTATGATGATATACTTCTCTTTAAGCTGTGATTTGTCAGCTTTAAGCAGCAGAAGAGTGGTTAGAGAGATAATAGAGATTATAATGAAGGCTTAAAAGCTTTAGGTGAGTAAAAATTGGGTTTGGAAATATATACGAATGTTAGATTTTAAAAAAGTTCGCAGAAGAATATATTATTACGGGGCATATGTTTTTTCAAAATTAGTTTTAATTTTACCTTATAAATTTTCAGTTGGCTTTCTTAGTTTTTTTTTTGGAAATATAGCTTATTATATTGTTAAAGAGGGAGTGAAAAATGCTAAAAAAAATTTAAAAAAATGTTTTCCCGAAAAGTCAAATGAAGATATAAAAAGAATGGTAAAAAAAATATTTTTTCTTGAAGCAATGAATTTTTTTGAGCTGACGAATTTTCCTCGCATGAATTCTAGGTTTATGAGAAATATAGCTCATGTTGAAAAATTTGATCGTATACAGAAAAGTTTGAGAAGTGGTAAGGGTATACTTTTTGCAAGTGCCCATACGGGGAACTGGGAAATAACTGCTGCTATAATGGCCGAAATGGGTATTCCTGTAAATGTTGTGGTGAAGAAAATTTATATTGACGGTCTTAACAACATGCTTGTCGGATATAGGAAGAGCAAGAATATAAAGGTTATATTAAGAGGAGCCTCAGATTCTGGAATTAAGCTTTTAAGAGCTTTAAAAAGAGGAGAAACTATAGCGATGCTTATAGATCAAGATGTTGATGTTGCTGGGGTTTTTGTTAATTTTTTCGGTCAAAAAGCGTGGACACCTTCGGGGCTTGCTGTTTTAGCTTTAAAAACCAAAGCAGATGTTTATGTAGCATTTGATCAAAGAATAGATAAATACAAACACAAAACTGTGATTAACGGTCCTATAAGCTTTACAAAAACAGACGATTTTGGAAAAGATATAGAAAAACTTACGCAAGATATTACATCTATCTTAGAAGAACATATAAAAAAACATCCTGAACAGTGGGTTTGGTTTCATAACAGATGGAAAACAAGCCATATAAGAGGGGAAACATGAGTTTTTATAAAAAAAGATTTACCTTACTCATTTATGTTTTTTTTATTTTTTTGTTTTTAATAGGATGCAAGCCTGAAAATGTTATTATTGAAAAAAAATCACCAATGTCTGAATGTGTTATAGAAAAATTTACTATAACCCAAGTCAAAGATGGAAAATTGAAAACGATAATAGAGGCAGATTCAGTTACTATAGATGAGAATGGGGGTATTGCTCATTTAAAACTTCCAGTTGTAAAGTTTTATGATAATGGGATTTATGTTTCTACGCTTATTTCGGAAAGTGCTGATATAGATTTGGAAACATGCGATGTTAAAGGAATAGGTAAATGTGTTATTGACACAGCAAATAACGAGCATTTGCAAACTACGGACTTAATGTACAATGTAAAAAAAAATTTAATTTATAGCGATAACAATATTAAGATTAAAAAACATGGGCAGATGATATGCGGAACGGGGTTTGATGCAGATACTAAACTTGAAACAGTCGCTATTAAGAATCAGCGAATGGTTCTTGATTGATTTTGTTGTTTCGTTATTTATTATTTTTTTTAATACAGTTGTTTTTTGTGCCCAGGATTCAATATTTAAATCTAAAACATTTGACAATAAAAATACGGAAATAATCGCTGATAAGGCATTTTTTAATAAAAAACACTCAGAGTTTTTAGCTTCTGGAAATGTAAAAATTGTGTCAAGATTTACAAACGATGATAGGGTTGAAGCGTTGGGAGGTTTTGTAAAATATAATATAAATGCAGGAAAAGGTAAACTATGGGGTAGGGATAAAAAAATTTCAATAAAATATTTTGTTAATGGTCCATCAATGCCTGTTATAATATGGGCGGAGGAAATAGAGTTTGATAAAAATGGTGAAAATATAAAAGCATACGGTGATGTATTTGTTGTGACGTCTTCAGGTGTTATTCATTCCGACAGTGTTTTATTTGATCGAAAAATATCTGGGTCGATATTTGAAAAAGATAAAACAAGACCTGTTGCTGAAATTAGATATGAAGGCACAAAGCAACTTTATGAAGCTAATAAAATGATTTTTTACGATAATAATTATGTTAAAATATTCATGGAGGGAGATGTTAAAGGCAAAATAGAAATGTAAGATACAATAAATGATACTAAGAACCGAAGAATTATTTAAAAAATATAAGCATAGAATGGTTGTAAACGGCATAAGCATAAGTGTTAGACAAGGTGAGATTGTAGGTTTGTTTGGCCCTAATGGAGCTGGAAAAACTACAACTTTTTATATGACTATTGGTCTTGTTAAACCATATTGCGGAAGCGTTTATTTAGGAGACAGCGATATTACTGATTGTCCTATGTATCAAAGAGCACGCGCAGGGGTTAGTTATCTTGCCCAAGATTCATCAATTTTTCGGGGTTTGAGCGTAGAAGACAATTTAATGGCTGTTGCTCAAACGCTTACTGTTTCAAAAAATGAACAGCAGAAAAAAGTTGACTCGTTACTTGAAAATTTTGATCTTACAAGGCTCAGGAAACAGGTGAGCATTACTCTTTCAGGTGGTGAAAAAAGAAGACTTGAAATTGCAAGGGCTTTGGTAACAAATCCTAAATTTTTACTTTTAGATGAGCCGTTTGTAGGAATTGATCCAATTACGGTTGATGATATACAAAAAATTATAAGAAGTCTTAGAAACAGAGGGTTTGGGATTTTAATAACAGACCACAATGTAAGGGAAGCTCTTGAAATTATTGACAGGGCTTATATTATTTATGAAGGAAAAGTTTTACTTGAAGGAAGTGCCAAAGAACTATTAGAGAATCCTAAGGCAAAGAAAATATATCTTGGTGATAATTTCAAGATGTAGATAAATAGAATTTGTTGAATTTGTTTATGATTTTTTTTGATGGTTTAATAAACGCACATAAGTTTTTGTATACTTTAAAGAGTGTCAGTGTCATAAAGGAGAAAAGAATGCAGATTAATATAACGGCAAGACATCTTAAACTGACAGATTCTATAAATTCTTATGTGCGAAAAAAAATTATAAAATATGAAAAATTTTTTAATACGAGTGATGTTTTTGTCCATGTTATTTTTTCGATTGAAAAAAATAGACAAATAGCTGAAATAATTTTCAACTCTGGAAAATTTTTTTTCAGGTCAAAAGAGGAATCAACAGACTTATACGCTTCAATAGACTTTGCTTCAGATAAATTTGAAAAACAACTCAAAAAAACAAAAAAAATATCTCAATCTCAAAAAATTCAAAAAAAAAACAAACTAATAACTTTAAAAGATAAAAAATGCAATATTGAAGAAGTTTTTCTTTATGATAATATTGAAAAATCCAAGAACAGAAATTTCAGAAATAAAACGTTTTAATTTATAACCTGTTACGGTTGAAGAGACAGTTAACGAGATGGACGATTTAGGTTGTAAAGAAAGTATATATGACTTTAAATGACTATACTAAACGAAAGTGAGTGTTATTATCGTAATGATAATGAATATGTAATTCTTTTAGAGGTCAGTGAAATTAAAATAGGAGAAAATAAATGAAAATTATGGATTTTTTAAGTCAGGACACAATAATTATCGACCTAAAAGCAACAGACAAGAAGTCTGCGATTGTAGAATTGGTTGAAATTTTAAAAAATACTAAAAAGATTAAAAACAGCGATGATATAATAAATATTATTTTGGAAAGGGAAAGACTTGGTTCAACAGGAATCGGCCAGGGCGTTGCGCTTCCTCATGGTAAGGTTGATTTTTTGCAGGAACTAATTGGAGTTCTTGGTATTTCTCGTAAAGGCATAGAGTTTAACTCTCTTGATGGTGAATCTGTTTATATAATTTTCCTTTTAGTCGGATCTATTGAAGTTGCTGGGCAGTATTTAAAAGCTTTGTCAAGAATTTCAAGATTGTTTAAAGATAAGTTTTTAAGACAAGCCATAAAAGAAGCTAAAACCATACAAGAAGTAGTAAAACTTATACAACAAGAGGATGCTTATTGATTACTATGGGAGTGGATATTCTTATTAAAGGAAAAGGTGGAATTTTCAAATTTAAATTGCAAGCTGAAAAATTTAACAGGGAGTGAATTCGATATTACAAAATATTTAGAAGTAATAGGTATGGGAATTATAGATATTAAAGAGCTTTTTGGTATGGGGAATATTTATATGAATCCAAAAAGTTGCGTTAGTTATAAAATTTGAAGAGTGAAATCGGTTTAAAAGGTATGATAAGGGCCAGTATTGACAATTATTGTGTAGAATATTTAGGTGTTGACGTTCCCCCTGAGATCACAACTTATCTTGCCCTTGGCAGAAATATTGCTACTCTTATTGAGGATGCAAGTTTAAGTCAAAAGCTAAAAAAACAAGCGTGATTTTATCGCTCAAAAGTAACATTTAGATTCTAAGTTGCGTCAAGAACTAAGCCAATTAATAGCCTATGATTAAATTATATATAATTTCAGGCATGTCTGGTGCTGGTAAAAGTCAAGCGCTCAAAATTTTTGAAGATTTTGGTTTTGTTTGTGTTGATAATTTGCCTACTAAGATGATTACTGATTTTATAGACATATGTGCAAAGGATTCTAAAAAATATAAAAATATCGCGATAGGTGTAGATTCTCGAAACGAAGAATATTTTTCCGAATTTAAAAATTTTCTTGTAATTTTAAAGAGCAAAAAAATCAGTTATAAAGTTATTTTTTTTACAGCTTCGGATGATATTATTTTAAGACGTTATTCTGAAACTCGCCACCATCATCCTAGTGGTAAATCGGTTTCTGAAGGAATAAAACAAGAAAGAAAAGCATTAGATAATATTTTTTGCGTTGCTGATGAAGTTATTGACACTTCAAATCTTACAATAGGAGAGTTGAAAAAAACAATTTCAGTTCTTGTCGATATTCAGCAACTTGAAAAACGATATTTAAACATTTCAGTCGTATCTTTTGGTTATAAATATGGCATTCCAAATGATGCAGATATAGTTTATGATGTGCGTTTTATAACAAATCCTAATTATGTCCATGAATTAAAGTATAAAACAGGTCGTGATAAATCTGTTCAAAGATATATAGAAAAACATAAGGAATTTAAGATATTTTTTAAAGAATTTTCAAAACTTATTAAAAACACTCTTCCACATTATATAAATGAAGGGAAAAGTTACTTAACTATTGCAATAGGGTGTACTGGGGGATGTCACAGATCTGTTTTTACGGCTGAAAAGTTAGCTGGTTTTTTGAAAAGCAGAAAATATAAAGTGAAGCTTAGCCATAGAGATATTCTAAGGGGCTGCAATAATGGAAAAATTAATATCTGAAGCTTATGTGGTGTGGGTGGAGATGATATAAAATTACTGTGGCAAAGAGAAATGTTCATTGCAGTCTAACTTCTGAGTTTGTAGATGCTACTTGTTTATTACTTTGTAAACAGTTTGATCTCTATTTGATTTTGTCACACTTGGATTAAACGCTGGTTTAAAGCAGATGTGTTTATGTATTTTATTTTTTCTAAGAGATGTAAGTGATAAAGATAATGTTTTGGCTTCTGTTGATATGCTTTTAGATGTGTTTTTGTAATGTCTATATCTCTTACCCTCTGTCCATTTGCACATGTTTGAAAGTTATAGATTTAAAATTTAAAGTTATTTCGTGGTAAACTTTCTGATAATGGAAAGAATATTATATGCTATATATGAATGCTATGTTATAAGCAAAGCATGTGTAACTTATATTAGCTTACTTGAGTTTACTGATATATAGAAAAACATAAGGAATTTAAGATATTTTTTAAAGAATTTTCAAAACTTATTAAAAACACTCTCCCACATTATATAAATGAAGGGAAAAGTTACTTAACTATTGCACTAGGATGTACTGGGGGATGTCACAGATCTGTTTTTACGGCTGAAAAGTTAGCTGGTTTTTTGAAAAGCAAAAAATACAAAGTGAAGCTTAGCCATAGAGATATTCTAAGGGGCTGTAATAATGGAAAAATTAATATCTGAAGCTTATGTGGTGCGGGTAGAGATGATATAAAATTACTGTGGCAAAGAGAAATGCTCATTGTAGTCTAACTTCTGAGTTTGTAGATGTTACTTGTTTATTACTTTGTAAACAGTTTGATCTCTATTTGATTTTGTCACACTTGTAATTTGTATTAGCTTACTTGAGTTTACTGATAGATAGAATATTGATTAATTGACAAAAAATATAGTAAATATAAAAAGATATTATAGGGAAGGCCATAATATCTTTATAGTTTCGGTTATAATAGTTAGAGATTATATATTAGTTGAATGATAAAATAGTGTGCATGGGATATTTATCAAGCTTTAAAAGTCTGATGTTATGAGATTTTCTTAGAGAACTTAAAAATGTGATAGTTTTATTATTTAATGGGGAGGTTTTGAGAGTGTGCGATAAAGAAAAAATATGTTTCTAGCTATTTAACCATCAGGTGTTGTGTATATATTTGATAGAGGTTTAAAATCAAATTTTTAAATATTTGTGAAATGTGTTTATACCAGACAAAAACAGTTGGTGGATAAATATTATGTGTGAATAATAAAGATATTTAAGAAACACTGTTGTGACGCTTTAAAGACAGATGAGTTTTATGATAAAGTATTACACTAGACTTAGAAGATCGTATTGAAACACTTTGACTTAATTTTAAACCAAATCTCATAAAAATATTTGGACTGAACAATAAGATGTAAAATATCTACACGTTGTTTTCAAACGACAAGTCAATTTTTGAATGGAATGTTTTTTAAGTTTTATCACAATTGCTTGCTACTTTGGCATTGAAGATATAAATTTTTATTCATATTATCATAAAAACTTAAAGATATTTTTAGGAAATGATTTTTATAAATAACGATGATTCATAAGTTCATAATACTTTTTACACATAGCGATTTAATAGGAGTAGAAGATATGAATTTTGATAAGTATTTATATGTATGTATGTGACGCGAATATAAAATAACGTCTCTATTATAGAATTATTTTCAAATAACGTGATGTAAAAATGTATGCTTAATTGCTACAAAAAAGACTATTTTTTTTGTAGGATATATAAATTTTAAATAAAGTACAGAGATAAAAGTGTAATAGAAAATTTTTAAAAGTCAAGGTTTACATTTTGTAGGAGACATGAAAAAATTGACGATAAGTACGTTTAATTATAAAAAAATTTACTACTTTGAATGGTTATGACGTTAAGTATGAAATAAAGAATAGTTCAAATAAAATTTAGATATTTATTTTTGTTCCAAATGCATATTTATATTATACATCAAAAAGTTAAGATGATTCTTCGTTTCTAAGCTTCTAAAAAGTGTTGATATGTGTGAAAAAGATATGACAGTTATTTAATGAAATTATGGTTATTTTTTTGTTTTGTATATGAACATTGGCAGCATGGAGATATAATAAACGGAGAAGTTTATGATTTATTATCTATATATTGAGTTTATTTAGTTTTAAACGCTATGATTAATAGGTTTTTATAGGATTTGGATTATATCAGAAAATATTTTTGATAAAAGTTATTCCTACATGAACGGTTGTTATTATAGATGTTTTTCAAATAGAGGTATTTATCTAAATTGAGCACGCCCACCATGTATTCCGTAGAGTTTAAAGTTGTGGTGACTTGGGCATACTTTTAACTATTTCTTCTATTTATTTATACAATGAGCGAAAGTCGACATTTGGCATTATTAAAGATGTTAAAGTTTGACGCATAGAAATTGGTATTTGTTCGGAGTGTTCCTTTTATCTTGCAAGGTTATATTAATTTATTTGTATGTCATAATAATAGTGTTTTTTTTGTTTTTTTACTACAAGTGAGTTTGGTCTATTATTTTTTTATGCTTTCTGTTTTAATTATATGTATAAATAATATCTTGTTTAGGTGCGTAAAAGTGAAAGAAAAAATTATAGTTGTTTTAAATAAAACTGGGTTACACGCAAGACCTGCTGCAACTCTTGTACAAACTCTAAGTAAATATCAATCAATTATTAAAATTTTAAAAGATGATTTTGAGGTTGATGCTAAAAGTGTAATAGGTGTTATGGCATTAGCAGCTGCTTATGGAAGCAAACTAAAATTCATCGCGTATGGTTCTGATGAATATGAGGCTATTGTTGCCATAGAAAACTTATTTGATTCGAAATTTGGTGAATAGGAAGGAGTGTGTTAATGTTTGTTAATAGAGATATAAGAGATATAGTTTTAGAAGGTATTGCTGCATCTCCAGGAATTGCCATAGGGAAAGTTTTTCTTTTAAAAGAAGAATTTTGTTTAATTCGTAAAGAAATTTCAAAGTCTTTTAGAGAAGTTGAAAGAAAACGATTTGATGACGCTATAGAAAAAACTAGAAACGAATTCATGGTTATGTATAACAAAATTAATGATATTCTTGGTGAAAACTATGCTCATATAGCAACCGTTCATCTTTTGATTTTAGACGATCCTGCGTTAAAAAAGGATGTATATAAACTTATTTTAGATGGGGTCAATACAGAATATGCCCTTTTTAAAGTTTTTGATAAGATTATTCGCTCTTTTGATGGTATAAGTGATAGTTTTTTCAAAGAAAGAAAAATTGATATTCAAAATGTTGCCAAAAAGATTCTTGCAAATCTTTTTGGCAACAAAGGAAAAAGCCTCACAGAAATAGATGAAAAATCTATTGTTATTGCAAACAATTTAACACCGGCTGATACAGTGTCTGTTAGAGGAAAAAAGATTGCGGGGTTTGCTACGGATATTGGTGGAAAGACTTCTCATACAGCGATTATCGCGCAAGGGCTTGCTATACCTGCTGTGGTAGGACTTAAAAATATCTCTTCGCTTGTTAAAGCTGGCGAAACAATAATAATTGATGGCGATAAAGGTGAAGTTATATTAAGTCCTTCTTCCAAAGTTTTACTATACTACAAAAATAAATATGATTTGCAACTGTCAAAAATAGTAGAATTAGAAAAGTTTAAAAATTTAACATCCGAAACTATAGATAAGCACAAAATTTTTATTTTTGCCAATATTGACCATTTGGATGAAGTATCGCTTGTTTTGAATAAAGGCGCAGTGGGTATAGGGCTCTACAGAACGGAAACAATATATTTTAATCGTGATTCTATTCCTACGGAACAGGAGCATTTTGACACATATTCTAAAGTAGTACAGCAAGTATCGCCTCATGTCATTACAATAAGAACGTTTGATTTGGGAGGTGATAAACTTACTAAAATGAGATTACTAAACCTAAACTTTGAATCTAATCCGTTTTTGGGGTTAAGATCTATAAGATTGTGCCTTAAATATCCTGAGATATTTATAAGTCAGTTGAGGGCTATCTTAAGGCTTTCTGTTTTAGGAAAAGTAAAGTTGATGTATCCAATGATTTCAGGTCTTGCTGAAGTAAGGGCCGCAAATGCTATTCTTAGCGAAGTGAAAAAAGATTTAAGAAAAGAAAATATAAAGTTTGATGAAAATATGGAAGTTGGCGTTATGATAGAAGTGCCGTCAGCTGTAGCCGTAATTGATTCTATTGTAAAAGAAGTAGATTTTGTATCAATAGGAACTAATGATTTGATACAATATACGCTAGCCGTAGATAGGGTTAACGAAAATGTCGCCTATTTATACGATCCTATGCATCCAGCAATTTTAAGATTTATAAAACGCATTATTGATGAAGCGTATAAAGCTGGAATAAAAGTTGCCATGTGTGGAGAAATGGCTGGAGAGCCAAAGTATATGCCTATTATTTTAGGTATGGGTCTTGATGAGTTTAGCGTATCTCCTTCGCAAATTGCGCCAATTAAAAAAATAGTAAGAAGTATATCATTTGTGGATTGCAAAACTATAGCTGATAAAGTTTTAAAATTAGAAGATAGTAAGTCAATTTTAAAGGAGATTGATTTGTTTTATGAAACAAGAGGCATAAATGCTTAAAGAAATTTCCTGTGGGGCCGTAGTTTATAAGATGACGCAAGGCAACGTGCCCATTTTTCTGCTTGTTAATTCCAAAAGAAGTGATAGATGGGGTTTTCCAAAAGGTCATATTGAAGACGGGGAAAGTGAAATTGAAACCGCTAAACGAGAAATTTTTGAAGAAACAGGAATAAAAAGTGTAAAATTTGTTGAAAATTTTAGACAAGAAGATATTTATTTAATTAGAGGTACATTAGATGAAGCAAAAGATCTTTTAGTTGAAAAACATTCAATTTATTTTCTTGTTTTGGCTTTGGAAGATGCTTTAGATTTTGATAAAAATGAAATATCAAAAATAGAATGGATGAATATAAAAAAAGCCCAAGAATTTCTTTTTTTTGGTAATCAAAAAAAAATTATAAGATTAGCTTACGATAAAATTAATGGAGGATAATTATGGGTAATCCGTTTTTAAAAGACAGCGTTTTTCAAACACACGTTAGAAGCACAGAGGCTATGACAGTTTTTGGCACAATAAACAAAAGTATAATTTTATGGGTTTTGCTTGCAACTAGTGCACTTTATTCTTGGACTCATCCGAGTTTTATAATGCCGTTGACATTGCCTATATTGTTAGGATGCTTTGTCTTGGCTATAGTATCATCTTTTAAGATGAATTTGTCACCGATTTTATCACCTATTTATGCTGTTTGTGAAGGTCTTGTTTTGGGAGTCATTTCTATTTATTTTGAAAAATCATACCCAGGGATTGTCGTAAATGCCGTGCTATTGACGATGTGCGTTCTCTTTTGTATGCTTGCGGCTTATAAAACAGGTATACTCGCAGCTACGCCAAGGTTTAAAAAAGTCGTTATATTTTCAACATTTGCTATAACTCTTGCGTATTTAATTGATTTATTGATAGGTTTTTTTGGTGCAAGAAAGTTTAATTTTTTGTCAGCCTCTTCAGGGCTTGGCATAGCAATTAGTCTTATAATAGTTGCTATCGCCTCTTTAAACTTTATTATAGATTTTGATTTAATTGAACGAGGTGCTCAGCGTGGAGTACCTAAATATATGGAATGGTATAGCTCTTTTGCTTTAATGATAACGCTCGTATGGCTTTATCTTGAAATATTAAAGCTCCTTTCTATAATGAGAAATAGAGATGTTTGAAAAGACGGTATTTTTTAGGGCAGAGTCAAATGTAAAGTTACTTCCTCAAAGTATGGCTGAGGTTGTTTTATCCGGTAGGTCTAATGTAGGCAAAAGCAGTGTTATAAATGCTTTGTGCCATCAGAAGAATTTGGCGAAAATTTCAAAAACTCCAGGTAGAACAAGAAGTATAAACGTTTATAGTGTCGTTATAAAAAAATGGATGATAGATTTGCCAGGTTATGGCTTTGCAAGGGTAAGTTTTAAAGAAAAAGAACTTTGGAATAAAATGATAGAAGAATGTATAGTTCAAAGAAAAAACAAAAAAATTGTTTATATAACAATAGATGCTTTTGTAGGCCCTACAAAGTTAGATTTTGATATGGTTTGTTGGCTTAAAGAGCATAATATTCCATTTAAAATTATTGTAAATAAGTTTGATAAATTACCAGACAGTATAACTGAATATAAAGTTGAAACTAAAGTGTCACAATATTTTGAAATAGATAAATCTTTAGTGTTTACGGTAAGCGCAAAGAAAAAAGTAGGTTTTGGTAAATTGAGAGGTGATATTGTTAGGTTTTTTGGGTTAATTAAAGAGAGGATGTGAATAGAAAAATTAATTTTTAACAATTTTGTTTGTTGTTCTTTTATTCTAAATTTAACATAAAAATAATGGTACACTGTGAAAAACAAGATTAGAATTAATAGATGTGATCTAAGTTAGTACAAAAGAAGTAGAAATAATTAAATATTTTTTTAAATATTGATGAGTTTATACATAAAGCTTTGAATTTGTTTTAGAAAAGAGTAAATTATAAATAAAACAATTTATTCTTTATTGTTTTTATGGAGTAACGTTTATAAGTTACTTATTAAATCGTTGGTACTTTTTACTGAAGCGGTGATATAGCGTTTCTATACTTTAAAAAGTGATAGATTAGTGTATGAAAGTTATCAGCTGTAGAATTTAATGATAAAAAGTTATCTATTTATAAAGATGACAATAATCAATCAATCTATAAAACAAAATTAAATGGGAACACTATTTTAAAAATAAAATGTTAGTAGAAAATAAAGCTTTTGAAAATACAAGGAAGGTAAAGATAAAAGTTGTTGCATAATGTTAGAAAAAAGCATGTCTTTTGGCAATATATAAAAAGAGTTTTGACATATATAAGCGTGTAAAAAATTAAAACAAGCACCCTGAGTTTGTGGTCCAAATTTTAAATTTATATTTTTTTATTGACTATCTCCCACATGTTCGCTTTATAAATTTTTATATTTTCCCCAAACCCATCATCCATAGTTTGCAATTTTAATAGGTTGGCGTGTTATAAAAATTCTTGAAATTTTTGTAAAAAATGAATTTTGTTTTTAGTTGAAAGGTTTGCAATACAAAGCGGTGACATTGTTTGTTTATCGTTTAGATTTTTAACTGTTGAATGTTTAGATTTTTGTAATGCCCCTTTTTCCCTTGAAAGTTTTTAGTTATCAAGCCTGTTGCAGTGCCAGCTTGATACTCTTTTGTTCTTGGTATTGCTAATTTTATTAGTAGAGCTATATAATAAATTTTATACACATAAAGAATATATCCAAAACGAATAGAAATGCATGTACTGCGTTATTGTTTTTAGAATTTTTCGATGTTTATATTAAGTGTCGTATATAGCAATGCTTTTCAACGACAGATGCAAACTTATGCCTACTATATGTGTCATTTCGTGAGCAATAATCTGCTTTTCGAGCTCATTTTATAATTTTTCTAGATTATAAAATGGGGCGTGGCCTTTGGTTAGAATAATGTAAGAGTATTGAGGGATCTCTTCCTGTGGCAAAACGTTGAGTCCTTTGTCATTTTTTATTGAATAACTTTAAGTGTTGGAAGCCCTGTTGCTATGGAAACATTTTTAACAATTATCACAACTTCAGGAGTATTTTGTTTTGTAAGTTCAGTGGTTCTGACTGTTGATAAAATAAAAGATTGATCTGCGATAATAATTTATTAGAATTCAGGAAATTGCAAAGGATAGAAATATATATAGCAACTGTAAAAGCTAAAAGGTTATATTGTAGTCAAATTTGCGTCTGAAACTTTTATGAAACTTAAAACAGCAAGCATAAGTAAACCAACTCTACAAGTGTCAATGGAAATAGAATTATAAGCAATACTGTTTTTTTGTATTTGATTCTATAAAATCGTAAGTAGTTATTTTCGTAGTAGTAAGTTAGAAGAAGTTTTAATAGATTTTTTTACTTTTTGTTCGGCTTCGTTAATTTTAAGGAATTCTTGTTTTGTAGATTTAAAAATTTTGCCTACTGCGCGTTACCTTGGAAACATATTTTGTGTTTAAAGATAAAATATTTGAATTGTAAAACCTTGCGACTTGTTTGTATTTTGTTTGTTGTATTTGTTTGCTTTTACGACTTCGTCTAATGTGTTTTTTCATGTGTTGGAGAGGGCTTTATCTCCTACCTTTTTACTGCTTCAACAAAGGCTTGGAATTTCTTCCCCTCGTATCTGTGCTTCACAATGTGCTTTATATCGCTCTATGCTTCTCTTTTGCTATGTTTTTGTTATCCAATTTTGCTATAAAACTGCAAGGATATAAGTTTTTGCAAGAACGATCAAAAACAATACAAAAAATATTGTATGCATTTTATATCTATTATTTTTGATTTATATACATATCTGAAGTCAATATAATTTTTTTGTAGTATTCTAGCATAAAATTATGTTCGTTAGTTGGCTTCATTATAGAAAGTATTTTAGATTTTGTGTCAAAATTAAAGTATAAAATTTTTCCATTTTCTATGTTAAATGAGACGGCTTTATTTTTTGATAATATGAAACCGTTGCTATTAAACGCTATATGGTTTTTTTTATCTTGATCCAATATGCTTTCTCCTGCAGCTATATATTTTGCTTGCGAAAGTGACAAATCGTAAAGAGTCGGCGCTATATCAATATGGCACGCTGTGATATTTGTATCAATTTTTTTTTTCAACTTTTCGGGTATATATAAATACATTGGAACCGCGTATTTTTTAAACAGGTCTTCAGGAACAAAAGTTTTAATTTCTCTAAGATTATGGTCTCCTGTTATAACAACTATAGTATTATCTTTAAATTTGGAATTTTTTATAATATCCAAAAATTTAGAGGCTTCCCTATTGGCAAATTGATAAGTTTCAAAAATTTTTTTAAGATTTAATTCTCCCGGCATTATACGTTCAAGTTCTTTAGGAATTTCAAGTTTTAAAGGTTTATAGTATGGAGGTATTTTGTAAGGAGGATGTGTTGCTGTGGACATTGCGTAAATAAATTGAGGTTTGCTGTTATTTTTCAACTCTCTTAAAACAATTTTAAAAAACTGAGCGTCATTAATACCCCACTCGTGGCGATGTTCATTTTTTATAGAACTTTCTCCATGTATTTCTTCAAATCCTTGTGCTTTTAAAAAACCTTCAATCCCCCGCCAAGCGAGACTTCCTCCATAAACAGCTTTTGTAACATAACCGGATTTTTTATAAGGCAAAATTAAAGAGCTTGAAAAATGCTTGTACGCTTTATGACTTTGTGTTACTTGGATAGAAAAAGGCCTTTGGGGCATGTTAAGAATTGTTGATTCTAAGCAATGTATTGTTATTAGGCCTGCTGGTAAAAAATTATACAAAACTAAATCTTCGTCAAAATGCTTCTTCAGATCTCCAAGTACATTAAACTTTTCGCTATTATATAAAATTGGAAGTTCGCCAAAACCTTCTAAAACTATAAAGATCACGTTTGGCCTTATCTTTTCGGCTTCAGTATTTTTAATTGATATTTTATTAAATATTGATAAATCAATATTTTTTTCGTCTAAACCAAGTTTTTTTGAAATATTTTTATCTTTGCTTTGTTCAGTTTTTGCTTGAATTGCGTCTACAATAGAGTGTACTGCCGTTAATGCTATATTGTTTATGAATGAGTTTGTAGATATTTGTGCATAGAACTTTCCTAAAGGAAACATTGAAACTGTACCTCTTGCAAATAAAAACGTTATAAACAGTATTAAAAGAACAGTAAATATTTTAACAAAAACACTCCAATAAGAAGAGTTTATAATAGTAAAACGGTGTTGTGTATCAAGAAGCTTTTTTGTGCTTATAGAAACAATTTTGCATATTATAAATCCGATTAAAATCAATGCAGACAAAACTATATAAAAACGCCAATCAGAGATAATTGTTTTTATTAAAGCAAAAGCGTCATCATTAAAAAAATCAAACAATAGTATATTTACATGTTCTCCAAAACAAATATAAAAACAAAAGTCAACGGCAGTAGCTAAAACTACTACTATGAAAGCAAGGCAATACCAAAGTTTTATAATAGATATTGTTTTTTTGAATAACCTTAGGTTTTTTATTAATAAAAAAATCGTAAAAATAAAAATTATAAAAGAATTTATATATGCTAAAGTTGATAAATCAAAACGCAAACCTAGAACAAATGCTTTAAATATGTCTCTAAAATGACCAAGTAACGGAATACTTTTGAAGTAAAAAAAGAAAAATATTCTATAGAGACTCATTGTTACAAGTATTGTTACATTTAGCGGAATTATTTTAACTACGCAATCGATATACTTTTCAAAATTAAACTTTTTGGACATATTCATAATTATACTTAATTATACTTAATTATACTTATTATGTACTTTATATACTTAATAATTACTTAAAGAATCTCTCGTTTCATTAGTTTTTTAATTTTTAATAATTTCATTAATATTATTAATCATTAAATAATAAATAATTAAATATTATATAAATATAATATTTTACCAAATTATTAAAAATTGCGTTTGTATTTTATATAAATTTTATAGATGTATTATCGTAGTTATATTTAAAGACATTGCAAATTTAAAATACTATCATAGATTTATAGTTTTTAAATTCAAGTCAAGTGAATCTTTTTAAGTGAATTCCTTTCAACCAAAAAAGATGTTGAAAATGAAAAGAATAGTTTTGTATCATTATTATTTCAGTTTTCAAAATTCAAATTTTAATTTTATTGATTAAGGATAAGTTATAAATTAAGTATAATAGTTGTAATGAGACTATTGAGACTATTATAAATATTTCTTAAAGAGACTGGTAAGAAATATGGCTCCTTATGCTTTTTGCGGATAATAATAGACAAAATTGCTGAAACAGCTGGAGGTGAGGTAATATTATTAATATTTATAAATTTATAATATAAAATATTAACTAGACCAGTGAAGTCGTAGTTGGGATATTATTATAATTGTAGGGAACATAAAATTTTTTTTCTGCAGATGTATTTCATGAAAAGAAAAAAAATCAATGGGACAGAAATGAAATGATGAGTTTTTTTAGAAGACACATGCGTGTGATTTTTATTGTAACTATAGTAACTTTTTTATGTGGAATATTTTTTGAAACAGGATCATACTTATTTAATAAATCTTCAGACTTTGTTGTTAAAATAAATGGAACCAAAATACAGATGAGTTTATTTCACTCAATTTATAAAAGTTCAGTAAAAAGCTATCAACATACTACAAATAAATTTTTGGATGAAAAAGAGTTAAATGAAGTCAAGATTAGAGTCATTCAGGTATTAGTACAAACTGAGTTATTTTGCCAGGAGGCTAAAAAATATGGGATTATAGTTACAGATGAAGAATTGAAGTCTGATTTACAAAACTCTGCGGAATTTAAAACTGGCGATTTTTTTAATGTGTTTAAGTATACGGCATTTTTAAACACCATACAGATGAATCCTAAAGATTATGAAAGTTTTAGAAAAAAGCAGTTGGTGGCAAACAAAGTAAAAATGATAATGGCGTCTTCCATAAAACTGTGGAATTACGAAGTTGAGTCTGCAAGCAAACAAAATCCTCCTGTACATAAAAATGATTTGTTTTTTACAAAAGTAAATGTAATTTTAACAGAATGGACTGTTGACGCAATAAGAAGTTCAAAGGTAATAATAGGCAATCGATATAAAATTTTTTCTCAAGACCACCAAGGTTTTTTAAATTAAAGTTTATGGAGCTTTGTTTATACTGGTTGTTTTTTTAAACTTCACAAAGAAAGAAAATAATGAAAGATTAATATATAAAATTTATATAATTTTGAATATAAAATATAAGAGTGGAATCAAAAAAAATGAGCGATCAAGAAGGCGGTATAAATCTTCCTTTAGTGCATAAAGGTAAGGTTAGAAATGTTTATGACTTAGGTCAGAGCTATCTTATAGTGGCTTCTGATAGAATTTCTGCGTTTGACCATGTAATTCCTACTTTTATTCCAAATAAAGGTAAGGTTTTGCATAAGTTTTCAATGTTTTGGTTTGATTTTGTTTATGGGGTAGTTCCTAATCATATTATCACAGGAGATTTTGATACATTTCCTACGGAACTTAAGAAATATGAATACCTTCGTGATAGATCAATGATAGTGAAAAAAGCCAACAGACTAGACGTTGAATGCATAGTTAGAGGGTATTTAGTTGGTTCGGGCTGGAAGGAATATCAAAAATTTCAAACAGCTTGCGCAATAAAGTTAATTCCAGGATTAAAAGAATCTTCTAAACTGCCAGAGCCTATTTTTACACCGTCAAGCAAGGAAAAGGACGGTAAGCATGATGAAAATATTTCTTTTGAAGAGACTATAAAAAGAGTTGGAAAAGACGTTGCAGAAAGTTTAAAGAAAACTTCAGTGGAGCTTTATAAAAAAGTTAGTGATTATGCTTTAACAAAGGACATAATAGTTGCAGATACGAAGCTAGAGTTTGGTTTTTACGATAATAATTTGATACTGATAGATGAAATTTTTACGCCAGATTCTTCAAGGTTTTGGGAAATGAGCAAATATGAAGAAGGTAAATCTCAAAGCAGTCTTGATAAACAGTATATCAGAGATTATCTTGAGAGTATAAATTGGGATAAGTCTTCCCCTGCTCCCGTTCTTCCAAAAGATGTTGTTGAAAAAACTATTGATAAGTATATTACCGTATACGAAAAATTGACTGGAGAGGTTTTTAATGTTTGAGGTAGATATTTTTACAAAGAAAGGGTTTAAAGATTCTCGTGGAGAGCATGTGTTGTCCGATATTTTGGATATTGGTATTAAAGGTTTAAAAAAAATCGATTATTCTCCATTTTATATTATAGATGGAAGCATAAATAAGAGTGAAGTTAAAATGATAGCTTCAGAATTGCTTAGCGATAAAATAACTGAAAGATTTAAAGTTGTTTCTGGTGTGGAAGATAAAAAATATAAAAATTCAATTATAGAAGTTTTGTATAAAAAATGTGTTACAGATACTGTTTCTGAAAGTCTTGTAAAAGCTATAAAAGATTTGGGAATTACTAAAGATGTTAAAGTTAAAACAGGACATAAATATTATTTACATGGAAACGTATCTCGAGACATTTTAAATAAAATAGCTATAAAGTTATTAGCCAACACGTTAATTCAAGAGTATAAAGTAAAATGAAAAATAAAATTAGTTGCACTAATTGTAAAACTATAGAAATTTTAAATTTGTCTGATAAAGAATTGGTAAATTTTAGTGATAAAAATGTTCTTTCTTTGTCAATTGATGAGATGAAATCAATACAGTTTTATTTTAAAAAGTTAAAGAGAAACCCTACAGATGTGGAAATAGAGACAATAGCACAGACATGGAGCGAACATTGTAAGCATAAAACGCTTACTGGGATAATAGAATATACAGAAGAAAAACATTTTAAAAAAACAAAAAAAATTTATAATAACCTTTTGAAAGAGACTGTTTTTAAAGCCACTATGGAATTAAACAAAAAGTGGTGTCTATCGGTATTTAAAGACAACGCTGGTATAATAGAATTTGATGCTAAAAATGGAGTAGCTTTTAAAGTTGAGACACATAATCATCCGTCGGCTCTTGAGCCATATGGAGGTTCTGCCACAGGTATAGGCGGTGTTATAAGAGATATATTGGGAGTTGGGCTTGGCGCTAAACCTTTAGCGAATACTGATGTGTTTTGTTTTGGCAATCTTGACACAAAAAATTTTCAAGTACCTGAGGGCATGCATCACCCAAAGAGAATAGCCAAAGGGGTTGTGGCAGGCGTGAGGGATTACGGCAATAGAATGGGGATACCAACTGTAAACGGAGCTGTTTATTTTGATGATGGATATATGGCAAATCCGCTTGTTTATTGTGGTACTATGGGAATAATTCCTAAAAATAAAATTGATAAAAAAGTTAATTCAGGCGATTTGATTTTAGTTGTTGGCGGAAAAACAGGCAGAGATGGGATACATGGAGCGACGTTTTCTTCCATACAGCTTGATCAAGAGTCTGACATAAGCGCTGTTCAGATAGGAAATCCAATAGTTGAAAAGAAAGTTTTAGATACAATGCTCAAAGCTAGAGATTTGAACCTTTATAGATCTGTTACCGATTGTGGAGCTGGTGGGCTATCCAGCGCTATAGGTGAGCTCGGCGAAAAGACAGGTGTTATTGTTTATTTAGATAAAGTGCCTTTAAAGTATGAAGGACTTGCGCCTTGGGAAATATGGATTTCTGAAGCTCAGGAAAGAATGGTGCTTGCTGTTCCGCAGAAAAATAAGAAAAGAATAGTTGAACTATTTAATAAAGAAAATGTTGAAGCTGTATTTATCGGAGAATTTACAAAAGATAAAAAATTGATGTTAAAATATAATAATTATGTTGTGGCGAATATGGATATGTCTTTTTTACATTATGGAATTCCAAAGCCTAAAAAATTCGCTGTTTGCAAAGTAAAAGAAGAAAAGATTCAAAAATTTATTAAAATGACTTCAACTGATCTTTCAAAAATTTTTAAATCTGCTCTTTCAGATTTAAACGTATGTTCAAAAGAGTGTATTATAAGGCAATATGATCATGAAGTACAAGGTCAAACTATTGTAAAGCCTTTGCAGGGTGCAGATATAGAGGTTTCGGGACCTGGCGATGCGGCTGTTATATTTCCTTATATAGCGATAAGTGGAACTAAAAAAGGAATTGTTTTGTCTAATGGATTAAATCCTAGTTATGGGAAAATAAATACATATAAAATGGCCGCTTCTGCTATAGAAGAGTCTTTAAGAAACGCCGTGGCTGTTGGTGCAGATTTGGAAAAGATGTCACTTCTTGACAATTTTTGCTGGGGAAATCCTAACAACCCTGAAACTTTAGGGAGTTTAGTAAGGGCAGCAATTGCTTGTTACGATATGTCAAAAGCCTTTGATGTTCCTTTTATATCTGGCAAAGACAGTTTGCATAACGAGTATTCTATTGGCGGAAAAAAATATTCTATACCTCCTGTGCTTTTAATATCTGCGATGGGTGTTATAGAAAATGTCGCAAATACAGTTACAATGTCGCTTAAAAATGATGGAAATAAAATATTTGTTCTTGGTGTCACGAGAAATGAGATTGCTGGTTCCGTTTTTGCAAAGATAAAAAATATTAAAGATGGAATTGTTCCTACTGTGTATCCAAAAGAATCGAAAGAAATAATGAAGAGAATTTATAAAGCTATAAGCAATGGTTTGATAGAGTGTTGCCATGATTGCTCCGAAGGTGGTCTTGCAGTTGCAATAAGTGAAATGGCTTTTGCCGGGGATAAAGGTGTAGAAGTTGATATAGATGCAATTAAAACTAAAGGCAAATTAGGTGTTACTGAAATACTTTTTTCTGAGTCGAACGGTAGATTTATAGTTGAAGTAATACCTGAAAATGAATCTAAGTTCATTGAGATTTTTAAGGGTTGTGTTTTTGCTGAAGTTGGCTGTGTAAGAGAGGATAAATATGTAATTTTTGAAAGTTTGAAAAACAAAATAAAGATAAAAGAGAAATCAAGAAATCTTTTAAAGGTTTGGCAAAATGCTATAAACTTGTAAAATAGTATAGAATAAAGTAATAGGGTGAAGTATGAAAAAAGTAAAAGCATTAATTTTAAGAGCTGCTGGTATAAATTGCGATTATGAAACACAAGCTGCTTTTGAGGTGTGTTCAGCAGTGGCTGAACGAGTACACGTTAATTCTCTTATAGAAAATAAAAATAAAATTTTTGAATATGATATCTTGGCTTTCCCTGGAGGGTTTTCTTATGGAGATGATATAGCTTCAGGAAAAGTATTAGCTAATGAAATTAAAAATAAACTTGGAGATAAGATAAAAAAATTTTCTCTAAGTGGCAAGCCCGTTATAGGCATATGTAATGGTTTTCAAGTTTTGGTTAAGATGGGTTTGCTCCCTGATCCTAAACTGTTTGAGCAAATTTCAACGATTTCTTACAATGATTCGGATAAGTTTGAATGCCGTTGGGTTTATTTAAAAACAGAAAAAAAAGCTAAGAACGAATCTAATTGTATTTGGACAAAAAATCTCCCTGATGTAATAACTTTGCCTGTAGCACATGGTGAGGGAAAATTCATTCCCGTAAATTTTAAACTTTTGGAAGAGTTAAATAAAAATAATCAGATTGTATTTAGATACTCAACTAAAAATGGCACAATTCCAGAATATCCTCTAGCTCCAAACAATTCCGTTGAGCAGATTGCAGGAATTTGTAACACAAAAGGAAATGTTTTTGGTCTTATGCCTCATCCTGAACGATATATATTTGCTCTTCAGCATCCTGCGAGAGAAAGTTTTGATGGTGAATATGGTTGGGGAAAAATAATATTTCAAAATGTCGTTGATTTTGTAAAATAATAAATTTTTAGGTTATTTGAATTAGAGGTGTGTCTTTAAGATTATTGACTTTGTTGTTGTACCTGTGTCTTAGATTTATTTATCAAGGTTTTATAACAACATAGTCAGTTGTTATGTATCGTTTTACTACATGTTATTGCAACTGAAAGTTTTTTTGTTTACTTGAAACGGATTTACTATCATTTGTGTTTTCAAAGTCATCTAGTTATCATATATTTTAGCTTTTATTATTCCAACTTGTTGTTTCAAAATTTATAATTGAAGTTTAAATATAAAAGCATTTTAAAAAATAATAAAAGACATCTTTAAGCTTCAAAGTACTAAGTTGATGGTTTTATGATATATAATTAACTTTATAGTTGTTAGAAGATTGCTTGGAATTTTTCTTTAGCTACGCATCATAGTGTTTAAATTTTATTGAATATATTTTAAATAAAATGACAATAAATTGAGAATACGTTGTAGGAAGTGATATGAGCGAAATTAGGTAAAAAGATTTGTTTTATGTTTCTAGACAGGTTATAAAGGGAACATCATATGCACTTTTGTTGTTGATTATTTAAATTTAAACATTAATCACAGAATATCTGAACAACTAGAGTAGTCTTTAATCAAATTTATTTCGGTGTAATGAAAATTAAAAATATTAAGTCTTATTAAGTTTATGGTGCTGATGTTATAAGGGCACATTCTAACAATATTTATTTATGTGAAGTAAAAAAAACATCGTGAAAAGGATTTTTATGATTTTTTGCCACATCCCAACCAGTTTTATGCAACACTGTTGACAGTTTTGATAGAGCAATAACAAATGTGGCAAGGCGTTCTAGTTTGTGGTACATAATAACCATAATCAAAAATATGTTTCAAAGCATCAAATATGTTTCAAAACATCAAAACATGCTTATGTTTATAAAAATATGATTTTGCCGAGCCAACTCTCACTACATACAAAAAAAATAATTTATGAAACAACATTGTGGCCGATACTGATTTGAAAAATATGGATAAAACTTTAAGCAAAGTTTGAAATTTGACAATGTTTTAAGCAAAGTAAGTGCGGAGTATTTTTGTTCAAGAAATTTGGGAGTGTATGAAACTATGCGAACGTATTGTTATTTTGAATTGGGTACTTATTTGAAATTTTTAGGCAAAAATAACAAAAGAGAATTTATTTATATTTTATTATATTTTATATATTAATGACTACTGTCAACTATTCGCTGTATTTTTCCTATAATAATTCTAAATTGTATATTTCCCCCCCATTTGCGTACCAAAAGATAAAGGATATAAGGGTATTTATAAACTACTAAATTAAAAGAGATGAAGATATTCTCGCTTTTGGTTCGTATTTAGACATTTATACCATAATTACACATCATATGCTATGCCTATGTTTTTGATGTTTTCCTGTCAAAATAACTACTATTGTTATATGGTTATGGCAAAATTTTATTTCAAATAAAGCTAAAATAATACTTAATCTTCTCTCTAATAAAATAAATATAGACAATAGACAATGGAGCAATAAGGTGCAATTGAGTGCAAACTTTAGTTAAGATTTTTTTGTGTTCTATATAAAACACAAAAAAGTAAAAAATAATTTTTACGAAACGCATACAAGGGCTTATTTATAAGCATTTGGGTATCTAGTTAATAACTTAAAGTTAAATAGTTAAAGGAAATAATATGGGCATAATTGTCATTTGTTGCCATTAAATGTATTTTTTTTGTAAAATTTATTTAACTCATTTTAAGCTCAAATTAGGTTTAAAGTTTTACATGATATAAAATGTGTGTTATTTCGTAAGCTGTATTTGTCAAGTGAGCAGTAGTCTTGAAGAGCAAGACACTAATAGAGTTTTTTGCATGGTAAAGGGAGAAAAATGGATAACTGAAAATTATTTATGCGAATATTACAGATATGTATATTTAAGTTAAGAAAGTACATAATTAATTCGCTTTTGGGGTTATAGAGTTCATTATTTTCAAACAAAACAAACAAGATCGTTAATCAAGTAATTGAAAGTTAATATTTAATTATATTTTACATTTGTTTTTTGCCTTAGCTTTTTATTAAATAAATAGTAAATAGTTAAGTTTTTTTTGAAAAATATACTTTCTAAATCAAATTTTTATATAAATGGGAGATTAAATGAAAGTGTTGGTTGTTGGGTCTGGAGGTAGGGAGCATGCTATATGTTGGAAATTTGCAAAAAGTTCTAAGATTGAAAAAGTATATTGTGCTCCTGGAAATGGTGGAATATCTCAAGTTGCTGAAATTGTAGATATTAGCGTGGATGATTTTAACAGGCTCGCTGACTTTGTTAAGGCAAACGATATAGATTTTACTTTTGTAGGTCCAGAAGCGCCTTTGTCATTGGGTATAGTAGATTACTTTGAAGAAAGAGGTTTAAGAATAATAGGACCTTCTAAAATTGCTGCGAGACTAGAGTCAAGTAAGATGTACTCGAAAGAGTTTATGTATAAATACGGAATTCCTACGGTACAGTATAATAGTTTTTCAAGTGTTGATAGTGTATTAAAATTCCTTGTAAACTTGAATGCTGATAAGAAAATTGTAGTTAAGGCTGATGGTCTAGCCGCAGGCAAAGGTGTTTATATTTGTAGCGGTAGAGACAGAGAAGGCGTTGTAAGTGTAGTAAAGCAAATGATGGAGGAAAAAGTCTTAGGAGAAGCAGGAACCAATATAATTATAGAAGAATATATAGATGGACCAGAATTCTCGTATTTAGTATTTACTGATGGTGAAACTTATTCTGTGATGCCTGTTTCTCAAGATCACAAAAGAGTAAACGATAACGATAAAGGCTCAAACACTGGAGGTATGGGTGCTTATGCTCCGACTCCATTAGCTACAGAAAAATTAAACAAGAAAGTTGAAGATATTATAATCCGGAAAGTTATCAATGGAATTAAAGCAGAAAAATTTGACTATAAGGGCATTTTGTATGTTGGGATCATTATGGATGGATCTAGTCCTTATGTTTTAGAATTTAACTGTCGTTTTGGCGATCCCGAAGCCCAGACTGTTCTTTCGTTGCTTGATACAGATTTTGTTGATATTTGTGAAGCAATTTTAGATAAAAATCTTGCAAATTTAAAAATAAATTGGAAAAAAATATTTTCAGTTTGTGTAGTTTTAGCTTCAAGAGGATACCCAAGAAGTTTTAAGAAAGGTTTTGAAATAAGAGGTCTTGAGAATATAAGAGACAAAGATACTATGGTGTTCCATGCAGGAACGAAATTAGAAGGTAAAAAGATTGTTACTTCTGGTGGAAGAGTGTTGAATGTTGTTTCAATCGCTTCTGATATAAAAAGTGCTACAGATAAAGTTTACTCAAGTGTTTCTATGATAAAGTTTGAAAGTGTCCATTATAGGAAAGATATTGCAAGGAAGGTTTTAAATGAAAACAAAAGCTGATGTGGCAATTATTGTAGGGTCAGGATCTGACTTGGCTTTAGTTAGCGAAACAATCAAAATTTTAGATGAATTTAAACTTTTTTATAGTGTGAATATAGCTTCTGCCCATAGAACAGCTGAGCACTTAAAGCAGTGCATAAGTAGAGCTGAAAGTTTTGGTGCAAAAATTTTTATAGCAGTGGCTGGTATGTCTGCGGCTCTTCCTGGGGTTATAGCTTCAGAAACTATTTTTCCTGTAATAGGCGTTCCTGTAGAGTGCAAGCATTTGGCAGGTTTTGATGCTTTACTGTCAATATCGCAAATGCCTAAAGGGGTACCTGTGGCTACTGTTGCAGTAGGTGAAGCGGGAGCTATAAATGCAGCGATTTTAGCTGTTCAAATAATCGCAGTAGCTAATGATGACTTGAAAGTAAAGCTAAAGTCTTATAAAATAAAGCTTGCTGAACTTGTAGTAAAAGAAGATATTAAACTTCAAAAAGATGGTTTTAAAAAATATATAACAAATATATCAGGTTTGAGAAAAAAATAAAATGGAAGAAATTATATTGGATTCTAACGCCTTTCAAGATGCGCTAAGAATGATTTCTATAAAAATTTTTGCCGATAATCAAAATATAAGCGATTTTGCAATTGTTGGCATACAAAGCAAAGGAGTGTTTCTTGCAAAGAGAATCATTTCTGAAATTGCAAAGCTTTCTAGTGTAAAAGAGTTTGAAATTTTGTTTGGAACTTTAGATATTACACTTCATAGGGATGATCTTGATGACTTTGAATCTGGTATGCCTATAATAAAAGATACGGTTATACCATTTGATTTAAACAGAAAAAATATAATTTTGATTGATGATGTTCTTTTTACTGGAAGAACAGTAAAGGCCGCTTTGGATGTGTTTACAGATTTCGGCAGGCCAAAATCTATTCAGCTTGCGGTTCTAGTTGATAGAGGTTTTAGGGAGTTACCTATAGAAGCTAAATATGTTGGAGTTAAATACAAAACAAAAAAATTCATAAAAGTTGATTGTAAGGAAGTAAACGGCGAAGATAAAGTTTTTGTAAGTTAACGTCCTTGTTGAATGCGATCTTAAAGAGAAGCGATAGGCTATATTATTAAGCATAAGGAAAGGAAGGAACAAAGTGTCACTTAACTGCAAAGACTTGCTTGGTCTTGAGTATTTGGATAAAAAAGACTTACAGACAATTTTAAACGCGGTAAAGCCCCTTAAAAGTCTTTTCACTAGATCTGTTAAAAAAGTTCCAACTTTGATTGGCAAAACAGTAGTGACGCTTTTTTATGAGCCTTCAACTCGCACAAGAAATTCTTTTGAAATTGCGGCCAAGAGGCTTTCTGCAGATGTCGTAAATATTGTGACTAATACTTCAAGTGTAGTTAAAGGAGAAAGTCTAATAGATACAGGCAAGACGCTTGAAGCCATGAAAGCTGATTATATAATTATCAGACATTCGTTGGCTGGAGCTCCTAATATTTTGGCGAGAAACCTTAATGCTTCAGTAATAAACGCAGGTGATGGTTTTCACGAACACCCAACACAAGGACTTCTTGATTTATATACGATATATGATAAAAAGAAGAAAATTGAAGGGTTAAAAGTGCTCCTTGTCGGCGATATTGTTCACTCAAGAGTTGCAAAATCTAATATTTGGGCATTAACTAAAATGGGAGCTGAAGTTGCAGTGTCGGGACCACCAACTTTAATCCCTGAAAATATAAAAGATTTGGGTGTAAAAATATATTATGATTTAGATGAGGCAGTAAAAAAAGCTGATGTGGTAAATATCTTAAGAATACAGCTTGAACGCCAACAAGAAAATTTGTTTCCGTCAGTTCATGAGTATGTGGAATTATACCAATTAACAAAAGAAAGGCTTAACAAAGCAAAACCAGGAGTTTTAATTATGCATCCTGGTCCTATGAATAGAGGTATAGAGATTTCTTCCGAAGTAGCTGATAGTCCAAATGCAGTAATTAACGAGGAAGTAACAAATGGCATAGCTGTCAGGATGGCAGTTTTATATCTTTTAAAAAAGAGGAAAAATGCGTCATCAAATTAAAAATATAAGAATTGTTGATCCGTCGCAGAATAAAGATCTTGTTAGTGATATTTTAATTGAAAATGGTAAAATAGTTTCAAAGTTTTCTAAATACGGCAAGAGTAAAATTATTGATGGAAGTGGTAAAATTGCAGTTCCTGGATTAATAGATGTCCATGCTCATTTGAGAGAGCCGGGTCAAGAAGATAAAGAGACAATTTATACAGGCACGCGTGCAGCTGCAAAAGGAGGAATTACTACTGTTTTATGTATGCCTAATACTAAGCCTCCCATAGACAATGCTTTGACTGTTGAATTTATTATCTTCAAAGCTCAGAAAGCTGGCATTGTAAACGTTTTTCCTATAGGATGCGCAACAAAAGGTTCTTTAGGGAATGAGCTTTCAGAAATTGGAGTTTTAAAGAAAGCTGGCATTGTTGCCGTAAGCGATGATGGTCTTCCTATAAGAAGTTCTCAGATAATGCGTAGAACTTTGGAATATACCAAGATGTTTAAGCTTCCTGTTATTTCCCATAGCGAGGATAGGGAACTTAGTAAAAATGGATCAATGAATGAAGGCAAAAACTCGATGATATTGGGGTTTAGGGGGATACCAAGACAGGCTGAAGAAGTTATGATAAGTCGTGATATAATGCTTGCTGAGCTTACTGGTGGTTATTTGCATATAGCCCATGTTTCAACTGAAGGTTCTGTTGACTTAGTAAGACAAGCTAAAAAAAAAGGTATAAAAGTTACTGCTGAAACCTGCTCTCATTATTTTACGCTTACTGACGATATTGTTAAAGTATATGATGCCAATACTAAAACAAATCCTCCTTTAAGAGAAAAGAGAGATGTAGAAGCCATTAAAAGAGGGCTAGCGGATGGCACGATAGACTGCATAGTTACTGATCATGCTCCGTATACGCAGGAAGAAAAAAGCAGAGAGTTTGATTTAGCACCTTTTGGTATTATAGGATTTGAAACTATGTTAAGTTTGGTTTTAAACGAACTTGTGGATAATGGAGTTTTAAGTTTTTCTGAAGCTATTGCTAAGATGACTTTAAATCCTGCAAAAATATTTAATCTTGAAGGTAGAGGTTCTCTCAAAGAAGGCAGTGTGGCTGATATAACAATAATAGATACTAAGTATCATTATGACTTTACTAAAGAAAGCATATTTTCAAAAAGTAAAAATTCACCTTTTATAGGAAGAAGGTTTAAAGGCGGTGCTGTTATGACTATAGTAGGTGGTAATATAGTCTGGCAGAAATAATAATGAGGATTAAGAGTGTGTAAAGCTAAAATATTTGATAAAAGTTACGAGATAGTTTCAAATAAAGAAGTTTGTAGAGGCTATTTTGAATTAAAAGTTAAAGCAGGCAGTGGCTTAAAACATTGTTCCCCGGGTCAATTTTTTATGATAGAAGTTCCTGGTGTTTTTTTACGCAGACCAATAAGCGTTCACTATATAAAAAAAGATACGTTAAGTTTTTTATATAAAGTTGTAGGTAAAGGCACAACGATTCTTTCTGATATTTCCTCAGGCGAAATACGTCTTTTGGGGCCATTGGGAAAAGGCTATGATTTAGGAATTTGTAAAACTTTTAATCATGTCATTGTTGCTGGTGGTACTGGGATTGCTTCGGTGTATTTTCTTGCCATGAAATTAGGCAAGAAAGGAATATTATATTATGGCGTTCGCTCATCAAAGGACTTGTTGTGTCTTGATAAATTTGAAAAACTAGGTTGGAAAATAAAAGTTTCAACAGAAGACGGTTCAAAAGGACATAAAGGTTATATAACGGATGTGTTAGAGAAGAATTTAAAATCTAACGATATGATATTTGTTTGTGGCCCTGTTCCAATGTTAAAAAAAGTTATAGAAGTTGCCAAGTTTAAAAATGTAAAAGGTTTTGGGTCATTTGAGGAAAAAATGGCATGTGGTTTAGGTAATTGTCAAGGTTGCGCTTTAAAAGTGAATGGTAAAATAAAGATGACGTGTAAAGATGGTCCTGTGTTTAAAATAGAGCAAGTGGAATTATAATGACAGAGTATTTTCATAGCAATAATTTTGTTTTGTACAAAGGCGATTGTATAAAAGTATTGCAAGGGTTTTCCGAAAATTCTATAGATATGATATTTGCTGATCCTCCATATTTTTTGTCAAACGGCTCTTTCACGTGTCGTTCAGGAAAACGTGTAAGCGTTAAAAAAGGTGATTGGGATATAGGGCAGGATTTTATTAAAAATTTAGAATTTCATATAGAGTGGCTCAAAGAGTGCAAAAGAGTTCTAAAAGATAATGGAACTATTTGGGTAAGCGGAACATATCATTCCATCTATCAGTGTGGAGTAGCACTTGAAATAAATGGATACCATTTCTTAAATGATATAATTTGGTTCAAGCCAAATGCTGCCCCAAATTTAAGCTGTCGTTTTTTTACAGCAAGCCACGAAACATTAATATGGGCGCGTAAAGAGAAGAAAGGCAAACATATTTTTAACTATAATTTAATGAAAAATGGAAATTGGGAGGAAGATTTTTTTAAAAAAGACGGAACGCAGATGCGTAGCGTGTGGTCAATTGGAACTCCAAAGCCTTCTGAAAAACTATTTGGCAAACATCCGACACAAAAGCCTTTAGACTTGTTGAAGAGAATTATTTTGGTAAGCACAAGTGAAGAATATACTGTGCTTGATCCTTTCGCGGGTAGTTCAACAACCGGAATAGCTGCTGTTATAAACGGTAGAAAATTTATTGGGATTGATACTGAAGAGAAATATTTAGATTTATCTGTAAAAAAATATAAAGGGTTAGTTTCAGAAGATAATAAAGATAAGACTTTAAATTGCTTGCGTCATAAAAGTTTTGGGCAACAATATCTTCTTGGAAAAAGTGAAAAATATAGAGTAAATAAAAGAAAAAAATGAAGATAATCACAAGAGCTAATGCAATAATTAATCTGCGTAAATACGTTGGGCGAAATTTAAGAGATTTATCCCTGAAGCACAAGGTTACGACTCTTGAAACAGGCAAACAAAATAAAGGCTGGAAAGGTTTAGTTCTTGAAAAATTGGCAGGATTGGATATTAATATCTCAAAGGCTCCAAACGGATTGAATTTTGAACTGAAGTCAGTAAGTTTTTGTGAATGTAAAGGCGAATTTGTGCCAAAAGAGACAATGGCAATAACTATGATAAACCCTAAAGAGTTTTTAGAGATGGAGTTTTATGATAGCCATTGTTGGTCAAAATTAAAGTCAATAGTTTTTTGCGCAGTCAAGTGGAATGGCAAAAATGCTGAAGATGCAGAATTGTTGAAAGTAACAAGTTTTGACTTCACAAATGATAGTAATTTAATTGCAGAGATAAAAAAAGATTATGATTTTATAAGAAACAAGCTTAAAAATAGTGGGTTTAATTCTTTAACAGGCAAAGATGGAAAATGGATACAGGCAAGAACAAAAGGCAAGGGGCATGGTTCAAATACAAGAGCTTTTTATGCGAGAAAATCTTTAGTAAAGAGAATATTTGATAATTCAAAATGAAACCTGATTTAAGTATAGAATTTGTTGGGATTAAATTTAAGAACCCTGTGTTTACAGCATCGGGAACTTTTGGTTACTATGGTTATGAGGTTGTCGATTTAATACCTTTGGAAAAGCTGGGTGCGATTGTAACAAAAACTATTACTTTAGAGCCGCGTTCTGGGAATGCGCAGCCAAGAATTGCTGAAGTTACTTCAGGAATGTTAAATACAATAGGTCTGCAAAATATAGGAGTTAAATCTTTTGTTAAGGAGCCTCTTAGTAATTTGTTGAAAATAGGTTCTCCTGTCATAGTAAGTGTTGCTGGAAGTTCAGTAAACGAGTATGTTGAAACTGTAAAGATATTGAACTTGTATTCAGGTGTGTCCGCAATAGAATTGAACTTATCTTGTCCAAATTTAAAAAAGAAAATAGTATGCCATGATTTGCCTTTAATGCAAGACGTTGTCAAAAGCGTAAAGAAAGTTTCAAATGTTCCCATTATTGCAAAACTGTCTCCGCTGGTTACTGATATTTCCGAACTTGCTGTGATGGCTCAAAGTGCTGGAGCGGATGGTATAACTTTAGCAAACACTTACCCTGCTATGGCTATAGACTTAAAAACTTTTAAGTCAAAACTCTCTACTGTTAAAGGTGGCTTATCGGGTGCTTGTATTAAACCTATGTCGGTGCGATGCGTTTATGATGCATATCAGGATATAAAGATACCAATTTTAGGTTGTGGCGGAATAATGACAGGCGAAGATGCGGTTGAGTTTATGCTTGCAGGCGCAACGGTTGTAAGCGTTGGTAGCGCAAGTTTGGTGTCTCCTGAAAATTTAATCAAAATTATTGATGAAATTGAAAAAATATTAAAAGAAAAAAACATAAAATCTGTAAAAGAGATAATAGGTGCTGTTAATATTGTAAAAAATATTTGTCAGAAGGGGCTATGATGAAAAAGACAATATTAGCTTTGGATGTTTATGACTTTCAAAAAGCTGAGAAGCTTGTAAAAGAAACAGGATCATACATAGACATCTATAAAGTCGGTCATATTTTATTTCTGAATGTGGGGAAAAAAATAATAAAAATGATAAAAGACAACGGTAAAGAAGTTTTTTTGGATTTAAAATTCCATGATATTCCCACAACAGTGAAGCGTTCTGTAGAGTTGGCAAAAGAGTTGGGAGTTTTTAGTTTAACAGTTCATTCAATTGGTGGAGAAGAAATGCTCAAAGCTGCTGCTTCTGTTGAGAATAGGCCTAAAGTATGGGCTGTAACTGTTTTAACAAGCCAGGTTGCCATGCCTGAAGAAGTCGTAAGAAGAGCAAAGCTTACAAAGGCATGTGGCATAGATGGTGTAATATCTTCACCGTTGGAAATATCTTTAATCAAAAAAGAATGTGGAAAAGAATTTAATGTGATAACTCCCGGCATAAGACTGGCGAAAATAAATGATGATCAAAAAAGAGTTGCTACTCCTGAAATAGCAATAAAAGAAGGAGCTGATTTTATAGTTATAGGAAGAGCTATACTAGAAGCGCAAAATCCTATTGAAGTTGCTAAGAATATTTATGAGAGGACATTGATACAATGATGTTGAGATCAAGGGAATCAGAAAAGTTGTTTATTGATGGGTTAAGAACTGGGCTTTTGCTAGAGATTGGTGGAATGGGGCCTATTTGTCTACTAATTTTTCGTTTGTCTCTCTCTTTACCTTTAAGCAAATTGATTATGGGCATTATAGGAATAACCCTTTCTGACATTATTTATATAAGCCTGGCTATTTTTTCAATATCCGCCGTTATAAAGAAGTTAAAGTCTTATCAGAGAATTTTTAATGTTATCATTGGAGCAATTCTTGTTACATTTGGTGTTTTATTTATAACGGCAGGACATGCTGTAGATTCGCCTTCATTTCAAGGACGTGATTTATTTTTTTGGTTATTTGGGTTAAATATTGCAAACCCTATAACAATTTTATTTATTACTGGAATTTTTTCTCTTGAGATAAGCAAACGAAATATGAATTTTAAAAAAACAGGTATTTTCGCTTTCGGATTTTTACTTGCTACTCCAATATTTATGACTTTTGTTTGTTTGGTAGGCACAATTGTAGGAAAATTTTTGCCAATCACTTTTATACGTACAATAAATGTGATTATGGGTTGCGTGTTGATATTTTTGGGCATAAGAAGCATGAGAAACAGAGAAATAAAGGAGATGCAAAATGCTACAGGAAGAACAGAAAGATATAAGAAAACTATTCAAAAAAAATAATGCTCTTTTAAATGGACATTTTAAATTATCTAGCGGTTTGCATTCGGATACATATTTTCAGTCGGCTTTGATTTTACAACATCCTAAAGAATCTGAAAGGCTTGGAAAAGAACTTGCAAAAAAAGTAAAAGAAAACAACATAAAAATTGATGTTGTTGTTTCTCCTGCAATAGGCGGTATTATTATCGGGCAGGAAATTGCTAAAGCTTTAAGTGTAAGAGCAGTATTTACTGAAAGAGTTGATGGTAAAGTTCTTTTGCGACGAGGTTTTTCGTTAAGCGATAACGAAAAAGTTTTAGTGGTGGAAGATGTTATAACTACTGGGCTTTCAACCAGAGAGGTTATAGAAACGCTGAAAACAAATAGGGGGCAAGTTGTTGCGGTTGCATCTCTTGTTGACAGAAGTACTGGAAAAGTTGATTTTGGAGTTCCGCAGTTTTCTCTCTTAAGTTTGGAAGTAAAAAGCTATAAAGAAGAATGTTGTTCTATGTGTAAAGAGGGAACTATCGCAGTTAAGCCCGGAAGCAGGAAGTAAGGCATTGTTTTTTCAATTTCGTTTATTATTAAATGTTATTATATTATGAACACTTTTTTTCTGTTTTGTTTTTGTATTTTTTTGTCAATAGCTGGATAGGGGATGTGTTTTTTATTACATAGACATGAGAAGGCGTTTGTCATTGTTCCTTCTGTAATTACAATAATGTATCCAATAATTTTTGGCATGATTTAGAAATTGTGAAATTTTTAGTTGAGATAAAAAAAGATATAGAGATATAGTCTACATGTACATGATATTTTTTTAGCGGGATATTTTGAAAAGTTATTAAAATTATAGCTTCAATTGAATTTTTGACAAATTGTACATACAGTATATCATTTGTCTCTGCAAAGTTCTTGGTAGGCGTATTCTAATATATCTGTCTGTTTTATCAGCTGACTTAGGGCTCAGCTCTAGGTACGAGATAGATACTCGTTTGCAGGGTTTTCGGTTGTAGTTGTGTGTTTATTTAATGGATGGTTATTGGCTATCTATACCTAATCTATCGCTATGGGTCTCACTGTGTAATAAGAGAAAAGGAGGAGTTTTGAGAAATATTTATCATTGTTCCCACCCGACATTTAGTTGTGTCATATTTTAAGACGTAAATGTCAAAAATAAGATTTTTGAAAGTATTTGAAAGCATATGAAGTTTTTATTTTGTCTAGTAGTCGATGACTTGTCAGGTTTATAGTCATTCTATGCTATAAAAGAAAAGTCATACACGTAGCACATTATATCTCTAAGCATTATAATAAACGAATAAACGAAAGTTTAAAATGTTTTAGTTTGTTATAATATTTAGAGATATCTATAAGGATCCATAATTTACGTTTTTTTTGTCAAACAATATGTCAGCTTATATAATGACTATGATAAAATAACAAAAAAATATAACCAAAACACAAGGGGTTTTCTGTAATTTTGTATTTGCAGTGTTTGTTGTAGGCATATTATCGCCTTAACATTTTACCACTTTGTATATTTATATTACAATTAACCATATTTTGATAGTTACCAGCATATTTGGTTACTTTATTTATTGACAAGAGAAGCCTCAACTATAAATTAATAAAAAAGAGAAATACAAATGCCTATAACATATAAGAGCGCGGGAGTAAACATTGATGCAGGTAATGATCTTGTAAAAAGGTTAAAAAAGAGGCTGTCTAAAATCGGAGGATTTGGTGGACTTTTTCCGATAAGTGGAACAAAATATAGTCTTGTAAGTTCGACTGATGGCGTAGGAACAAAGTTAAAAGTTGCATTTCTTCTTAATAAGCATGATACAGTAGGGATAGATTTAGTAGCTATGAATGTAAATGATTTGATATGCGTAGGCGCTAAGCCTCTTTTCTTTTTGGATTATTTTGCTTGCGGGAAGTTAGACGTAGATCAAGCCGAACAAGTTATAAAAGGCGTAGTTAAAGGCTGTGAGCTATCAGCCTCTTCTCTCATAGGTGGAGAAACTGCGGAAATGCCTGGCTTCTACAAAGACGGTGAATATGATTTGGTTGGTTTTTCAGTGGGAATAATTGAAAATGGCAAACAAATAAGCGGTAAAAAAATAAAATATAACGATGTCGTAATAGGTCTTCCCTCAAGCGGTCCGCATTCAAATGGATATTCTCTTATAAGAAAAGTTTTTTCTAATGCGGAGCTTAAAAAATATTCAAAACAGCTCCTTGCTCCGACTAAAATTTATGTCAAAGAAGTTTTGGCAGCTCTTTCAAAGTTTAACTCAAACAAACAAAATATAGTTGGCATAGTCCATATTACAGGCGGAAGTTTTTATGATAAAATAGAAAGAGTTCTTCAAAAAAATATTAGAGTAGTAATTGAAAAAAAGTCTTGGGATGTTCCTGAAATTTTTAAACTTGTTCAAACAAAAGGAAAAGTTCCACAGAATGATATTTATAGAACTCTTAATATGGGGATAGGAATGGTTTTGATCGTTCGTCCTAACGTAGCTTTACAAGTTAAAAAGTTTTTTAAGGGTGCTAAAGTCATAGGTTATATTAAAAAAGGAAATAGAGGTGTTGAAATTATATGATTAGGCTTGCAATTTTAGCTTCTGGCAATGGCTCTAATATGCAGGCTATAGTAGATGCGTATAAGTTTGGCATATTAAAAAGTTTAGCTGAAGTCATTTTGGTTATTTCAAACAATGCAAATGCCTTTGTTTTGGAAAGAGCAAAAAGAGAAAATATAAAATCTGTTTGTATGGAAAGAAAGAGTTTTAAAGATGACGAATCTTTTAACAAGAATATTCTTGCAGAACTCCAAGTTGCAAATATTGATTTAGTCTGTCTTGCTGGCTATATGAGAATGGTAGATAAAGAAATATTGAAAGTTTATAATGGAAGAATTTTAAATATTCACCCTGCTCTTCTTCCAAAGTTCGGGGGTGAAGGTATGTATGGACACTTTGTTCACGAGGCTGTTGTAAAATCAGGGGAAAAAAAGTCTGGAGTAACTGTGCATTTTGTAAATGAAGAATATGATGCTGGCAAAATAATTCTTCAGAAAGAAGTGAAAATTTTCAAGGATGATACTCCTGAAGATGTGGCAAGAAAAGTTTTAGAAATAGGACATAAAGTATATCCTCAGGCAATTAAAAGAGTTATAGAAGAAAAAAGAGGCTAAAAATGATTTCTCGTTATACTAAACCTGAAATGGCTATGATTTGGTCAGATGAAAATAGATTTAAGAAAATGCTTGAAGTTGAAATTTTTGCGGCGGAAGCTATGTCAAAGCTAGGTATAGTTCCCAAAAAAGCTGTGGAGGTTATAAAGAAAAAAGCAAAAATAAATGTTAAAAGAATAGCTGAAATAGAGCTCGCAGTTAAGCATGACGTTATAGCTTTTCTTACATGCGTTGTTGAGACTGTTGGCCATGAAGGACGTTTCCTGCATTTAGGCATGACATCTTCCGATGTTTTAGATACAGCTGCAGGTGCACAATTTAGACAAGCTACAAAACTTCTTATAGAAGAGACTAAAAAATTATCTGCTATAATTGCAAAGTTGGCAAAGAAGTATAAAATGACTCCTATAGTAGGGAGAACTCATGGTGTGTATGCAGAACCGATGACTTTTGGATTAAAAATAGCTAGTTGGTACAGTGAAATTGTGAGATCTTTAAGTAGACTGAATTTTGCTCTTGAGACCGTAAGTTATGGTAAAATTTCAGGTGCAGTAGGCACTATGGCTCATTTGGATCCTAGCATTGAGAAGTATGTGTGCAAAAAAATGGAACTGAAAGCAGAGCCTATTTCTACTCAAATTGTTCCACGTGATAGACATTCAATTTATTTTTCTACTTTGGCCCATGTCGGTGCATGTCTTGAAAGGATTGCTGTAGAAATAAGACATTTGCAAAGGACAGAAGTGTCGGAAGTTGAAGAGCCATTTACGAAAGAACAAAAAGGATCGTCTGCTATGCCGCACAAAAGAAACCCTATAATTTCGGAAAATATTTGCGGGCTTGCTCGTATTTTAAGAGGATACGCTGTCACAGCTATGGAAAATATAGCCCTGTGGCATGAGCGCGACATAAGTCATTCTTCCACGGAAAGGATCATGATTCCAGATGCTTCAATAGTTTTACATTATATGCTTATTAAAATGCAGGTGCTGTTGTCAGGTCTCAATGTTTACCCTGAAAGTATGCAGACAAATATAGATAAAGCAAAAGATATTATTTTTTCTGGGACTGTGCTTCTCTCTTTGGTAGGCAAAGGCGTATCCAGAGAAAACGCTTATGCAATGACGCAGACTGCAGCATTTGATGCAAGGAGTAATAAGATATCTTTTGAAGAAGCGTGTCTTAGAAGTCAAGATATAAAAAAGTATATGAGTTCTAATGAGATTAAAAAGGATTGTGATGTAAAATCTCAGTTTAAAAATGTGAGATATATTTTTAGACGGGTATTTAAAAAATAAAGTCAATTTAAAGTTCATGTTAGAGCTTTTGTAGTGAAAATATTTATGTTATAATATGTTGATAATGTTGATAGTTAGTATATATAAACATATAAATTAATAAACTTAAATATTAGTTATCAATTTATTGTGTATTGTGGAGAAAATTATGATCAGGTTTACTACTGCTGGGGAATCTCACGGAGAAGCTTTGATAGCAGTTGTTGAAGGTATCCCTGCCGGACTTATTATAGATATTGATAATATAAATTTAGAACTTGCGAGAAGACAAAAAGGTTATGGCAGAGGAAGAAGGATGAGTATAGAAACTGATAAAGTAAAAATTTTATCAGGCATGCGCTGTCATAAGTCTTTGGGTTCTCCAATAGCTATGCTTATTTTTAATAAGGATTTTAAAAATTGGGCAGATATAATGTCACCTTTTTCAAATAAGTCTAGCGACATTTCTTTTTTGAGTCCTCGTCCAGGACATGCTGACCTGCCTGGTCTTATGAAGTATGGCTTAAAAGATTTTAGGGATATTCTTGAAAGAGCGTCTGCTAGAGAAACAGCAGCTAGAGTGGCAGTTGGAGCTGTGTGCAAAGCTCTCTTAAAAGAGCTTGTTGGTATAAGTGTTATGTCTTATACTTCGCAAATTGGAAGCGTTGTTGTTGAAAATATTTCAGTTGAGGAAGAAAAATTTTGGAATAATGTTGAAAATTCTGAACTGAGATCTCCAGACGCTGAAGCTGATAAGAAAATGAAAAAGTTGATAAAAGTAGCCTCTTTAAATGGCGATACGCTTGGCGGTAAAGTTATAGTTGTAGCTAAGAATGTTCCAGTTGGTCTTGGAAGTCATGTTCATCATGATTTAAAACTTGACGGTCGTCTTGCTCAGGCCTTAATTTCTATTCAGGCTATTAAAGCTGTTGAATTTGGGTATGGTGTTAAACTTGCAGAACTTTTCGGCTCAAAAGCTCATGATGAGATTTTTTATGATAAAACAAAAGGTTTTTATAGAAAAACTAATAGAGCTGGCGGTATAGAAGGAGGAATGAGCAATGGTGAACCTATAATTATAACTTGTACAATGAAACCAATCCCTTCGCTTGTAAATCCTCTTAAATCAGTAAATTTAAAAACAAAAGAGTCGGCAAAAGCAGAAGCTGTTAGAAGTGATGTTTGTGCGGTTCCTGCTGCGGGTGTTATTGCTGAGGCTTCAGTTGTCATAGAGCTTGCTAAGGCTTTAGTAGAAAAATTTGGTGAAGATTCTATTGAAGATATTAAGAAAAGAGTAAGCGATTATAAAGAAAGGATAAAGCTAGTATAATGAATTTAGTTTTAACAGGTTTTATGGGTGTTGGAAAATCTATTAGTGGAAAGCTTCTTTCAAAAAAACTCCATAGAGTATTTTTTGATACTGATGTTTTGATAGAGAAAAAAATAGGGCTTTCAATAAGGATGATTTTTAAAAAATTTGGTGAAAAGGAGTTTAGGCAGACGGAATCAGAAATTATAAGGACTTTATCACAGCAAGAACACCGCTCTGTGATATCTTGCGGTGGGGGGGTAGTTCTTAATTCATCAAATATTAAATTTTTAAGAAATAATGGAATAATAATAAATCTTTATGCTTCACCAGAAGCTATATATGACAGAATAAAATCCGATTCAACAAGGCCACTCTTAAAGCATAAAAATCCTTTAGATGAAATAAAAAGACTTTTAGAATTAAGAAAAGAAATATATTCAAACTATGATTATGCTTTTAATACTGATGGATTAACACCAAGTCAAGTTGTAAGCAATATTTTAAACTCTATAAGATAACTAAACTATTAGTCATGTCAGTTTTTGTAAAGCTAAAATTGATCTTATATGTTGTAAGTTAATAATATAGGCATAGGTATATAGTAGGCATGCTGAGGGGTGAGTATAAATGTTGAAGAAAATATTAGTATCGTTTGTTGCAGTCTTAAGTTATGTTTCTTTTCTTTATGCCAGCAAAATATATGTGATTGATACACCTACTACGGGCATATTAAGCTATGGTTCGTACAGTGTTGACTTCAGGTGTTTTTCACATGGAAGCATAATTTCAGAGATTAATTTTGGTGTTTTCAAGCCATTAGACTTAGGAGTGTCTTGGGAATTAGATAAGTTCATAGGAGACGAAAATATAAAAACAATTGTTCCCGCTATCCATGTAAAATTTAGACTTTATGAAGGAAACATGATCTTGCCAGGGATCGCCTTAGGTTATGATGCGCAGGGAATTTTTATCAATGGAGTTTACAAGTATATACAAAACTGTAAAGGGTTATATTTTGTTACAGGTAGAGAATTTTTTATTGAAGGATTAATGTTTAACTTAGGTATTAATGTAAACGATTTTTCTAAATCAAAAATTTATTTGTTTTCAAACGCAACAGTACCTTTATATAAAGAACTTGTATCTTTTATGCTTGAATATGACAATGTAAATTGTTTTTCAGATGCAAGATTTAACTGTGGTTTAAAGTTTTCTGTTACGGAATACTTAGATATAGATTGTATTGTAAGAGATTGTTGGGGAAAAAAAGATGTAAGAGCAGTTCCAAAAAATGAAAGAGTGTTAAGGGTAAGCTATTTAGGTAAATTTTAGTCAGGAATATTTGTTTAGTTTTAAAAAAGATGGTAAGAGAGGATTAAAATGGCTATGGCTATAACTTTTAATTTTGAACAGCCTATAGTGGAAATTGATAAAAGAATTGAAGAATTAAAAAATTCTGCTCAGGAACAAAACATAGATTTATCTGAACAGATTAAAACTTTTGAAAAAACAAGAGATGAGTTGAAACAAAAAATTTATGGCTCATTGTCATCGTGGCAGTGCATACAAATTGCTAGGCACCCACAGAGGCCTTATTCTAAAGATTACATAAAACTTATTTTTGAAAATTTTTTTGAACTTCATGGCGACAGACGTTTTGGTGACGATCCAGCCATTTTATGTGGAATAGCCGAGTTTGATGCGAAGCCAGTAGCTGTAATCGGGCATCAAAAAGGTAGGACTCTTGAAGAAAATTTAGACAGAAATTTTGGTATGGCTCACCCTGAAGGTTATAGAAAGGCTATGAGAGTAATGAGGCTTGCCGAAAAGTTTAATCGCCCTATAATAACATTTATAGATACTCCGGGAGCCTATCCTGGAATTGCCGCTGAGGAAAGAGGGCAGGCTGAAGCAATTGCAACAAATTTAAGAGAAATGTCCAGCATAAAAGTTCCTATTATAACAGTTATAATAGGCGAGGGTGGTTCAGGCGGTGCTTTAGGGATAGGAGTTTCAAACAAGGTGTTGTGTTTAGAAAATTCTTATTACTCTGTTATATCTCCCGAAGGCTGTGTTGCTATACTTTTCAGAGATGGTTCAGCAGTTGCAGGCGTGGCAGATGCTTTAAAACTTACATCAAAAGATTTGCTTAAACTAAAAGTTATAGATGAAATAATAAAAGAGCCTCTTGGTGGAGCACATTACAGTCATGACAAGACTGCTACAAATATAAAGACTATTTTAAGCAAATATCTTCATATTTACAATGGAGTGAGTAGCAGAAAAATTATTCAGGAAAGGTATTTAAGATTTAGAAATATAGGAATTTATAAAGAAGCTTTATCTAAGAAAAATAATAAAAAAATAAAGAAAAAATAGAAGGATACATGGCACTGATATCGGCAAAACAAATTCTAAAAGAAGCGCAAAAAAAATGTTATGGAGTAGGTGCTTATAATGTCAATAATATGGAACAGATTCAGGCTATTATGGCTGCTGCAAAAGAGACTCAATCCCCAGTAATTATTCAAGCTAGCAGAGGTGCTTTGAAATATTCCAATTTTACTTACTTGGGGTATTTAATGAAAGCTGCTGTTATTGAAAACCTTGATATTCCAGTAGCTATGCATTTAGATCATGGCAATTCTTTGGAATCTGTTATAAGGGCGATAGATTTAGGCTTTTCATCTGTTATGATAGACGGATCTTTAATGGAAGATGGCAAAACTGCTTCCACTTATGATTATAATGTAAACGTTACATGTTCTGTTGTTGAATACGCTCATGCCAGAGGTGTTTCCGTTGAAGCAGAAATAGGAACTCTTGGTGGACTTGAAGATGATATTGGTTCAGGTAAAATTCATTTAACTGATCCTAATGAAGCAAAAAAATTTGTAGATGAAACAGGCGTTGATTCTTTAGCTATAGCTATAGGAACTTCACACGGCGCTTATAAATTTAAAGGAGTAGTAAATCTTGCTTTTGATGTTTTAAAAAAAGTAAGAGAGTTGATAGATATTCCTATTGTATTGCACGGCGCTTCTTCAGTTCCTAAAAAGTTGATCTGCGAAGTAAATAAATATGGCGGAAAGATATCTGGAGCAGCGGGTGTGCCTATGACTAGTCTTCAAGAAGCGATTAAACTTGGTGTATCAAAAATTAACGTTGACACTGATGGAAGACTTGCTATTACGGCTGCAATAAGAAAAGCATTTATGGTAACACCTGAAAAGTTTGATCCGAGGGATTATCTAGGATATGCAAGAACAGCTCTTACAAATCTTATAATTTCAAAAATGAAAGACTTTGGAACTGCAGGGCATTCAAATGACTACTCCCAAGACTCTTGAAGATATGAAAAAGAGTATTATTGTAAGCAAGTTTTAGTTTTTTTATTTTTAGTTTTGCGATTGTGATAAAAACGTAAGAAATATCTTTAAGTTTGACTTTGAAAAAATATTTTTTAGTATTTTATCGTAAAATAATCATTTGGTTGAAAGAAAAAAATAAAGGAGGTTACAAAAAAAATGTCCTTTTATGATGTGAAAAAAGTCCAAGTAATTTCAGTTCTTAAAGTATTACCTACTATTTTTGCAGTTTTAGGGTCTCTTATAGGCTTAATTATGTTTTTCTTTTTCCCAACAGATTTGGTTGCAAAGTTTGGTTTTGGTGCGAGGTTATTGTCTTGGGCTATATTTGTAGTGTTTTATACGACTATAATGGTAGTAGGGGCACTTGTTGTAATATGGCTTTATAATTTTACAACTTCAAAGTTGAACAGTAGTATTGTGGTATCCCTTGAGCCTAAAAGTAAATAATGGAATTTTAGGATTGTTCCATCATGGTATGTTTACTGCTGGATTAGTCTGAATTTTAAGTTTTATAAAAGAACCTTAAGAGTTAAATTTATTTTTGCTAGCTTTTTATTAGTAAAAGGATTCTTATGGCATACACAAAAGTTATTCTGATTGTTGATAAAGAAAATTTAAAAAGTTTGATAAAAGGCTTTCTTAAAAGTGAAGGTTTATAGTTAGCATATGTAAAGATATACTGATGGATGCTAACAGATCTTACAGTTTTAGATATTATATATCTACGATAGACAGAGTAGAGTTTTGCAGAACAGTAACAATAGGATCTTTATTACTTTATTACTAAAAACCCATATCGTATATACATAATGCGTTTATAGTAGAACTTATTGAAACTAACTGAAACTAATAAAGTTATAAGTCTTTTGATCCTCTCGGTGCTGATAAGCTGTTTGCTAAAATTAAGACTTTGTCCAAAAGGATATTCTAAACGTAAAGGTAAAATTAATAAGCCTGAAGTAGACAATTTATTATCTTTGAAGTTGGTTTAGATTTAACTCAGGTAAGAAAAAATACATGCACTATATAGAAAAAATTTTAACTTTAAGGATATTTCGTATAATCAAAATTAAAAATTCATACAACTTCGACTATTGATAATGGGATACGGGCGTTGTGTTGATTTCAGGAAAGTATTTCGTTAACATTAAATCAGGTTTTAACAATAGCAGAGATACTTACAGAAAAATAATAATCTGAAAAAATAATTTTTAATATTCGGTATATAAATTCATTTTTGGGTATCCATTCCCTTCTTCTGTTTGGAATTTGACATTTCGTTATCCCTGTGAACTTATTTATCAATATGAGGATAATTTTAACTTTTGACAATTTTATAAATATCGTTTTAATCAGTTTTGGATTTGGCCTTAATATTTTAATTTAAAAGAAATTATATCAGTTGAGTTTATGTATGGGTTAGGTATAGAGCTTGTGGTATAAATTTAAAATTTTTAAGATCGAATCTTGTTGATTATAGCGTGAAAAGTTTTTGCCATTGATATCGAATAAATTTTCAGATTTGCCAGTTTTGATAATATCTCTCTAGAGGTAAGTGTATATAATTCACGAATATATTTTGTTAACTTTTTTGTGGGAGTTTTTTTTCTACATACTTTTTAGATTTCAGATTTGACATAAAATTTGTTGAAAATTTTTAGACATACTTGATGAAGTTTTGTTTCTGAAAAAATATGTATGATTATTATTTAAATGACATTTCAGAGTGGTAAATTAAGAAAAAAGATAGTTTTTATTATTTTGCTTAATCATATAAGTAAGTTTGTAATTGGAGCAGAAGTTTATCTTTATGTTCTTTAAGTGATATATATGATAACAGAAAGAGGAGTTTTTATTTTGATCACGAAAATGAGTGTTGTAATTTGTGAGGTTACATAGAAATAGACAATGACAAACGGTGTTAATATGCAAAGATTCTTCTAAATAAGCGTGACGATTTTAAAAAACATCCTCTCTTTGCCTGCAGATTGATAATGTATAATATAATATAATATTAATTAGACTTAAAAACGTGTTTATAATAGCTGTTAAAGTTTTTTAAGTTTCATAGCGCGATGTGTTTGTAAATGTTCAGCTTAAATGTTATTGTTATTAAAGTTTCTGTTAGAATAATCATGAAATATAGTCTTAATAAAATAAATAAATATTTAAGATATAGTTATAATTTTTTGAAAAAATAAAGCTTATTTCAAATAAATAATATATCGACGCTTCCCTTGGTTTTATCAAAACGGAGGAAATTTATGAATTTTTCTAAGTTTACGATTAAATCTAAAGAGGTACTGGCAGATGTGCAAAATATAGCGTCTGAATATGGTAATCAAGAAATTGTTGTTGAACATGTTTTGTATGCTTTAGTTAAACAGCAAGATGGTATAGTTAGGTCAATTATAAAGAAAAGTGCTGCTGTTGATCAGGAAGACATGTTGTTTTCGAACATATTAAAAGATTTGGTTTTCGAGATAGAAAAAAAAGTAAAAGTTTCTGGCGGAATCGTATATTTTTCTCAAGGATTTATAAATATTTTAAACAATTCCGAAAAGTTGGCAAAAAGTTTAAAAGATAATTACGTTTCTACAGAACATATACTTATTGCAATAGCTGAGGAATCTTCAGAAGTAGCTTCAAAAATACTTAAAAAATATGGACTTACAAAAGATGTTATTCTAAAAAATCTTGTAAGTATAAGAGGTGCTCAGAGAGTAATGGATCAAAATCCTGAAGATAAATATCAAGCTTTAGAAAAATATGGTAAAGATTTAACTGATTTAGCTAAACGAGGAAAGCTTGATCCGGTAATAGGCAGGGATGAAGAAATCCGCAGGTGTGTGCAGGTATTATCCAGAAGAACAAAGAACAACCCTGTAATAATCGGAGAACCTGGAGTAGGGAAAACTGCCATAGTTGAAGGTTTAGCTCAACGCATAGTTTCGAGCGATGTTCCTGAGAGCTTAAAAGATAAAAAAGTTATAGCTTTAGATTTGGGAGCTTTGATTGCAGGTGCTAAGTACAGAGGAGAATTTGAGGATAGATTGAAGGCAGTGCTTAAAGAAATTCAAGTCTCGAGAGACAGAATAATTCTTTTTATAGATGAGTTACACATGATAGTCGGAGCGGGTTCTTCCGAAGGAGCTGTTGATGCTGCAAATATACTAAAACCTATGCTTGCCAGAGGTGAACTTAAACTTGTTGGTGCTACGACATTAGATGAATATAGACATATCGAAAAAGACGCGGCTTTGGAAAGACGTTTTCAACCTGTCTATGCAGGTGAACCGTCTGTTGAAGATACGATAGCAATTCTTAGAGGAATCAAAGAAAGATATGAAGTTCATCATGGGGTAAAAATACAAGATTTGGCTCTGGTTGCCGCGGCAAATCTTAGTGCAAGATACATAACAGATAGATATTTACCAGATAAAGCCATAGACTTGGTTGATGAGTCTGCAAGCAAAATTAGAATAGAAATAGATTCCATGCCTACGGAACTTGATGCTGTAGAGCGCAAGATAAGACAACTTGAAATTGAAAGACAGGCAGTAAAAAAAGAAAATGACCCTGTGGCAAAAGAACGTATTACAAATATGGAAAAAGAAATAGGCAAGTTAAGACAAGATTTGACAGGTATGAAAATTCATTGGGAAAAAGAAAAATTTTCAATTTCGCAAATTAGACGCTTGAAAGAAGATATTGAAAGTATGAAGATTGAAGAGCAAAAATCTGAAAGAAGTGGTGATTTAGATGTTACTGCTGAAATTCGTTATGGTAAAATTCCAAATATGCAAAAACAGTTGGATGAGGAAAACAAAAATCTTCTTAAACTTCAAAGTAAAAAGAAAATGCTAAAAGAAGAAGTTGATGAAGAGGATATTGCTGAAGTTGTGAGTAAATGGACTGGTATTCCCATTACGCGTATGATGGAAAGCGATATACAGAAACTTCTTAAAATGGAAGATAAGCTTCATGAGAGAGTTATAGGTCAAGATGAGGCGGTAACTGCCATATCAAATGCTGTTCGTCGTTCGCGTTCAGGGCTTTCTGACCCAAATAAACCCACAGGCTCGTTTTTGTTTTTGGGACCTACCGGTGTAGGTAAAACTGAGTTGGCAAAATCTTTAGCCGAACTTTTGTTTGATGACGAAAAAAATATAGTTAGAATAGATATGTCTGAATATATGGAAAGACATAGCGTTGCCCGTCTTATAGGTGCACCTCCTGGATATGTTGGTTTTGAAGAAGGTGGTCAACTTACTGAACCTGTAAGAAGAAGACCGTACTGCGTGGTTTTGTTTGACGAGGTTGAAAAGGCAAATCCTGAAGTACTTAATGTTATGCTACAGCTGTTTGATGATGGCAGACTTAGCGACGGGCAAGGGAGAACAGTTGATTTCAAAAATACTGTTATAATAATGACGTCAAATATCGGCTCTCAATATATCCAAACGTATGACAATTACGAAGATATGAAAAATAAAGCAATGAAGGAACTGCATAAATATTTTAGGCCTGAACTTTTAAACAGAATAGACGAAACTATAATATTTCAGAGTTTAGGAGAGAGAGAATTAAACAAAATTATTGATATTCAGCTTAAATTTTTTAAAAAACGTTTAGATGATAAGAAAATACATGTTGAGTTTACGGATAAAGCAAAAGATTTTATTTTATCAAAGGGCTATGATCCTTCTTTTGGAGCCAGGCCTTTAAAAAGAGCAATACAGATATATTTACTAAATCCTCTTTCTTCAAAACTAATTTCTGGTGAATTCAAAGAAGGGGATAAAATTAGTGTTGATTTTACAAGGAACAACATGGAAGACAAAGAAGGACTGGAATTAAAAAAGAAACATTTGGATTAAAATGTAAACTTATATAGTTTTAATCGTGAGATCAAACCTCGTTTTGTATACTTAATTAATAAAGTTATTAAAGTTGTTTATGTAAATGTTTGTGGTGATGTTGTCTAAATTTATGACTTTTCAATAAGCTTCATAAGTTTATTGAAATAATAGTTTACTTTTTCATTATTATTTGTAAAATACATTGTCAAAGTGAGGTTTGCGTGTAACTTGAGATATAAATACTTGTCTAGTTTAAACCATTATTTCAAATATTTTTTTGTTGCATTTGATAACTCTTATTTAACATAAACGTGCTCTTTAATACATAGCTTATTATTTTGCTACAACTGAAGTCAATTCTTAAAGTTATAGGCAGTAATCATAAACTTACCAGTAAAACTAATTTGTATTTTCAGAGAATTGATAATACGAAATAATACAAAATTTCGGTCATATCAAAAATTATGTGCTTGCGATTGTATGTTAGTATCGCATATTAATATATTTTTTATATAAAGTAGTTATGTTTTGAGTAAAGTTGTTTCAAAAGATTATGTAAATATGGCTAATGTTAGTCGATATTAAAGCGTAAAGAAGTATTATAAAAGTACTAATATAGATATTTTTCATCATAACATAGAGAGGAATATATGCTTAAATAACTTAAAAGATTTATAGTACAGGGATGTTTTTATTTTGTTGACTATAAGAATTTATATTATATGCTATGATTATAGAGTAAAAAATACTACATATAAAAACAGATTACAAATCATTATTAATTATACGATAGCTGTGATAATAGTCGGACTTAGAGATGTGTAAGGACTGGAGAAAATTTTCTGTCTATCCATTCAATCGTAATCTGTATTATAGAGTCTTTTCACAAATATTATAAACTTCTGTCTGAATTGTTTCGATCTCTCCATCTCATCAAAGAAGCTAGCAAGAGTAGGAATAGGGTATACATATGAAGCAAATACTAATAAATACATATTTATATTTTAATTTATATTATAATTGAGTAACCACTTTATATCTGAAAATTTTGAGCAAGTTTCAAAAAAAAGATTATCACAAAATTGTTTATATGATTCTTATGGCATGAATATGTTATGTATTGTTGTTTATAGTGATTTTCTTCTAAGTAAAATTTTTTGACTAATTAAAGAATAACTTCAGTTGAAAACAGCTGAAAACAATTTTGTTATAAGTTATTTGAAATTTGTAATAAAAGTTTTATATTTGCTAAATTAAAATACAATATTTTTGTTTTTTTATTGTAATTGTAGTTGTTAAGGATACTATAGTATATGTCATATCTTGGATTAGCAAGAAAGTTCAGACCTCAAAACTTTAACGAAGTCATAGGTCAGGAACATATTTCCAAAATTCTTAAAAACGCTATTTCTGAAAAAAGAGTAGTACATGCTTATTTGTTTAGCGGTCCCAGGGGTTGCGGGAAAACGACTATGGCGAGAATACTTGCAAAAGCGTTAAACTGCAAAAATGGTCCTACTGTTACACCCTGTGGTCTTTGTGAGAACTGTCTTGAAGTTTCAAAAAGTTCAAGTATTGACGTATTAGAAATAGATGGTGCATCAAACAATGGTATAGATGAAATAAGAGTCTTAAGAGAAAACGTAAAGTTTGCAAGTGCTCACTCAAATTACAAAATTTATATTATAGACGAAGCGCATCAGATAACTACTCAGGCATTTAACGCTCTCCTTAAAACATTGGAAGAGCCTCCTGACCATGTAGTTTTTATAATGGCTACCACCGAACAACATAAAATTCCAATTACTATTCTTTCAAGGTGTCAAAAATATAGATTTAAACTTATATCTACTTCAAAAATGGCTTTAGCTATACAAAACATTGCCCAAAAAGAAGGCTTTGAAATAGATTCTGACGCTTTAAGTGTTGTTATTGCAGCTTCAGGTGGTTCCATGAGAGATGCTTTAAGTTTATTAGACCAGGCAGTGTCTTCAAATGTTGGAAAGATAACCGGTGAATATATAAGAGAGCTTATTGGTCTTCTTCCAAAAAATATAATTGCTTTGGTTACTGAAAATATTGCTAAAGGCGATATTCAGGCTATTTTAAAAATTATCAAGGAAATTAATGATGAGGGATATAATATTTTGCAGTTTGCAAGAGACTTACGAGATCATTTAAGGGAAATTATGATTTATTTGATAAACCCAGAAATAGTGGAAATTTCTACAGAAGATAAAAAGCTTTTTGAAGTTCAAAAAAATTTATTTACGATTTCGCGTCACATAAGAATGAACAATTTGCTATCAAGAGCTTTAGAAGAGATGCGTTGGCATGATAAACCGAGAATTCTTCTTGAAATATATTTACTTAAAATGTCTGAGTCTTATTATAATGTTGGTGAGCTTATAAATAGAATTGTTGAGTTTGAAAAGAGTGTTATTAATAATAATTTAAGTTTTGAAAATTCTGAAATTTGAACAAACAGATAGGATAGATTAAAATAGGTTATAATGTTGCAGCATATACCTCTTAATAAGCGTATGGGATGAACTGGTTATTGAAATAGTGAAAATATCCCCTTTCTGCAACTCAGTCTTTAAAAAAAGGTTACAGTTAAGGAATGTTACGGGTGAGATGCATCTCATCTGTATACGTTATCTGTCCCTGGCAGTTTGACTATGAAGATGTTGTGGAATTTTAAGAATAGATTGCAAAGTTATTTCAAAAAAAAGATAGAGGTAAATGTAAAAAAATTAAAGTTATGATTTAAAAAATGCTTTGATCGACAAGCAAGAAGGTAATATTGATAAAAGAAATAAGATCATCTTCTCATCTTTTGTCTTGAGGTGATGTATAACTAAAGAAGATTAAAAGAAATGACAAATAATAGGATAATAAATAAATATGAACAGACCTCAGTACATAGAAAGAATGATTGAAATAATAAAAAGAATGCCTGGAGTAGGCCCAAAAATGGCAGAACGCTTAAGTTATCATATATTAAAAATGTCAGAGAATGAAGTAGGCAGTCTTGTAGATTCTATACTCAAAGCAAGGCATATAATAAAAAGTTGTAGCATTTGCTATAACTTAAGTGAGCACGATCCATGCTCTATATGCACTGATTCTGCAAGAGATTGCAGTATTATTTGTGTAGTTGAAACTCCTCAAGATTTAATAGCAATAAGTAAAGTTAAGGATTATAAAGGTCTCTATTTTGTCCTAGGCGGAGTATTGTCGCCTTTAGATGCTGTATGTCCTGACGATATAAGAATTGATAATTTGATAAAACGACTAAAAAGTGATAACATTAACGAGGTAATAATTGCTACTGATACCGATTCTAAAGGTGAAATGACTGCAGTTTATCTTGCAGAGCTTATAAAAAAAATAGGCATTATAGACATTAAAGTAACAAGGATTGGGTATGGTTTACCTGTTGGTGGCGATATTGAATATGCTGATGAAGTAACTATTTCACGTGCGATTGCTGGTCGCAGAGAGATGTAAAAGGTGTTTAAACTCAAATCTATACTCTTATAATATTAAAGTATATAATTAAAATAATTAAACATAACTAAAGAAGGAACAGGATTGAAAAAAAACTTAAATAAACTTAATCTGATGATGTTGTTTATTTACTTCTCAATAAAGGAGCATAAAAATGTCAGCAAAAATGATTGAGATTCGTTGGCATGGACGCGGTGGACAAGGCGCAAAAACAGCAGCACTTTTATTTGCTGAAGTTGTTTTAGCAACAGCTAAGAAGTACATTCAGGCTTTTCCTGAGTACGGTCCGGAAAGAATGGGAGCACCGGTTCAGTCTTTCAATAGAGTAAGCGAGAATCCTATAACATTACATTCAGGTGTTATAAATCCTAACTATATTATTATATTGGAACCTTCTCTTATGGAGTCAGTGTCTGTTACGAATGGTATTGGAACTACTGGCAAAATTATAGTAAACACTTCTTTCAGTTCAGATGAAATTGCTAAAAAACTCGGAATTGGTGTAAATCAAGTTTATGTTGTAAACGCAAGCCAAATAGCCCGTGAAACAATAGGAAAAGACATCCCAAATACACCTATGCTTGGAGCTTTAATTAAAGTAATAGGAATACTTGATATTAATGATGTTCTTGAAGAGGTAAAATGTAAACTTGAGATAAAATTTAGACATAAACCTGAAGTTATAAGTGGAAATATTTTATCTATAAAACGTTCTTTTGATGAAGTAAAAAATTGATAAATTTTCGGTAAATTTAAAAATATTATAACATGAGGAGTTTTTTTTGCTCTTTGGAGGAATAAGGTGATTAAAAAGAATATTAATAAAAAATTAACTGTCGCGGAACTTTCAGTTGGGGGTTATGTAGAACCTGGGACAGCTGTAACTTTTGGTACAGGAAGCTGGCGTTCAATAAGACCCGTATGGAACAAAGACAAGTGTATACATTGCTTAACTTGTTGGATTTCATGTCCTGACGCTTCTATAAAAATTGCTTTGGATGAAAAAAAAGGAACAGTTGTCACTGGGATAGATTACGATCACTGTAAGGGTTGTGGAATTTGTTCTAAAGAGTGTCCTGTTAAAGTTCAAGCTATCACAATGAAGCAAGAAAAGAAATAATTACTAAGAGGCTTTTGTCTTAAGGGGTTAAATAAAATGATAAAGACAGTTTTTTCAAAAGGTAAGATTGTTGCAAAAACAGGCAATGAAGTTATGGCGGAAGCAATGCGCCAAATAGAGCCGGATGTAGTGGCAGCGTACCCTATAACTCCTGCGACGGAAATTGTGCAGATATTTTCACAGTTTGTCGCAGATGGTATTGTAAAAAGCGAGTATATAGCTGTTGAAAGCGAACATTCTGCAATGTCAGCGACTATAGCGGCTTCTGCAGCCGGAGCTAGAGCTATGACTGGTACTTCTTCGCAAGGATTGTGTCTTATGTGGGAAATGCTCTACATTGCTTCTGGTTTGAGGCTTCCTATAGTTATGGCGGAAGTTAACAGAGCGATTTCTGCTCCTCTTAATATTCATGGCGATCAGTCAGACACAATGGGTGCAAGAGATTCGGGTTGGATTCAAATTTATTCAGAAAATTCTCAAGAGGCTTATGATAATATGATTCAAGCTATAAGAATTGCCGAAAAGGCAAAACTTCCTACACTTGTAACGACTGATGGGTTTATTATTTCTCATTGTATGGAGGTGGTAGAGCTTTATCCAGATGCTGATGTAAAAGCCTTTGTAGGTATTTATAAGCCTGAAAGATATTTATTGGACACTAAAAGACCTTACACTTTGGGTTCAGTTGATTTACAAGACTATTACTTTGAGCATAGATATCAACTTGCTCAAGCTATGAGAGATTCAAAAGATATAATTTTAAACGTAGCCAAAGATTTTGAGAAAATGTTTGGACGCAAGTATGAGATGTATGAAAAATTTATGTTTGATGATGCTGAAATTGCAATAGTAGTTATCGGATCAACAGCTGGAACTATAAAAGTTGTTGTAGAAGAGTTAAGAGAAAAAGGTATTAAAGCTGGTCTTTTGAAAATAAGAGTTTTCAGGCCTTTTCCAACGAAACAGATTGTTAAAGATTTGTCTCATGTAAAAGCTATAGCTGTGTTGGATAGAGCTGATTCTTGCTCGGGAGCTTTTGCTCCTATATATGCGGACATTGTGTCTTCTTTGTACGCTGCAGGCATTACAATTCCTAAAGTTGTAAATTATGTTTATGGGCTTGGTGGAAGAGAAATTAACACTAAACACATAGTTGATGTTTACGAGATTCTTGCCAAGATAGCCTCAGGGGTTCAAAAACCGACTAGTCAAGTAGAATATATAAACGTAAGAAAATAATGAAAATTTTTAGGAGACGACATAAAATGGCAAATTTAAAAGATTTGAGTAAAAGTCCGGAACGTGTAACAGGAGGACATCGTCTTTGTGCAGGTTGCGGAGCAGGTATAGTCGCTAGGCAGGCTATGATAGCTGCAGGGAATATGCCGGTTGTTGTTAGCAGTGCGACTGGCTGCTTGGAAGTTTCTACTACTGTCTTCCCCTATACAGCTTGGAAAAATTCTTTTTTTCATAGTGCTTTTGAAAACTCGGCGGCGACATGTAGTGGTATAGAAACAGCTTATAAAAGTTTAAAGAAACAGGGAAAAATAATGGAAGATATCAGATTTATTGCCTTTGGCGGTGATGGTGGTACGTATGATATAGGTTTGCAATCTTTATCAGGAGCTATGGAAAGAGGGCATAGAATGCTTTATATATGTTACAATAATGAGGCGTATATGAATACTGGTATACAGAGATCTGGAGCAACGCCTCTTGGTGCACATACAACCACAGCTCCTGTTGGAAAAGTTCATCAAGGGAAAGAGCAAAACAAAAAAGATTTAACGCAGATAATGGTAGCTCATAATATTCCTTATGTAGCTCAAACATATGTTGGAAATTGGAACGATTTTATAACAAAGGTACAAAAAGCTTTATCAGTAGATGGGCCGTCGTTTATAAACATTTTAACGCCATGTAGACTAGGTTGGAACTATAAGTCTGAAGATACGATGTTTCTTGCAAGACTTGCAGTTGAAACATGCATTTGGCCTTCTTTTGAAGTTGAGCATGGTGTTTATAAGTTAAATATTATACCTAAAGAAAAGAAACCTGTAACTGAGTTTTTAAAACTTCAGGGCAGATTTAAACATCTTTTTAAGCTTGAAAATGCTTTAATTCTTGAAATTATTCAGAAAAATGTTGATAATAATTGGGAGCTTTTGCAACGTAAAGCTTTAGCAGGATGCCAGATATAGATTTTGTTAGTAAATTTTAATATAAAAAATGAACAGATATAAACCAATATCATATTATCTGTTCATTTTTTATATTAAAATTTTTTAGGTTTTAATTGAAGATTTAGACATTAAGTTAATGTTTCATAAATATAAAATAATAGCATTGACATTCATTATAGCAATTTATAGAATATTGATATGAAAAATATTGAAATTTTAGGTGTTAAAGTTAGGAAAATAATTGAAAATTTAAAAAAAATTGTAAATGAAAATCATAAACTAAAGTTGGAAGTTGAATATTTGAGAAAAGAAAGTGAACGTAATATGAGTATTACAAGAGAATATGTGGCATTAAAAAAAAATGCAAAAGAAGCATGCTCTAGAGTAGAAAGAGTATTGAAAAAGATTGATACGGTAAAGGTTTCGTAATATGGTTACTACTACTTGTGAAAAAATAATGGGAAGAGATATAGAATTTAATATAGACAATTTAGATGAATTAAATTTTAACAGGGTCGTAAACTTTGTAAATGAACAGTGGATTGAAGTAAAAAAAGAGAATTTTAACGTACCTGACACGCAGAAAATAGCAACTTTAACTGTTGTGAAAATAGCAGCAGAACTGCTTAAATTAAGAGATTTGCAAGAAAGTATTTCAAATAGTTATGATAAGAAAGTTAGAGATCTAATTAGGCAACTTGACGAGTCTGGTTATACGAACTGAAATATTTTTATAATAATCTGTGATGTTGGTGATCTTTAAGTCAACTTATTCTTAGTATTTCACTTGGACAAAGGAGGCTTTAAATTGGTTAAGACTAACGACATTGCGGATTTTTCTATTTTATGAACCAAACAGATTTTTTTAGCGAAGTTGCAAACCAAGGAAGTAAGCCGTTGGCTGTAAGAATGTCACCTTGCGATCTTGAAGAGTTTATGGGACAGGACAATATTATCGGAAACGACAAGTTGTTACGTCGTGCCATAGAAACCGATAGTCTTGGTTCTGTTATATTTTTTGGACCTCCCGGAAGTGGAAAGAGCGCATTGGCGAGAATAATAGCTTTAAAAACAAAATCATATTTTGAAGAGGTAAATGCTGTAACTATAGGAATATCCGGTATAAAAAAAATAATGGAGTCAGCTAAATCTAGGTTGGAACTATCAGGTAAAAAGACTATTCTAATGCTTGATGAAATTCATCATTTTAACCGTTCTCAGCAAGACGCTTTACTTCCAGATCTCGAAAGAGGAATAATAACTTTGATAGGTATAACAACAAAAAATCCATTTTTTTATATTAATGCTGCAATTGTTTCAAGAGCTACTGTTTTTGAGTTTAACTCTTTGCCACAAAAAGCTTTGTCTGCGATTATGGAGTCAGCTCTAAACGATAAAAACAAAGGGCTTGGTAAACATAATATCATGGTGTCCGAGGAAGCAAAAAAATATCTTATTGCTAATTCGGGGGGTGATGCAAGAAGGCTTCTTAATGCTCTTGAAATAGGGGTTCTTTTAACAAAAATAAACAAGGACGGTGTTAGGGTTTTTGATATAAACGTAGCTCAAGAATCAATGCAGAAAAAAGCTGTTGTTTATGATCGTTCTGGAGATTCTCATTACGACCATATCTCAGCATTTATAAAGTCAATGAGAGGAACAGATCCTGACGCGACTGTTTATTGGTTGGCAAAGATGCTTGCCGCTGGTGAAGATCCTCGTTTTATCGCTAGGAGAATAATAATTTGTGCTTCTGAAGACATAGGAATAGCGGATCCTAGAGCGTTAATTCTTGCCGTTTCTGCTCTTAATGCTGTTGAGTTTATAGGCATGCCTGAAGCTAGAATTATTGTAGCTCAGGCAGCTATTTATGTCGCATGTGCTCCAAAGTCTAACGCATCTTACTTAGCAATTGAGAATGCGTTGGCAGAGGTTAAAAATGGCAAAGATAGAAACGTCCCGAATCATTTAAAAACTTCAACTCTTTACAGAAAAGAACTTGGTCACGGAAAAGGCTATAAATATCCACACGATTTTGAAGGACATTATGTCAAGCAGGAGTATTGGACAGATCCTGTGGAACTTTATACGCCTACAAAAGAAGGATATGAGGATAAAATACGTGAGCGATTATTTGGATTTAGAAAAATTAGAAAAAAAAAGAGCGAGATCTGAGTTTTTGTTTATGAGAAACAGATTTGATACGACTTCGGCTTTAGTTTGCAGTATTGCTATTTTTGCCACACTTAAAAAACTTTCTCTATATGAACAAGCGAACACTCTTATGATTTACTTATCTTATGGTTCTGAGGTTATAACTGATTTTATTGTGGAGTCAGCTATTGAAGAAAAAAAAAATGTTGTTGTTCCTGTGATAAAAAATTTTAGAGATTTGTTTATGCAGGCTGTAAAAATAATAAAGCCCGAAGAAGTCAATCAGTTAGTTTGTGGAATAAGACAGCCTGAAATAAATTCAAACAATGTTGTTTCAAAAAATTCTATTGATTTAATTTTGATTCCAGGCATTGCTTTTGATCTTTTGGGCTATAGACTTGGTTATGGTAAGGGTTATTATGATAGATGGTTAGAAGATGTGTCTTTAAGCAAAACAGTAGGTCTTGCCTATGATTTTCAAATTACGAATAAGCTCCCAATTGGAAAACATGATTTGCCGATTGGAACTATCGTTACTGAACAAAGGGTTATACAAAACTATAAAGTGAGGAATGATAAAAGATGGAAGTGACTATTATGGGAGTTTTAGCAGCAATTGCAGGATATGCTTTACGTCTAGTTTATGCAAAAATAAATGCAAGATCGTCAGAGCAAGTCTCAGAAAGAATAATAAAAGAAGCAAAAATGGTTGCAGAAGCTAAAATAAAAGAAGCGTTGCTTGAAGCGAAAGTCGTAATTGATAAAGAAAGAAAAGAATTTGAACATGATATAAAAGAAAGAAAACAGTTAGTCCAAAATATGGAAAATAGAATCAACCAACGTGAAGAGAACTTAGAGCGCAAAATGGATGCCACAGATAGGAAAGAAAGAGATTTAGTTGGCAAGGAGAAAGAAATTTCAAATAAAGAACATCACCTTACAATAAAGTTTTCCGAAGTTGACAGAATAAAAGAAGAACAAAAAAAAGTTTTGGAATGCATATCAGGAATGACAAGAGAACAAGCCAAAAAAATATTAATAAGTGAGATGGAAAAAGAAGCAAGACAAGATGCGGTTATTTTAGCTCAGAAACTCGAACAAGAAGTTCGTGAAAATGCGGATAAGAAATCAAAAGAAATTCTTTCCATTGCAATACAGCGCATAGCTGCGGACCACACAGCAGATATTACCACTTCAACCGTTCAAATACCTAGTGATGAAATTAAAGGAAGAGTTATAGGAAGGGAAGGAAGAAATATAAGAGCTTTTGAGCAAGCTACAGGAGTGGATTTGATAGTTGATGATACTCCTGAAGCTATTACTATTTCTGCTTTTGATGGCGTAAGAAGACAGACAGCTAAAATTGCATTGGAAAGATTGATAACTGATGGCAGAATACATCCTGTTAGAATTGAAGAAGTCGTTGCAAAAGTTAAAATGGAAATGGATCAGCATCTTAAAGAAATCGGTGAGCAGGCTACTATTGACGCAGGTGTTCCGGGACTCAATCTTGAGATAATTAAATTGTTGGGTAAATTAAAATATAGAACGTCTTATGGCCAGAATCAACTTCAACACACTTTAGAAGTTACATGGCTTGCAGTAGCTATAGCTGGGGAGCTTGATCTGGATGTTATGTTTTGCAAAAAAGCGGCGTTGCTCCATGATATAGGTAAAGCTGTTGATCACGAAGTTGAGGGAACTCATCATCAGATTTCTGCGGATATAGCTAAGAAATATGGTGAATCTCAAAAGATGATAAATGCTATTTTGTCACACCATGAGGGAATTGAAGTTCCTGCAAGTCCTGAAGCTTTTGTAATAGCTGCTGCAGACGCAATTTCGGCTGCAAGACCTGGAGCAAGAAGAGAATCCGTAGAGCATTATTTAAAGCGTCTTGAGAAGCTTGAAAAAGTGGTTAAAGAATTTCAAGGCGTTTCTTTGGCTTATGCCGTCCAAGCTGGAAGAGAGGTAAGAATACTTGTTGAGCCTGAACAGATTGACGACAAGCAAGCTCAAGTTTTGGCTCATGACATAGCCAAGAAAGTTGAGCAAGAGCTTGAATATCCAGGACAAATCAAAATAACGGTAATAAGGGAAACAAGAGCACAAGGTATAGCTAAGTAAAGTATAAGAATTGAGAACAATGATGGTGAAGTGTTTGATTTTTATATTGCTTCTCAAATAAACACTGAAAATAAAGTTTATTTTTTTGAAGACTATTATTCATATGTTTGGGTGCAAGGAGATATTTCAAACTTTAAATTTTTATAACTCATGGCATATATATTTTTAGTATTAAGGTGTCAATACTAAAATAAAAAGTGTAAGATTTTTTTGAAATGAAGTTTGAAAAAATAAAAAATATTTTTTGTAAATTAAATATATTGTCACTGTTTGTTGCCTTGGAAAGATGCTTTCAATTTGTTTTGACTCTAAAATGTAATGATAAAGTTATTAAGATTCAATTAAGCCATTAAGTCAAAAAGGCGATGCTGTGATATAAAATTTGTGTTTTGTGGTTTTAATGTCGAGATAAAGTTTTTATGGTTAAAAACAATTAAATTTTTGAAAAGTTTTTGCAAAGATTATAGAGGTATAGTTTCAGAAATGAAAAACACTGATCTTGATTAGTATAAAATTTTAGTTTTATTTTCTGGAAGGAGCATATTTTGTAAAATTTTGTTTCAAAAAAACTCAATGAAACAAAAAGAAAATTAAAATATAACTTTTTATGAGAAATAAAGCCTTCTAAGGAGTAAATTTTGCAAAAAGTTAATTTGAAGAAATATTTGTCAAAAAAAACAAAGTATATAAACTTGGCATTAAAAAATTCTTTACCTAAAGACAATTCTATAATTTCTCAAGGCATGCGTTATAGTATTATGGCAGGTGGAAAAAGACTTCGTCCTATTTGTGTTTTTTTAGCTGCGGAGCTTTTTGGTGGTAAGGCTAAAAATGTTCTCCCGGCGGCCTGTGCAGTAGAATATTTGCATATGTACTCGTTAGTTCATGATGATTTGCCTGCTATGGATAACGATGATTTGCGCAGAGGAGTGCCTACTAATCATAAAAAATTTGGTGAAGCTGTTGCTATTTTATGCGGTGATGCTTTGCTTACAGAAGCTTTTAATCTTATAACAAAAGCTAATAGTGAAGATAAGAATATTAACAAAGCGGTAAAAGTTCTTGCTGATTACAGCGGATATAAAGGCATGATTGCTGGGCAAGTCGAAGATACCCTAGAAGCAGGTAATTGGAGCGAGAAAAATAAAGAAATTTTAGAGAAAAAACTAAAATTTATACAGATAAAAAAAACTGCAGCGTTGATAGTTGCAAGTTTAAAAGTAGGGGCGGTTTTAGCTGATGCAGATGAAAAAGGTTTAAGATTATTAGAGGCCTATGGAACAAATATAGGGATAGCTTTTCAAATTACAGATGATATTTTGGATGTTTATGCTGATAAAAGACTTTTAGGTAAAAATGGTAGCGATGCAGATAACAATAAACTCACTACTCTTTCATTGTTTAGCAAAGAAGAAGCGGAAAAAATAGCGTACAGGCATATAAATAAAGCAAAAAAAGCATTATCTATATTTGGGAATAAGGCTGAAATATTTTTACATTTTGCAGATTACATGACATCAAGAAATTGTTGATTTTAATTTGTCAAGGCTTTGTTGTGTTATTTTTGTGAAAGTCGTAACACTTAGAGTCTGTATGACCGTTGATAAGAGTACTTGACTTTAGTTAAGTTGTTAAAGTTTGCCATATTTATTTCAATGTTTTATTAGGAGCATTAATGAAAGTGTTAGATGTTGTGAATAATCCTCAAGATTTAAAAAAATTAAACAAAGAAGAGCTTTCTCTTCTTGCAAAGGAAATAAGACAAGAAATAATAAATACAGTTTCGATAAACGGTGGTCATTTAGCATCAAGTCTTGGTGTTGTAGAGTTGACAATTGCAATGCATTATGTGTTTGATTCTCCTTATGATAAGATAGTTTTGGATGTTGGCCATCAGTCTTATGCACATAAAATTCTTACTGGAAGGAAAAATAAGTTCAAAACAATAAGAACTTATAATGGGCTTAGTGGTTTTCCGTGTAGGTCTGAATCCGAACACGATGCGTTTGGTGCGGGGCATTCTTCAACTTCAATTTCTGCGGCTTTGGGTTTTGCTGTTGTTAGAGATATAAAGAATGAAGATTATAAAGTAGTGGCAGTTATTGGCGATGGATCTATGACTGGAGGTCTTGCGTTTGAAGGCCTACAAAACTCCGGACATCTTAAAAAAAATATGCTTGTAATATTAAATGATAATGAAATGTTTATATCGCAGAAAGTTGGTGCAGTTGCTGGCTATTTGGCTAAACTTTTAACTGTGGGTATGGCAAGAAAAGTTGAAGAAAAGGTGATGAAAGCTGTAAGTAGACTTCATGGTTTTGGTTCGTCTTTTAGAAAGTTTATAAAAAGAGCCAAAGTAATACTTTTTCCAGGTATGCTTTTTGAAGAAATGGGATTTACGTATATTGGTCCTGTGCAAGGACATAATATCAATAATTTAATAGCTATTCTTGAAAATATCAAAGGCATAGAAGGACCTGTTTTATTGCATGTTATTACAAAAAAAGGCAAGGGGTACGTTCCCGCTGAAAAAGAACCGATAAAATTTCACGGAGTAGGCAAGTTTGATGTAAAAACTGGCGAAGTTGTAAAAACTAATGAGGCTACATATACGAAAGTTTTTTCAGATACCCTTATAAAGCTTGCTCATTTTGATAAAAAAATAGTTGCTATAACTGCCGCAATGCCTGAAGGAACTGGACTCGATAAGTTTGCTAAAGAGTTTTCTAATAGATATTTTGATGTAGGTATTGCTGAAGGGCATGCCGTTACTTTTGCCGCTGCCTTGGCGGCTGGTGGCATGAAACCTGTTTGTGCTATTTACTCAACATTTATACAAAGAGCCATAGATAATATTATACATGATGTAGCCTTGCAGAATCTTCCAGTTACTTTTGTTTTGGACAGAGCTGGTCTCGTTGGTGAAGACGGAGGAACTCATCATGGGTCTTTTGATTTGTCTTATCTGAATTATATACCTAATTTAGTTATTATGTCTCCTGCCGATGAGAACGAATTACAGCATATGTTAAAAACTGCATTAAATTCCAATAAACCTTGTGTTATACGCTATTCTAGAGAAGCTGGGGTAGGTGTAAAGCTTGATAAATTTCCATGTGTTTTAAAAATTGGAAAAGGAGCTGTTGCAAAAGAAGGTCGTGATATTTGTTTTCTTGCTATAGGAAGCCATGTAAGTACGTGTTTAAAAGCCGCACAATTGTTAGAGAAGGAAAATATAAATGCTTTTGTGGTAAATATGAGGTTTTTAAAACCTTTGGATGTTGACATAATAAAAGATGTGTTTTCAAAAACTAAGAAGTTTGTTACGATTGAAGAAAACTCTTTAATTGGCGGTTTTGGTGAAAGCGTAAAAGGTGTATTGTTTGGTACATGGGCTAAAGTTGAATGTATAGGACTTCCGGATAAATTTGTAGAGCATGGAAGTGTAAAAGTGTTAAGAAAGAAATATGGTTTTACACCTGAAGGCGTAGCCAACAAAGCTTTAAAGATGTTTGCAGATGAAAAAAACTAAGAAGAGGAAGCGTTTAGATATTTTAGTGCTTGAAAAAGGCTTTGCGGAAACAAGAGCCAAAGCCAAAATTTTCATAATGGGCGGTAATGTTTTTGTAAATAATCAAGTTCAATACAAGTCTAGTATATTGGTTGGAGGCGAGGATATAATTGAAATAAAAAACACAAATCCTTATGTTTCCAGAGGTGGTCTAAAGTTAGAGTCAACTTTGAGGGTTTTAAATATTGATGTTAAAGGGTGTATTTGTCTTGATGTAGGTGCATCAACGGGAGGTTTTACAGATTGCATGCTTCAAAATGGAGCTATTAAAGTTTATTCTGTTGATGTCGGCTCTGGACAGCTTCACTACAAGTTAAAGAATGACAAAAGGGTAATAAATATAGAAAACGTTAATTTTAGATATTTTGACGATGCTTTATTAAAAGATAAAGTAGATTTTGTGACTATAGATGTTTCTTTTATTTCACTTGATAAGATTTTGCCAATTGCATATAAAGTCATTTGTGAAAATGGCTCTGTTTTAGCTATGATAAAACCTCAATTTGAACTTAGATCTTCGGAAATGAAGAAAGGTATTGTAAGAGATGAAAAGTTGAGACAAAAATCTATAAGTAAGATTAAAAGTTTTGCTTTAAGCTTGGGTTTTAAGATAGTTTCTGAAACTGACTCAGGACTTAAAGGATTAAAAGGAAATCTAGAGCATTTTGTTTTATTAGAAAAGTAAAAAGTAAAGGGGAAATACATGATAGAGTATAATCATTTAAAAGTGGAAAAAAAGTGGCAGAAAAAGTGGTTTGAAAGCAAAATATTTGAGATTAAAGAAGACTCTAAAAAAGAAAAATATTACTGTTTGGAAATGTTACCTTACCCTTCAGGTAATCTGCATATGGGACATGTCCGTAATTATAGCATAGGAGATATTTGCGCTCGTTTTCACAGAATGAAGGGCAAAAATGTTTTATATACAGCAGGTTGGGATGCTTTTGGTCTTCCTGCTGAAAATGCAGCGATTAAAAATAAAATACACCCTAAAAAGTGGACTAAGCAAAACATCGCTTGTATGAAAGAGCAACTGAAAGTGTTGGGGTTTTCCTATGACTGGAACAGAGAAATTTCAACATGTGACCCTAAATATTACAAATGGACTCAGTGGTTTTTTATAAAGATGTGGGAAAAAGGTTTAGTGTTTAGAAAGAATGCTAATGTTAATTGGTGTTCATCATGCCAAACAGTTCTTGCAAACGAGCAAATTTTAAACGGTGTATGCTGGAGATGTGGGAGTCATACCGAGCATAGAGATTTGGAGCAGTGGTTTATAAAAATTACAGATTATGCAGATGAACTTTTGGAAGGACACAAGCAGCTTGGTGGATGGCCAGAACAGGTTTTATCAATGCAGAAAAATTGGATAGGCAAATCTTATGGAGTTGAAATAAATTTTAAAATTTCAGGGTTTTGCAAAAATTTAAAAATATTTACTACGTGCCCTGATACAATTTTTGGCGTAACTTTTATGGTTGTAGCCCCTGAACATGAAATAATTAATGAGTTGAAATTTAAAATTAAAAATTATGAACAAGTTGCCAAATATATTCTTGCAAGTGGCAGAAAATCAAATATAGAAAGGACATCAAGTAAAGAAAAAACAGGAGTAAGGCTGGAAGGTGTAAATGCCTTAAACCCTGCTACGAAGAAAGAAATTCCTATTTTTACAGCAGATTACGTTTTAATGGGATACGGCAAGGGAGCTATTATGGCAGTACCTGCTCACGATCAAAGAGATTGGGAATTCGCTAAAAAGTTTGATATTCCTGTCATCGAAGTAATAAAAGGCAACAATTCTGACACAAACAAACATGCTTATGAAGATGAAGGAATTCTTGTAAATTCTGGAGAATTTACTGGAGTTAAGTCTGTCGATGCTTTTAATATTGTTTCAAATTGGATTGAAAAGCAAGGCTTTGGAAAAAAGATTGTAAATTTTAAACTTAAAGACTGGTTAGTTTCAAGACAGAGATACTGGGGTGTTCCTATACCAATGATTCATTGTGATCATTGTGGCATTATCCCAGTTTCTGAAAAAGAGCTACCTGTTTTGCTTCCTGAAGACTTAGAGTTTACAAGGACAGGCAAATCCCCTTTAAAGATAAGCAAGGCATTTGTAAATGTTAAATGTCCAAAATGTGATAAAGATGCTAGCAGAGAAACCGACACAATGGATACTTTTGTTGATTCTTCGTGGTATTATGCACGATATTGTGACTCACACAATGACAATGCTCCTTTTGACAGTGCAAAAGCAAATTATTGGATGCCTGTAAATCAGTATATCGGCGGAATAGAGCATGCTTGCATGCACTTGATATATGCCCGTTTTTGGTTTAAAGTTATGAGAGACTTGGGTCTTATAAAATACGATGAACCTTTTGTGAATTTGTTAACTCAAGGAATGGTGACTCTCAGTGGTAGTGCAATGTCAAAGTCTAAAGGAAATGTTGTAAATTCTGACGAAATACTCATAAAGTACGGTGCTGATACAGCAAGATTGTTTGTTCTTTTTGCCGCACCTCCTCAGAAACAATTTGATTGGTCTTCTAGTGGAATAGAGGGATGTTGGAGGTTTATAAACAGAGTATGGCGTCTTTTTGATGTTGTAAGAAGCGCAAAGCCTATAACTATTACAGATATTGCTTCTCAAAAGAATAAAGATGATATTTTGAGAATTATGCATAAGACCGTAAAGAAAGTTACGGCTGATATTGAAAAAGAGTTTCAGTTTAATACTGCGATTTCATCAATTATGGAACTTGTGAATGCACTATATTCCTATAAGTATCACGCTAATGACGATGGAGTGTCATTGGAAGTATATAAAGTATTGATATTGCTACTTGCTCCTATTACTCCTCATTTATGTGAAGAAATTTGGGAAAAATTTGGAAATAATGAATGTATCTCAATTCATGCCTGGCCTGTTTTTGATGAAAGCGTGATCAAAGAATCTTCTATTGAAATTCCAGTACAAATAAATGGAAAATTAAAAGGAAGAATAATTGCTTCTGTCGATATGTCTGAAGAGGAGGTAAAGAAAGTCGTAATGTTTGACAAGAAAATATTAGTTCACTTAAAAGGTAAACAGATAGTTAAGTTTATATACGTTAAAAGTAAGATAGTTGCTATAGTGATAAAGTAATTATAGAATCTTTGGAATCTCTGTGAAAAAAAATATTGTTTATTTGTTTATGGCTACTTTGTTTATAATTCTCAGCTCATGCACGTCTCCATATAATCCATCGGTTCAATTTTTGCCAGAACATATTAAAAAGGTTTACGTTAAACCTTTTGAGAATAATACTAATCAATTTGGAATAGAGGCAAAGTTTACGAATGAAGTTATAGAAGAGATAGTTAGCGGTGGGCGTTTATTTTTAGTAAACAAAGAAGAAGATGCAGATGGAACTCTTACGGTGACAATTAAGAGATATATTTTGCAACCGTTTATCTATAATATAAACAATGTTGCAGAACAGTATAAAATGTGGGTTATTGCGAGCGCTTCATTGGTTGATAATGATAATGGCGTAACTCTATGGACTGAGCCAAATATAGAAGGAGTACAAATTTATCGCGATATAAATAGAGGACCAAGTGAAGGGGATTTTGTGGGTGATGAAATGAGCGAAGAAGAAGCAAGACAAATTGTTTGGGTTAAAATGTCTAGAAATATCGTAAGAATGGTTGCTGATAGGGGTTGGTCACATGTAACTAACATGTGACATGTTAGAAAAGGTTTTTGAACAATAATTAAGTATATTAATATTTGTTAAAACAAAAACTATGAAAAAAATAAAAATTCGTTATATCATGTTGTTAGTTTTTCTCTTAATTTTGATTTTTAACGAAGGAAATAGGACGTTTATTAGAAGGTGTTTTGAGATAAATAAATTAAATAGGAACATTAGATACGCTCAATATCAAAACGAATTACTTAAAAAAAGAATATACTATCTTGAAAAAGAGCCTTCTTACTTAGAAAGAATGGTTCGCTGTGAATTAAATGTTGCAGTGCCAGATGAAATAGAATACAGATTTTCAGTCAATGACTAACCTTTGACACGATTTAAGTTATCTATCCCATGTTATCATACATATATTGTAGATTTAAAACACAAACATGGTAGTTGATAATTCTACCTAAATTGGACAGTTTTTTTAATTAAGTATGTAAAGAATTTTTACTGACAGTTTTACATAAACAATTTTAATATAGCTAAGAATTTTTACTGCAAATAAAAATAATAGTTTTTATTCTCAAAAATTCGTTGAATACATCTTATTAATTATAAAGCAGTTAGTTTAAAAGACAAAGTATGTTATGTAAAATATACATAATACATAAAGGAAGTTTAAAAGTTGTGTTGCAATTTGTGCGTTCCTAAAGAAAGGAGTTCTGTATTAAACTGGGAGTACTGTACTTTTTAATACAAAGTGTCAGTTAGAAGACTTCATTCTTGGTTGTGATTTTATCTCTAAAGGATTTTAATTTTTAGGACGCATAAAATATATATAGATGATAATATATATAGCATTAAGGAAAGCGCTGCGAGCGTGGTGAGGCCTTTGGGATGTTTGGTATTTTAGGGAAGTGTGGTTAGTTTTAGATGTTGTAGTAGAAAACAATGAGGTGTTTAAATGTGCAGAGTATAATTCAAAGATACTTAGACGGTGGAGGTATTTTGTTAACAATAAACCACGTTAGGCGATACAGTTTTAGATAGTTGGTTGGTGTGCTTCAACTATTAAAGTCAAACAGCAAAAGGCACGTCATTAGTAGTATAATATAATAATGTAAAATAAGTCTGTTGTTTGCATAAAAACGGGAGGGGGTGTATATTTAATAGTTTATTTTTTTGATGCACACATGATTTGGCTCTGTTTTTAGAATAATAGCTTTTGACGTAAAAATACTACTATAATTGTTCTCGGCTTTGATATTCAAAAAGGATTTTGTTATAATTTATAATGTAAATACAAATTTAAATTTAACATTAAAGATTTTCATGAAGAACAAACATATTATAAAAGATAAAAAATTAAACAATCTGACCATATAATTTATAATTATAATTTTATTATATATTATAGTTTTATAAATTTAAAACTTAGGCCTAATCGAGTTAAAAGCTAGTATTTGATATAATTTATATTTTACTAATATATCATTCAAATTGATTATATAGTGTATTGTGCATTACATTTTAAAACCGTTGATGTTGTGAAATAGCGGTAACTGTGCACTTGTATGTTCATAGATGATGTATGTAGTTGTAACTCTAGTGTACATTTGTAAATTATCAATAGACATGATAGAAGAGATATGATCATCAACAAAGATTATTAAGTCTCTAGTATTCTACGACACAGTCATAGTTG